>NZ_BCUX01000024.1 GCF_001591445.1 Neobacillus drentensis NBRC 102427 | reverse complement strand
TTCTTCCTAAAATGAAAGTCAAAAAGACCCTACCGTTGTGCGATATGGCCTTTTCCCTCAAAATAAATCCACTACCCTAACATTATCTCCGTAATTTCTGGTCCCTTTGTCCTTCTTCAGCAATCAGACCTTTGTAAAACACTCTTTTATGCACAGGAACATTTAACTCACGGCAATATTGTTTCAGCTCTCGTTCTTCCCGATCGGTAACAAGTGAAATCACAACGCCATTTGCACCCATTCTTCCTGTTCTTCCCGCTCTGTGCACATATTGCGATATATCCTTTGGAGAATCGATATGGACCACATGGGTAACCCCTTGAATATCAAGTCCTCTTGCCGCTACATCGGTAGCAATTAGCATATTCATTTTTCCATCACGGAACGTCTTTAATGCAGCCTGTCGTTCGAGCTTTTTCATGTCGCTATGGAGGATGCCAATCGATAGGTCTTTAAAATGTAATTTTTCCTTGAATACCTCAATTTCGCCGATATCATTAATAAACGCAAGCGATTTACTATTTTCTAAGCGAGTAATTTTTTCGAGGAGTTTAATTTTATCTCTCGGCTCGCATAGAAAATAAATATGTTCCACTTCTCCTGAAGAAGCAAGTTCATCCTTTTCGATGCGAAGAACTTCTGGGTCCTTCGTCATTTCCTTAGCCAATTTTTCCGTTGCTGGTTTCATGGTAGCAGAAAACAAAACAACTTGGCGGTCATTCATAGTAGATTTTACAATATTTTGGACAGTATTCAGATGCTCGTGAATGAGTAGCTGGTCTCCCTCATCGAGAACAACCAATTTTACTTCATGCATTTTTACTTTTTTCTGTTTGATCATTTCAAACAAACGCCCGGGTGTTGCAAAAATAACATGTGGACGCTTTTTTAATTTTTCAAGTTGGCGTTTTATGTTGGCCCCGCCAATAATTGAAGTTCCTCTGACTCCACTGCCTTCCGACCATTTTTGGAATTCTTGATAGACCTGCATGACCAACTCTTGAGAGGAAGCTAACACAACGGCTTGCAGGGATTGTAAACTAGGGTCGATTTTATTTAATAATGGCAGTAAATAAGCTAGCGTTTTACCGGTACCTGTCGGTGACTCGGCAATTAAATTCTTGCCTTCAAGGATCATTGGAATAGCTGCCTCTTGAATGGAAGTCGGTTGTTGAAATCCCGATTTATTCCACGCTTCCTGCAAGAAGGGATTTAAGGTATTTAACATATTGAACTCCTTTAATTAAAAATCATTTTACTTATTATTTGTCTTTCTATATCGTATTGATACTAACTGAATTACCTTGGAGTGTCTAGTGAATGAGGGTCATAGTCATGATGTAGAATTAAAATAGAGGGCAATCCAAACCATATGATAAACCAGGACGGAGAGATAAAGAACACATGTGGAAACCAAAAGAGTCTTAATCCACCCTTTTAATGGACGCAAGTAAAACAAACCAAGCAAGAGAAGAGGCAGAAAGATTTTTATGATGTAAAAATAGGACCAACTTTTTTCAATAACAAGCTTCATCATCGGATTTCCCTCTTCAATAATACCCGAAACAATCCCAAAATGGGTCAAAACGGCATCCAGCAATCCAGCAAATAGCAGGAATAGACAGAGTCTCATTATTTCACCTACCTTGATTTTTACAAGATGTAAAGCGTTTGTAATTTCATTTTAACGAATATTCAGTTCTTAATAAAGACTTTTATTTCCAAAAAAAACTGCCCTCATTGAGCAGTACATTAATCAAAAGTTCTAAGAGTCATTTTATAAAGGTTACGATTGATTTCCTCCGATAGAATAAGACTCTCGTTAAAGTTTATTTTTATTTTCCCACTACCTGATAATATCTTTACTTTTTCAATCCCATTGGTTCTTTGCATCTCTCTTTTAATCTTTCCAATACACCCTGAGCAAGCGACCTCGTTTAATGCCAATTCAATAATACTCATTAGAGCAGAACCCCTTTCATTTTAGAAATGATTTTTCTACAAATAATTTGCCAAATCCAATACATTGTTCTATTTCTGCAGTTGTTGGTACGAGGTCAATCTTTAAACCATCAAGAACAACATCCGCACCCAATTCCACTAATTTTTCAGTTAAAATTTCAACGGCCCTGCCCCAATGCTCATACGAAGAGTCACATGAGCCGAATGCGGCAGCCACTTTTCCTGTTAAATTTAATGAATCCATTTCATGATAAAAATCGAGAAACTCATCTGGAAGATCGCCATTTCCCCAAGTGTAGGCGCCTAAAAGAATGGCATCATAGTTCCGAAGTTCTTCCACGTCTATTTCTAAAATATCTTTTATAACAACAGTTAAACCCGCTTCTTCAATACCTTTTCCTATATGACAAGCAATTTCTTCTGTATTTCCCGTCATACTTGCATAGACAATTAAACAAGCTGCATTCATGATTCAATCACCTCTTGTTTTTCTTTAATTGTAATGCGAATCATTCTCATTCACATTGATTTACATCAAGAAATGCAAATCACTTCAAAGATGGATCAAAACAGATACTATAAAGTCATTAGTTAATTTCATCTAGCTTTATTGCCATAAGTCTAAAATGCATGGGTTCAAGTTCATTGACAATTACATTCATTCCAAATGATTGTAAACTGGCAATAAGCGGCTCCCCTCGATGTGGCAAGTGAATTTCAAATATAGTACCTACTGGTGCAGCCTTTACAAAATTCATTATTTCTCGGCGTGGATGTTCACCTTTTGCAATTCGCTCCCGGATATCCATGACTGCTTTTTTATTAACGATTTCAAACATTATTCTCGTCCCCTTTTATTAAGAATTTCAGATTATAATTAGTTTATCACCATAGGATTCTAATGAAATTGATTTATATCAAGTTTTAGTTTGGGCTATTCATATCGCATTCCACTGAGGTCTATCTTTTGGATGACGGTGGAATCTTTCAAGAAGATCATAATTTTGAAACCTTTGTGAACATTGCCTTCAATTTGATATCCCCTTAAGGAAACGGTGATAGAATGACAACAGGAAGATTTCAATATAGTGGAGTTGATAATGGTGTTTAATAAGATTTCTCTTATCGCATCACTGTTGTTTTTTTTATTAGGAACGAATGTCTTTGCCGATTTTCAATCAGAAGTATCTTCTCCTCAAAATAATCCGAGATTAAGCCAAACAGCTCAAATAGTTACCTTAAATTCAGATAGTCATAAAATTATAGCAGCAAATAAAAAGACGACAACACAAAGGGAGCATGCCGCATCCACTCTTATTCAAGAAAAGGATGATCAGCCCTCCTGGAAAAATTATGTTATTCCTGTTTTAGTTGGTTTATTTTTTATCTTCGGACTTGGGAGTTACTGGTTGATTATTCGCAGGAAACAAACTTAAAGCGAAAAAGCGTGAATCGAGATTCACGCTTCTTTTTTAATCCATAATCCATTTTGGTGCCTGACACCAAATCTACTACTTACGTAGCACTGCGCGAACGGGGCTGCCGTCTCCTTCGACTAGTGGGAGTGGCAGGGCAATGAGTTCGTAATCGCCAGGTTCGATTTCATCTAACATAAGTGACTCGAGAATGTGAATGCCATGTTCATTCAAGCTTTGATGGGCTGGCAGTTCCTTGCTGTCAATTGGATCGACGGATGGAACATCCAAGCCAATCAGTTTAATTCCCTTGCTCCCTAAAAATGGGGCTAAATTTGGCTCAATATGTGGAATCCTCTCAGGGAATTCATTGGGATTTTCCCACGCAAGGGTTCTAAATAACACCCGTTTGCAGCCATCAAGCTCTACTCCTATTAAATCACCCACACCAATGCTTTCTTTTCCAATCACATCTATTACTTTCGCAGGACCGATGTATAGATTAAGGTCCAGATCAATGATTTTTTTCCCTTCATTATCAAAATGAAACGGAGCATCCACATGTGTTCCCGTATGGGTACTTAATTCGAGCCTGCCCACATTAACAGAGCCGCTTTCCTCCATTGGCCACGAAACCTCATATTGAAAAGCAGTATCACCCGGCCAAACGGGCATTCCATTGTTTAGCTTTCTAGAAACATCAAAAATCTTCATTACAATTCACTCCCTAGACTTTATTCCAACGGTTGTTACCATTATTTCATATCTTTGTATCCTTTTTCATTAGATTCCATTAAAAAAGACAGGACTAATACCTGCCTCTTCAATGAAACGATTTCCAAAATTCACTGTTCGTATTAATGATATCTGTTAAATCGTCAAACGGAAGGGTAAAGGTAGGAAAACCTGCGGCAAATGCTGCGATTTCATATGGAAGAAAGTAGATATTCAGTCCTGCCTCACTAATAAAATATGGTTGATCCGCCTTTATGCCATGGTATTCATCAGGAAATAGGTAAGAAGCATATTTCTCACTATTTTTAATTTGAGCGCCAATCCTATCACTGATTATTTTCACATAAGAGCTTCCAGACTTAAAAAGGTCTTTTAATTGATACATGGATCCAGTCTTCAGGTTAATATGAGCATATCTTTCCACCGGCATTCCGTGTGCCGCACAAAACGGGTAGTCATACCCTGTCATTTTGATGACCAGTAAATTTTTTTGATAAAAAGGAATCTCATAATCACCCGTATAATTCGATACCAACTGTGTGTGTGCGGGAACGGGTTTTACACCCGCTAATTCTTTTAAAGCTCGATTTATACGTTCAGAATTTTCCATTCCATTAATCTGTGGATAGTAGACCAAATAATCCTTATTCGGTTTGTATTTATGCTCAACTACAGAATATTGGTTATTTAGGGGCAATATCCTTGCTTGTTTCCAGAGTAACTCTCCGGTTCGATTAAAATAGAGGAGGCGGTCGTCAATATGGCCCTTAATTAGTGTTTTCTCAAAGCTAAGCGAGCCGCTGCCACTGACCATCGGCAGATGTTCGTTTCTCTTTCCGTGTTTGTCGATAAAGTAAGTATGCTGATCATCGGAGACTGAAGCAAGACCGTCCTGAAATTTATTGATCACAGTAAATATAAAACCCGTGAGGATTTGACCCCCTGAATCTGCTAACGCGTAAATGGATCTTATACAAGGCTGTTTTGGATCCAGCTCCTTTCCGATGGCAAAGCGTCCCTCATCAAGATATAAGATTTGATTATAGTTTGTCTTTATCACAAAATGGCCCGTTCGATCAATCACACCATAGCGGTCGTTATTATTCTCTGATAAACTGACAATCGCTCGCCCATTATGAAATGTCTCTCCATTTGAAAATTGAGGTTCTATGACTATTTTCCCCTGTTCATCGATATATCCAATCTTTCCTTCATTAACTTTCTTAACGGAGAGCAGACCTTCGCCATAATTCCCTACATATGGAAAATGGTACGTTTGAATAACCGTTCCGGTCAGGTTGATTAGTTGAAACCTACCTTCTTTTGTTTTTACAATCGCTTTCCCCTGGACAAAATCACTGGCAGTTTCATAGATTATCGGAATAACTCCTTTCCCGCGTTTATTCAAATAACCATATAAATACTGTCCATGTTCGTCTATTTCGACCGCTCGTACACGTCCTTCCTTATACTCTCCAACAATGATCGAATATGCCTTTTCCGTGATTTCTTTGCCACTCTCATCTATCACCTTAAATCCTCGAAGGTCGTTGACAACGGCCCGTCCTTCGGAAAAAGGATCAATCGTGTCGTATTTAGGTTTTACTATAAAATACCCTTTGTCATCGATCACTCCTGATTTATCCATTAAACCAACAATAGCTAAATCATTTTCTTGAAAATCCTCCGCACGATCGAAGTTTTCAGGAAGAACCATTTTCCCTTTTGCATCCATATAGCCCCACTTGTTTCCCCCTATTTCCTTTCTTACAACAGGGAAAAGGTAAACGGCCCTTGTCTCTCTATAATCGTAAAGCGCTTGGACTGCTTTTTTCTCCACTTCAGGAGGAATTGGATAATAATATATAAAATGACCATTGTAATTTTTAAGCACAAATAAATAGGGCTTTCGGTTAAGACGATACACCCCAAAGATTTCAGGTAATCCATCACGATCGATATCCATATATTGAAGGATGGCTTGTTTATCTCGATATTCCAGTTCTGCCCCAATTGGGAGGTACGGTATAATCCAGTTTATTAATTCTCTGTTTGTACCAAACATCATAACTCACCCATTTTAGTTTTCTATATTTATATGATGAGTTGTGGGCTATGTGTTTAACCTCATACTAAAAAACACCGCTATTTGGATGAACCAAAATAACGGTGTTTACAATTACAACTGTTCTTTAATTTTATACTTCTTCACAATGCTTTCAATTTTAAAGCCTGTGCTGATATCCCCCTTTACCTTGACTTTTCCTGTCAATAAAGCCACCGATCCGTTTAGCTTACCTAATAAGGATTTTTTGAAATTATCATATGACATCTGCATCGTAACTACTGGAGTAGCTTCTACTCCTTCCTTAATCGTTAATTTTCCATCATGAAAAAAGTGCTGATAGGTCCCTTCGGCATCTCCGTGAATATCGTATTGAACAATGGATTCAAAGCCTTGAATCGGGCCGGGATTTTCATTAAATATTTCTTCAATTCTATTCATGAGGTCTGTTAAAGAATATTCATTAATTGCTTTTGCCATTTGCAAGTCCTCCCTTAAAATACCAAAAATTCCATCTAGTTTCATGATACTAATACGAACCTAAGTCGTACAATGAATACTTTTTGAACTTTTTGATTTTTTCTTACTTATTGCTTTTTAACATCTTCTTAGAAAAAAATAGCAACTGATGTCAGCTGCTATGAATCAATTATTTTATGTTTTTTACTTCCGGGATTAGTTGCTTCCATTCTTCATAGGAAATAATTGAATCCCAGTGACCGGTTATTTTTGCAAAAGTAATAATTACAAAAAATAACACGAAAAAGGTGACTGGAACAAACCATTTATTTACCCTTTTGCGAGCAACCGTCAAATTGAGTGTGTCTTTGATAGGGCAGGCCTCCACACAGGACATACAAGCGGAACAATTAAGGGAATTTACCTTTTCTACTTTGTGAACCTTTAATCTTTGCGGACATACCTTTGTACACATTTCGCAGTTCGTGCAAGTATCTTCATTTCGTTCGATTTTGGTAATTCTAAAGATGCTGCCTAGACCAATCAATGCACCGTACGGGCACAGGAATCGACACCAAAAGTTTCTAAAGAATAACGACAAGATGAAGATTACAATTATAAACTTCAAGGCGAAGCCTCCAAGATTTACGAACATTAGAAGCATTTTTACATCAGAAACCTTATTATATGGTTCCTCAAGAAAGCTTTTCGCTGTAAAGACATCCATTTGAACAACCATAAGTACAAAAAATAGCATTAATAGGTATTTAATAGGGGTTAATAGCCAGGATAACCATTGTGGAATTTCAAAATTCCTTTTAAAAATCTTCCTGCCAACCCAAGCAATCAATTCATTCGCAGTACCAACAGGACAAATCCAGCTGCAAAAAGATTTACGAAGGATGAGTCCCGCCCCAACGAAAAACGCGATGAGGACAAGGCCAGCCGGATGAATGACATCGAAATCACCACTCGTCAGCCAAACTTTTAAAGCGACTAGCCCACTAATAGGCAAAAAGCCTTCAACCGCAGATGGCCTTTCAACAAAAGGAGTTTTTCCGAGTGTTTCAAAATGCAAATAAAATTGATAGAATTGCAGACCTACATATAGTAAAAACAATAAAAATAAGCCCTGAACGGTATATCTGGTAATTTGGACAGGCTTACGTTTCAACTGTTTATGATACCATGCCTTTGATTTCATTACGTTTCCTCCAATCTTACTACCTCAACTATAATGAACTAACAAATCATGGCATGTGATAAAAGTCATTGAGAATATTGATTTCATAAATAGTTCACATTACCTGTTTCAAAATTGACAAATAAGCCATGGAGCAACTTAACGCCTTTCAAAAACAGAGTAATATCAATGGGTCTTCATAAAACAAGGCCAAGGGACTACATCCCCTGGCCTTGTTTTCACTTTTCTTTATCAAATATAATGTTATTTTGTTTCCTTGCTTCTTCAGTGATTCGGAGGACTATTTCACTCCAGCTTTTTAATTGCTGATATTCTTGATCATTTTTCGTTTCAATAATCCTGGCTATATTCGTACATTCATAAACCATGTTTTGTTCTTCAAGTTCAACACCCAAGATTTCGCGCTCTAATCCACGGTTGTCAACGAGAGTGATGTTTGAAATCGGAGCCGCGTCTTCAAGGACAAAGGTTCCCTTTTCCCCGTGGATTTCACAAGGTAATTCCGAATGAGATATTTTCGAACAGAGGATTGTACAAACAAACTTATCATATGTTAAGACAAGGGTCCCGCTTCCATCTACACCGCTGCGAAGGAAAACCGGATGATAGTTTACTTGCTTCGGTTCCCCAAACAATCCGACCGCTAAATAGAGCGGATAGACACCTAAATCTACAAGCGCACCACCGGAATACTTAGCAGAGAAAATATTCGGTTCCTCCCCTTGTAAAAATAAATCATAGCGGGAGGAATATTTCATGTAAGGTAACATCGTGCTTCGGAGCTCTCCGACCAGATGGAGATTGTCCTTTAAGATGTTGAAATTAGGGGTATGAATATTACGAATCGCTTCAAATAAATAAACACCATTTTCCTCCGCAGTCTGGTAGGCCTTTGCCAACTCTGCGCTAGTTGAAAAAATCGGTTTTTCACAGATGACATGTTTTTTATTTTTCAAAAATGTTAGGGTTTGTTCAAAGTGTACAGAATTGGGTGATGCTATGTATACAGCTTCTATTTCTGAACTTCTCGCCATCTCCTCGAGGTCTGTATAAAAATAGGATGCATTATATGTATCAGCTAATTGTTTTGCTTTATCCTCGGTTCTAGAATAGACACTAGTTAATTGCAACTGCCCGCTAAGCTGTGCCGCTTGGATAAAGGATTCTGTAATCCATCCTGTTCCAACTGTACCAAAGTTTATCATTGAATTTCACCTCTCATATAGATCTTCAAAAAACCATTGTAGTCTTTTTCCACTATACTTTCCAATTCCAACAACCAAAAAAATGAGTAAATATTCCTTTTCAACTGTGTTTTTCAGCTGAATTGTTGGGAACAATGGAAAAATATCAGTATTTATGTTATTTATAATATAGGAAGTAAGATGAAAGAGGTTGAAAAGGGTGGACAATCACAATTCAAATTTTATTAAAGATATTATGATAAAAGACTTAGAATCCGGAAAGCACAGCAAAATCGTCACTCGGTTCCCGCCGGAGCCTAATGGTTATTTACATATTGGACATGCAAAATCGATCTTAATCAATTTCGGCTTAGCCGATGAGTTTAACGGACTGACCAATTTACGTTTTGATGATACCAATCCGTTAAAAGAAGATATTGAATATGTAAACTCGATCAAAGAGGATGTAAAATGGTTAGGTTTTGAATGGGATAACTTATTATTTGCTTCTAATTATTTTGAAGAGATGTATAAACGCGCGGTTTTATTAATCAATAAAGGATTGGCATATGTTGATGACCTATCAGCAGACGAAATTCGCGAATACCGTGGAACACTTACTGCGCCTGGGAAGAATAGCCCCTATCGCGATCGCTCCATTGAAGAAAATTTAGAGTTATTTGAAAAAATGAGAAGTGGAATGTACGATAACGGTCAAAAAGTCTTGCGGGCAAAGATTGATATGTCCTCACCAAATATCAATTTACGTGATCCCGTTATTTACCGTATTGCACATGCGACCCATCATAATACAGGTGATAAATGGTGCATTTATCCGATGTATGCCTTTGCTCATCCACTCGAAGATGCGATTGAAGGGGTAACCCATTCGATCTGTACGATTGAGTTTGAGGACCAACGTCCCCTTTATAATTGGATTGTTGAACACTGCGAAATGGAGAGTGTCCCGCAACAAATAGAATTTGGCCGCTTAAATGTAACCAATACAGTGATGAGCAAACGAAAGCTTAAACAACTGGTTGACGAAGGATTTGTTGATGGCTGGGATGATCCGCGTATGCCGACGATTTCCGGAATGAGACGAAAAGGGTTCACACCAGAATCGATCCGTGCGTTTGTCAGTGAAACCGGAGTTCATAAGGGTTCAGGCGCAGTTGATTCGCAAATGCTTGAACATTTTGTAAGGGAAGATTTGAAATTAAAAGCACCACGGACGATGGGAGTCATCAACCCATTAAAAGTTGTGATTACGAATTATCCAGAAGGCCAAATTGAATTGCTGGATGCGGAAGTTAATCCAGAAAATCCTGAAATGGGCTCACGGAAAATTCCATTCTCCCGTGAAATTTATATTGAACAAGATGATTTTATGGAAGAACCACCGAAAAAGTACTTCCGTCTGTTCCCAGGCAATGAGGTCCGCCTTAAAAATGCCTATTTCATTAAATGTGAAGAAGTAGTCAAAGACCCAAATGGTAATGTCGTTGAACTACGCTGCACCTATGACCCGGAAACAAAAAGCGGTACAGGCTTTACGGGAAGAAAAGTAAAGGGCACGATTCATTGGGTCGAAGCTGCCCACGCAGTTCCAGCAGAATTCCGACTTTATGAACCGCTTATTTTGGATACAGCAGAAGATGCTGACGGAGTTGAAAAGTCCTTCCTTGAAAATGTGAATCCGAATTCAATCGAGGTGCTACAAGGCTTCGTGGAGCCAAACATGAAGGAAAGCAGACCACAGGAAAAATTCCAATTGTTTAGACACGGCTACTTCAACGTCGATCCAAAACATACAACAGTCGATAAACTTGTATTTAATCGGATTGTTTCCTTAAAGAGTTCATTTAAAATTTAAAGTAAAGAACCAAGCGCAAAAAACGCTTGGTTCTTTTTTATTCAGAAATGGAATTGGGTACTTCTAAGATAAGTTTGGTTCCCTGCCCTGGTGAGGAGCTTATCAATAGTTCTCCGCCGACAGAACGAGCACGCTCATCCATACTGAACAAACCTACACCAAGGGATTGATTTTTAAAATCAAACCCCCTCCCTTTATCTTCAATCATCACTCTGACTACATCATCCAACTCTCTAATCGTGACAGTTGCTTCACTGACTTCCGCGTATTTCCGGATATTTGTTAGTGCCTCCTGAATAATTCGGTAAATCGTCAGCTCAATGCGGATGTTTAAGCGACGATTTAACACACATTCAAAATAGACATCAATATGATAATGATCAGAATAACGGGAAAGAAATGAGCGGATCGCCGGAACTAAACCTAGGTCATCCAGCACGGACGGCCGCAGCTCCCATGAGATTTCACGGATTTCTTCAATTAATTGGGTGGCTTCCTTTTGCATCTGCTGCAAAAGTGGATGGTCCATTTCCGCTAGAAGGCGATTGATGGTAATCAAATGGCTATAAAGATTTTGACCGATCCCATCGTGTAAGTTTCGTGACAAGCGCTTTCGTTCGTCTTCTTGAACATTGATGATGGTTGTCATCATTTTCTGAAGTTCTCGTTCAACTCGCTTTCGCTCAGTGATTTCATAGCGAATCGCTAAGTATTGGTACGGTTTACCTTTTTCATTTAAAAAAGGAACAATTGTGGTATCCATCCAATAAAAAGTACCATCTTTCGCCCTATTACAGATTTCACCTTTCCAAACTTCACCAGCCCCAATGGACCTCCACATGTTTTTAAAAAATTCTTTTGAATGGAAATTGGAATTCACAATTCGATGATCTTGTCCCAGCAGCTCATCTCTTGAATATTTCGAGATATAACAAAATTGATCATTTACATATGTAATGACGCCCCGAGAATCTGTGATGGCAACGATAGATGATTCATCGAGCGCAAACTTTATATCTACCAATTCTTGCAATGACTTTTTTAATTCTAACTCAAGGTTTGCAAGATTGTTTGCAGGCTGGTCCATTTCCTTTTCCATTAGTATCCACCTGCGCCTTTCATAGTATCTGAGCCTTTAATATCTGTTCCAGGGCTTGACCGGTCTCTCTTACCCGCTGTTGATCCTCTTCAGAAAACGTAGTGGTTTTTCTATTCCCTATAAGCAAAACTCCTTTGGGAATAGCATTGAAAAATAATGGGACGGCATAGGTAGAAACAAGTTTTTCAGCAAGCATGATTGGATGGTCGGTCACTTTACCGATCACTCCTTTAGGAAAATCTGTCATCATCATTGGACTGCCGCTTGAGATGATTTTTCCAGCAATCCCTTTTCCGAAACGGACGGATATTCGTTTGTATTTATCGTTCAAGTTGCCGCTTGCATAATGCCACCTAACATCCGGGCCTACTTCATTTTGCATAGCTAGGGCAACAAATTCACACCCAACCTTCTCCATCAGCTGGTCGCACATCAGGGTAACCGCTCGCATTTCCTTAATCTCTTTCATCCCATGTAATTCTCCTTAGATACCATAACCTAATAAACCTTTTCTAACGGCATATTCCACTAACTCAGGTCTGGTTTTCATCTGTAGTTTTTCCATCAAGTTTCCTTTATGGGTCTCAACCGTTTTAACACTTATGACCAGTTGTACTGCTATTTCCTTATTGGAATACCCCTTTGCAATCAATGTGAGAACTTCCTTCTCCCGGTCTGATAATAAATTGTACGTATCATTTCCATCTTGTTTAACGCTGCCCAAATATTCCTCCATTAACCGCTTCGTTGCTGATGGATGAAGATAGGCATCCCCGTTAGCAACAGATTCAATCGCTGACATTAATTCGTCATGTGGGGCGCTTTTTAAAATGCAACCTGATGCTCCCCCTTGAATGGCTCGAAAAAGGTATTCCTCATCGTCATGCATCGTGAGAATCAAGATGTTTATTTCTGGCTTTAGCTTTTTTAATTCGGTCGTTGCAGATAATCCGTCTTTTCCATGCGGCATGCTTAAATCCATAACTACCACATCAGGTTTTAGCTTTAATGCCTTTTTGATTCCTTCGTTACCCTCTGACGCTTCACCAATTACTTCCATTTCCGGATTTGTGTTCAACAGCATTTTCAAACCCATTCTAACTACGGCATGATCATCAACCAACAAGATCTTTATCACTCTTAACGCCCCTTTACTCCCTACTTACTAACGGAAGGGATAGCACTATCGATGTTCCTTCTCCTATTTTAGAGGAAATGTGACACTGTCCGCCAGTTAGAAGCATTCGTTCTTTCATGGCCGCAAGACCTGATGATGGATGATTGAAATCCGTTTCGTCCGGTTGGAACCCTTTACCGAAATCATCAATGGAAATGATCAGTTCTGATTCGGACCAAATAAAATTTATTTTCGCATTGGAGGTATCGGCATACTTGGCAATATTAGCAAGTGCTTCCTGGCATACTCGAAAAACTGTGATTCGATTTTTTTCAGAAATCCACTTTTCTTTTCCTGATGACTCTAAATCGACAAGGATTCCAAATGTGGATGTATATAACTTAATATAGCTCTTCATGGCCGGCAGTAAACCAAGTGTGGTAAGGGTAGGGGGGTGTAATTCAACAGAAAGCAGCCTAATTTCTTGGATGGTCTTTTCAATTAACTGCGACATTTCGCGGACATAATTTTTCATCTCCGGCTCTTTTTCACTAGCTTCAATAAACTGCAAGCCTGTTAAAATGCTATATAAATTTTGTCCCACCCCTTCGTGAAGCTCTAGGGCGATTCTTTTTATCTCTTCCTCTTGGGAATTAATAATATAAGAGCTAATTTGCTGTTTTGAATTTAAGACATCCATTTCGCCCCTCCAAATTTTCAAGTTTTTTTCCTATAAAAAAGGCAGGTTCTTGTTAGAAGACCTGGACCTTTTTTACAGTATACGTTAAGCCGCTCTCCGAATCAAAAGCCGACCAATATCCTTCCGACTGACTGACTCGACTATTTAGCGGTACAGCAAGAAAATAAAAATCATCAAAATATAAGCGAATATGGGTTTTATCTGGACAAATCTGTACCTTTTTTATGGTTTTCTTTACGATAGGGGCCTGGTCTCCACCATCCCCATCTTGAATAGCAATCGCAACCGGACCACCAACAAAAGTATTCAAGTCTTCTAATTTAATGAGTTCCACAGCTGTTACACCCTCTCTTCACCGGATAGATGAACATCTTATAGCCCTGCAAATACTCCCAAAACTTGTCGCCGGCGTTTTCTTCGATGAATTGAATCGTTTCTTCCTCCGAGCTCCAGTCACTCATTCCCTTTAATTCCGCAATGACCATTTCCGCACCATCGATTGATTTTTTTTCAAGAAACCAATTCAACCGTTTTTTCGCAAAGGTGTTCTTCAATAACTCATCAATTTCTGCGGAAAAATCACCAGCTTCTGGACGGACAAAACAAAAATCAATATAGGTCTCGCTAGTCATGGACATTCACACCTTTTTTATAGATAAGGAATGCGACTGGAAATAAAATAACATTAATGATCGCAGCGATGATGGTATTTGTATAATTTTCATAGAAATATTGATGGACCATATATTGAGTGAAAATAATATTTAACATCAACACCGCAAGTAGTAACGCAACAGGAAGATAACTACGCTTCATAACGTTTCACCCCTACTGCATATACTGCATCATTTTCAACCTTTACATAAATTTCAGGAAGCGGACGACGCGGTGGGCCAGCAATCGGTGCACCTGTTTCCACATCGAATTTTCCGTGATGGCAAGGACACAGCATTTCACCCTCATTCTTTTTCCAAAACACAGGGCATCTTAGGTGGGTGCAGGCATTTTGGTATGCTACATATTTAGTTTCCGATAATCTAATTAAAATCGCACTGTCATGCTCACCCGGAAAGGCAAAGTCAACTGCGTCTCCGACTGGCAGCGCTTTGACATCGGTAATTTTTTGCTTTGGATATTTTTTATCTCCCAATCCCGATAATTCTTTCGCAGCCAAGGCCCCCCACGGAAGTGAGGAAACAGCAAATACTCCTGCCGCACCCACTAGTGTTTTCATAAAGCCGCGACGGTCAAGCTTTCTTTCATTATTACGGTTTATATTATGTGTGTAATTATCTTCATTGAACGGGATTTTATTATTTTTATCGGTCATGCGAATCCCTCCTAAAACAATTTAGTGACGCCCTGCAGGATACCAGGAAGATTCACTTTTACATTCGTTTCGCCTTCTAAGTAAGGCATACTTGTTACCCACTTACCGTTATCAAGGTTAAATTGCTTTTGTTTGGCTTCAATTTCTTCATCTGTCAGCCATTGCAAAGTATTAGACGGGCAAACGCTCGCGCACATTGGCGGGATGCCATCCTTAGTACGGTCAATACATAGGTCGCACTTGTACATTAAATTTTGCTCTGTATCAAACTTTGGAATTCCATATGGGCAAGCAATCGTACAGTTTTGACAGCCAATACATTTTTCAACAAGCGCCGAAAGCACCGCTCCTGTTTCGTGAATTTGGATTGCCTGCGCCGGACAGCTTCTTGCACAAGCCGGATTCACACAATGAAGGCACATAAGAGGCATGGTTTGACGGTTAACAAGCGGGTTAACGTCGTAAACATAGTTACGGTTACGTTCCTCATGCCCACCGCACTGTGTACAAGCCGCTAAACAAGAACGGCACCCTATACAGTTTTCAAGTTCAAGATATAGCCTCTTTTTCATTTACTGCACCTTCTTCATTTCTAGTTTTTCTATCTGGGCTGCACATGCTTTGAATTCCGGCATCCGTGACATCGGGTCAAGCGCGGCAATTGTTAATAGATTAATAGATTTATCGTGACCAAAATGGTAGGGTACAAATACGGTATCTTTTCGAATCGCTTCCGTAATTTTCACTTTATATTCAGCCTCACCTCTACGGGTAAAAAGGCGAACAAATTCTTCATGTGCAATATTATATTTTGCTGCTGTTTCCGGATGTACTTCTACGTATGGCTCTGGGCACATATCTCGTAAAAACTGAATCCGGCGAGTTTGATTCCCAGAAAGATAATGGTAGACGACACGTCCGGTGGTTAAGCGCAATGGATATTCTTGATCCGGCTCTTCAGCGGGTGGACGGTATGGAAGTGCACAAATTTTAGCTTTCCCATCTGGATGATAGAACTTTTTATCTAAGAACATATGTGGTGTTCCTTCGTCCTTTTCATCTTTACAAGGCCAGAAGACACCGTCTTGCTTGTCAATTTTATCCCATGTGGCTCCGTAATAATCAGCGTAGCCACCCTTAGAAGCTAAACGGAATTCGTCGGCTACGTCTCTAGCTGTTTTCAAATGAGAGAAATATTTTCCTCTTCCAAGATATTCTGCAAGCTCTACTTGAATCTGCCAATCAGGCTTTGATTCACCAAGCGGCTCTTGAGCTTTATTGATTTTTATGATCCGTCCTTCTAGATTTGTAACTGTTCCTTCATCTTCTGACCATGTAACTGTTGGAAGTATAACATCGGCAAATTCAGCAGATTCAGAAAGATAGAAATCTGCACAAACCATGAAATCTAAACCCTTCATAGCTTTACGGACAAAGTTTAAGTTTGGTGCAGATACTGCTGGATTAGAACAAAGTAAATACATGGCTCGGATTGTTTTTTGTTCCATTAATTCAAACATTTCGTAAGCAGACACACCTGGCTGCGGCATTTCTTCTGGAGTAATTCCCCAAACCTGGCATACTTCCTCAACATGCTTCGGATTCGTAAGTTTACGGTAACCCGGAAGTAAGTCTGACTTTTGACCATGTTCACGGCCGCCTTGACCGTTTCCTTGACCCGTAAAAGTGGCAACCCCTGATTTTGGACGGCCAATTTTTCCAGTTACTAACGCCATGTTGGTGTAAGCCGATACGTTATCGACCCCTTTATGCTGCTGCTCGATCCCACGGGCAAACATCACAACAGCATTTGGAGATTTTCCGTAAATTTCAGCGGCCCGAATGATCTTTTCAGGTGCAACGCCAGTAATTTCACTTGTATATTCTGGTGTAAATTCTTTTACTAATTCTTTAGTTTCTTCAAAGCCATTTGTATGATTATTTACAAAATCTTCATCAGCATAGCCGTTTTGAATTAGTAAATTTAATATTCCGTTTGCAAGCGCAAGGTCTGTTCCTGGTCTTAAATCTAGGTGCACATCTGCTCTTCTGGCAATTGGTGTTTCACGAGGGTCTGCCACAATTAAGTAGCCTCCTCTTTCCTGTACTGCCCACACTCGGAACATCGAAGTTGGGTGACACTCTGCTGTATTACTGCCTGCAATAAACAAACAATCTGTTTCATGAAGATCTGTCCAAGGTAATGTTGAACCGCGGTCAACACCAAAAGAGCGGAGGAAGCCACCAGCTGCACTCGACATACAGAAACGGCCATTATAGTCGATATAGCGAGTTTGCATCGCAACCCTAGCAAACTTCCCAGTTAAATAACATTTTTCATTGGTCATTGATACACCACTGAAGACAGATAAACTATCTTTTCCGTACTTGCTCTGAAGTTCAGCAAACTTTTTCGCAATTAGGCTGTAGGCTTCATCCCATGTTGCTTCACGAAAGCCTTCTTTAGTACCCTTTAGTGAGGCATCATCACGAATTAACGGTTTCAAGAGCCGATCATCATGGTTAGTTTGTTGGTACGCAGTAACCCCTTTCGGGCACATTTTTCCAACGGTTACTGGCCAGTCATAACGAGGCTCCACCCCAATAATTTTATTTGTTTTTGTATTAACTCGTAAATTCATTCCACATTGCATTCCACAATAGCTGCAGTGCGTTTTAACGAGTGTTTCATTTGGATGACGTAGATTTTCTATCTCCTTGAAAAACTTATCCCTTTGCATTCTGGTTTGCCTCCTTGACTTTAACTTGATGTGTTGCGAAGCCTGAGAATCTTGAGATTCTATATTTTCTGCGACATGGCAGGCATAGCTCAGCAAGATTAAAACCATCCTGCATGTTGAATTCCATATCATTTACACCCAATACCTGGATGACATCGTTTGACTGTTCTACAGAGACAAAATGATCTCCGCACACCTTACATTCTTTCATTTGCTGCTCACCATAGTGTTCACGGTAATTTCTAGCAAAAACACTCATTGGACGGAAAGGAATATGCGCTAGCTTTCCAAATGGTAAATAAATTAATGTCACGATCACGGAAAATTGATGAATCAGTGACATTTGCGGCTGCATCCAACCATGCAGAACAATATTTTGGAAAGTTAATAATAGTCCTGTAATCGAAATAAATAATAATAGATAAAGAGGTAAGAAATCATACATGAATTTTTGTTCTGCTCTCGCCTGCATGTTACTTAAGCGACGGTAAAGCGCCATGCACACGCCCGCAGTCACCATAATAGCTGCGATATTTAGTGCATTATAGGAGAACCAAGCAATAATTCCTTCGGCTTTAACATGCATTACGTTCATTCCAAATAACACGATCGTATAGTAGCCATTGTCTTCCATCGTAAAATACATCCAGCTGAACACGAGCGGAAAGGTCACCAAACACGCAAGGACACAGCCCCAGCCGATTAGAATATGCTGTACCCATCGGTAAAGCCCGCGATTTCGGATAAAATCGTAAATGGCTAAATGATTAACAGCCGTTTTCGGTGTACTTTTTCGTAATAAAAGCTTTAAGCCTTTTTTGATGATAATTTTGGTTGGCGGTCTTTCCCCCCAAGCAATAAAGCGGTAGAAAAATCCGCCGATAAATACGATTGTACCGACCATGTATCCGTATAGATTTAAGTCAATGTGCGTGAACATTCTTGTGCCAATAAACATTAAAATCGCGATTCCGACAACTGTTAGAAACATTGATTTAGCAAAATGTGAAGCAAAGGCATGATTGACTGATCTTCCTGTTTCTTTATTCGTTGCAATATTTGCTTGCATCCTAAGTCCCTCCTAAAAAAATAACACCACCGTTTTTCTTACTCTAATTGTAAGAAAAATGGTGGTGTTATAAATATCAGGGAGTTCCCCTATCATGGGGGAGAAAAACCCTTAGAAATGTTATTTTAGACAAATGTCTGTCACAATTAGTTTTGGGAACTAATTTTGAGTGTACTTTTTTCGCCATGAATATAGAAGAAGCAATAAACCAATTAGTATTTGCAGGGTAAAAAGGATTGCATCCCAAAACGGAAGAGAGGTCGGCCCTTTAGAAAAACCGGGAAGAACTTTTTCCCATGCAAATAATACCTGCGGGACATAAAAGAATGTATATAAGCTAACGGTTAAAGCAACTCCGATAGAGTAAAAGACTGAATAAAGGATAACAATTCTTCTTTCTCCGTCGAAGGTCACCTCTTTAATTGATGATACCTTCAGAAATGAAATCTTCTCCTTTATTGCCTGCTGAGCATTTTCCATTAAATTATAGCAGCCAGTCACATTTTCAAAAACGTAATATAAATCGGTTTTCATATATATGAAGCATTGGTAAACTATTCGAAGAAATGTATCTAGGACCATTACACTCATAATACCCAAGAATATTTCTGATCCATTCGCGAAAATTAATTGGCTAATTAATGCGATTGACAGGATAAGTGTATCAAAGCAAAGACCCGCTAAAAACAATACATTCCTTTTTTTTGCAGGAAGTTTCCAAACCGTTGACATATCAGTCTCAAGGACAACAAGAATTAAACGATGCCCGACCTCCAATTTAGTTGGAAGATTCTGAGCCCGCATCGCCAATATGTGCCCCAACTCATGAATCAAGACAAGCACGGTAGTAATTCCTAACCAGGTAAGGATATTCAAAATCATTAAATCAAACACAAACAAATCCTTATAATGCGGAAATAAACTTGGATGGGATAGAAGGATGACTACATTGACTAGCAATAAAGTCAAGTAAATAAGGAAAGCAAACTTATTAAAGAAAAATTTCCCGATCTTTGGCGAAATCCATAAAAAGCCCAATTTTTCTTTTTTCTCTCCCTTAACCTCAATCTTACTGCCATCAATTTCAGCTATAAGCGCTAACTCAAAAAGCTGTTCAGCAAAATCAATTAGGTTAACTTCATCATTCGGGTATTTTTTTTTAAGATGTAGCTCTATCTCCCCTAATGGTTTTCCATTATTAATCATACGGATTGCTTCAATACAAATTTCAGGCATCTCAAAAAATTCTCCTGAAATTTTATCTTCAACAATAAAATTTCTTTTATCTTTTCGAATCTCGATAGGAACTAACGAGAGAGTATTATTTAGTGTTAGCTTCATTATTACACCCTTTAACTTGCAATCTAAATATAAAGAAGGATGCATCGCAAGTTGCTAGCATCCCCTTCTGCAATGTTTTACAACCACCCACACCACCAACACGAAAAAACAGTTGCTTTAACTTTTTTTAATTTACGGATTTTCAAGGTATCACCTCCTAAAAATTATTTAGAAGCTTCTATAATATTTGCATTTGCCACTACAGTGTTTTCATCAAAATTATTATGAATTTCCCTCCATTTTGGAAGTACTTTTTTAAATTCATCTACTAATTCAGGATCAAACTGCGTACCTTTGCCATCTAAAATCCGCTCATATGCAGCTTCAACAGTTAATGCAGATCGATAAGATCTTGTTGACGTCATAGCATCAAATGCATCAGCAATTGCAGCCACCCTAGCAAGATATGGTATTTCATTACCTTTTAATTTATCAGGATATCCTTTTCCATCCCATCGTTCATGATGAGAGCGAATTACCTCAATATTATTACTTAATCCCACAACATTTGATACAGCCTCTGCACCAACAATAGTGTGAGACTTTATTACTTCATATTCCTCGTTTGTCAAACTTGTTGGTTTCATCAAAATTTGATCAGGAATATTAATTTTTCCAATATCATGAAGTAAACAAGCAAAATTAAAGGACTTTAACTCTTCATCATTGAATCTATTACAATGTTTAGCCAGCACTAAAGCATAACTTGCAACTCTCTCACTGTGCCCTCTTGTGTACGGATCCTTAAGCTCAAGCGTAGCTATTACACCTTTAACAAGGCCAACAAGTTGATAGTCAAATGACGTTTTTATCGCCTTTACGTATGATTGAAATCGGTTTAAAAGGATAAATGAAAAGACTGATAGAATTGCTAACAATAATATTCCAATTAGTACATTTGGAGTTCTAATAACTATTCCTACCAAAATGTATTTCAACAATAAACCAAATGAAACAACTTTTAAAAAAGGAGTATTAACAAATATAGGTGATAATAACAACCAAAAGATTTCGACCGCATTTCCGCTCTTATAAAGTTCTGGCTTACCATAATAAGAGATTATCTCATTTATGGTCATTAAAGATGTGTAACAGATAAAATATATGTATTTAATTAGATAATACTTTTCCTTCTTATTTAAATAAATTGCTATTGGGATTAACGCAAACATTATCAGGTAAATCCAAGAACCCAATATATCATCAGCTTCAATTTTCAATTTAGGCGTGTACTTAGCAATAAAACTATAGGATACATCGAACGCAATATAGATAATATAAAATAGAACTAAAAACCACTTAACTGTTCTGCCTTCTTCATTTCTAATATTAGAATCTATTGTTTGTTTTTTCATAAGTACTTCCCTCACGTAACGAATAAGATTACTTTTTATCGACAACATCATTATTTTTCTGACAAATAATCCTACAAAAAAGCTTATTCAGCACTTTTCTTTTAATTATAAATCATTTGTTTTAATAGAAATAGAGAAAACAAGAATGATTTATGTATAAAATATAAATATTTTAAGCAATATTGTAGATTTTTCACTTTTTTTTCATAAAAATGATGACTTTATTTGTGTTTGATAGGTAAAACTACCTCTATTCTAGTTCCTTTTTCAAGGATACTATCAATGTTTAATTCGCCTAGATGGTCTTTTATAATCTGATTCGTAACCATTAACCCTAAACCGGTTCCATCTTTTTTCGTAGTAAAAAACGGTTCTCCAAGATTAAGGATGTTCTCATCAGCAATTCCGCCTCCTTCATCCAGAATGGAAACGGACATTTTATCCTTTTCTATTACTTTAACACGTATTTCTATCTTGCCACCCTCTGTCATAGCTTCAATGGCATTTTTTATCAAATTAATAAACACTTGCTTTAATTGTTTTTCATCACAATCGAAGGGTGGTAATGGTCCAGCCATTATTGTTTCAACAGTAACTCCTTGTCTCTCAGCTTGTTGTTGCGTAATCGATAATGTATAAGCAATTATTTCTTCAATACTGGCTTTCTCATAATGGATTACCCTTGGTTTACCAATATACATCAGGTCATTAACTATGGAATTAATCCGATCGATTTCCTGAATCATGATTGGATAGAAATCATTTGTGTTTGGGTATCTTTCCTGCTGCAGCTGTGTAAAACCCCTTAATGACGATAAGGGATTACGGATTTCATGACCAATTGCTGCAGACATTCGACCAATAACTGCAAGCTTCTCTTTTTGACGCAGCTCCTCATAAACTGAAGTTAACGTATTAATATAAGAATAAAATCGTATTAATAGAATATATGCAATTGCAGATAGAATTGCGGTTATAACTGTTGGTGGTAAAACATCAGTGGTTTTTAGGACCACTCCTAAAAAAATGTATTTTCCAATAATACCCAACGATACAGACCAAAAGTATTTTTTATTCACAAATACTGGTGAAAAAAATATTAAAACCAGCTCTACTATATTACCCGATGCAAATTTAGTTGAATTTCCAAAATAAATCATTAAGTTATCAATAACATCAATGAGGATATAGCTCACTAGTAAAAAGTATTTAACAGGATATGGATTACCTTTTTTAATTTTATAAATTGAAATTGGCAACATACTAAACACTAATATAAATTGCCAATAATTAAGTCCCTCCTTAGGAATCCCCATTTGCCCATAAGATGTATATTTAGGTAAAACATAATAATAAAAAATATCAAAGATAATAAAAAAGCTATAAAATAGCCATAGAAATAAATTAATCGCCCTTTTCTCTTCAAATATTAATTTAAGTTTCGTATTGTGTTTATCTTTCATGATAGTTACACCTCAATCATGTTTCTTCGAAAAAGTAGTTAATTAGTCCGTTTCCTATTCTAACATTTTTCCTCAATTTAAATTACATTTTATTTGTAAAAACAATGAATTTCGACATATTTCGATAAAAATCCAACAAAAAGGAGCTTACTCTAGGTAGGCTCCTTTTTGTTGAATTTAGCTAACTTTTTTTCAATGGATCCACTGTTTTATTCAAGGTTGAATGCTTCCGACCATATCCGAAATAGACGAATAGTCCGATCACAAGCCACACTCCGAAGCTAATCCACGTTGTTTTTGGTAACTGAACAATTAAATACCCACAGAACACAAAAGCAAGAATTGGAATATAAGGAACAAATGGAACCCGGAAGCCTGTTTTCGGTGCTTGTTTATTTTTGCGAAGATATAAAATCCCCACTGAAACCGTCATAAAGGCAAAGAGTGTTCCGATATTTGTTAGTTCCGCAAGTTTGTTTAAAGGAACTAAACCTGCAAAAATCGATACAAGTAAACAAATAATCCATGAATTTGTCATAGGTGTCTGCTTATTCTTATCTACTTTTGAAAATACCTTTGGCAAAAGGCCATCACGGCTAATTGCATAAAATAAACGAGATTGTCCATAAAGAAGAACTAATAATACTGTGGTGATTCCTGCAATCGCGCCAAGCGAGATAAAGCCGGCCACCCAATCCTGATGAATATAATTAAGAGCAAATGCCACTGGGTTTTTTACGCCTAGCTCTTGGTAAGGAACGATTCCTGTTAGAATAGCAGAGACAGCAATATATAACACCGTACATACTAGTAAAGAGACGATAATACCAATTGGCATATTCTTTTGCGGATTTTTCACTTCTTCCGCAGCAGTTGATACGGCATCAAAGCCAATATAAGCAAAGAATACCGTCGCCGCACCGGCTGTTACACCTGAAAATCCAAACGGCATGAATGGTGTCCAGTTGGATGGCTTTACATACCAAGCACCAACACCGATAAATAACAAAACAATGGCTAACTTAATAATTACCATAATCGTGTTAAAGCGAGCAGATTTCTTCACACCCTGAGTTAAGAGTAAGGTGATAATTACTATGATAAGTACAGCCGGTACATCGATATATGTTCCGTTTGCCGGATCATATGCACTTGTTATTGCCTTCGGAAAATGAATACCAAAGCCAGCGAGTAGTCCTTGTAAATACCCGGACCAGCCACTAGCAACAGCAGATGATGCGAACCCGTATTCGAGGATTAAATCCCAACCCAATATCCAGGCAATTAACTCCCCAAAGGTCGCGTAACTATACGTATACGCACTACCTGATACTGGAACAGTAGAAGCAAATTCCGCATAACAAAGGGCAGCGAATGCACATGCGAATCCTGATATAATGAAGGATAAAATAAGTGCTGGCCCTGCATGCTCTGCAGCAGCAACCCCTGTTAATACAAATATTCCTGTTCCTATAATAGCGCCAATTCCCAGCATGGATAAATCAAAAGCCCCTAAGTCTTTCTTTAAGACTATATCTTTTTGACCAGCCTCTTGTAAAAGATCCTGGATTGACTTTTTTCTAAATAAATTCATTGTTCTTACCTCCTTAAATTCATGTCGGAATGTTCTGAAAAAATAGTCGACATAAAATTGTATATCGAAATAATATAACCATTTTACTAAAAAAGCAATATATTTTGAAATTTTTGATTATTTGAAGATAATCCCATGGAAAATATAGTGTTTTCATTATTGCCTTTTTCCGGAGAGTCTAAGTACTACTATATAAATATAATAAAATTAATTTCCAAGTTGCTTTTATTCATACACAAAAAACCGATGACTGTGAAATCTTTCAAAGTCATCGGTTTCATTTAGTGTATGCAATATTTCTGCTATATCTTTTGTTATTCCTTTAAAGAGGAAAGTATTATCATTATTACTATTATTATTATTGACAAACGTCTCATAGTCCTGTAATATTAGTATTTGTGCTTCATATTTAATTGTAACTTGTAAAAGAGAAGATAACGCAAAGTAAGAATTTTTCTGGCATTCTGCTTATGTTTTAAAATTAAAACTTATTCACACTGGATCGGCTTCGGAGCCGTTAGGATGTAAGAGAGGTAGGGCTTACGTCGTTTAGGTATAAAACCTTCAGGTGGAAAAATAACCGCGGCAAACTTGTTTTTATAAACAATGATTATTATATAAGTTTTTACTTGCGATCGCTGACTAGAATTGCAGCCACACAAGTTACGATAAGAATTCTTGAATAAATTAAGCAAAGAAGGCAGAGGGATATTTTATTCCTCTGCCTTCGCCCATTTTATAGAATCTAAAAAGTCGATGAGAAAAGGCCTGATTCCAAATCAGGCCTTTTCGTTTTTATTTTTTAATAACAATTGCTTGCTTCCCCATTTGCTCCCAAGCTTTAATAAAACTAGCCCGATTTAACTTCTGATTTTTTTCACCGTATGGATTGTTAATATAGATATATTTTTCATCATACCCCGTGATCACAACACTATGTTCACTAAAGGTAATATCAATGTTTCCCTGCGGCGTATTCCACGTTTGAAAAACAGAGACAGGTGCAAAGCTCGATGTCGTAATAATCCAGACAGGAAGCCCTTGCCCTACTTGTTCTAAAATTTCATCAAACGAATGATTGGTTAAATTAACAGCTCGGTCACCGACGTATTTTTGGGCAACCTCAAAAACGGGACCATTATAAACTCCTAGTCCTGGTCCTTTGGCCATATCACCGACAAACCCAGCATTTGGATTACCTTTTTTCCCGTTATTATAGGTTAACGGAACGGTTTTCACTTTTTTTGATAACTCATTTTTCGTCACTTTTAGACCGTGAAAATTAAGAATCATCGCTAGGCTCGTTATTTCACAACCGTTGTAGAGTTTAGGAGCGTCCATTTGATTAATTAACGGAACATCTAACTTGATACTATCAGGCAATTTCGGTGCTTCTTTTGAAAAAAGAGCCATGGTCCGTGTTTTTAACGATGCAGCTTCAGTAACTTTTTCAACTGTTTGATAGTTAAACTTTCCCTTATAAATCGTTTGGGCACTGATACTTATAATGAAGATAACAGTAATTGCAATTAATATTTTATTCATATATAAACATACCATTCCTTGTTATAGACTTTGTTGAATGACAATTAGTAATAGTAATATACTACTATACTACCCTACTAAAAAACAATAAAGGAAACCATTTACCAATTCATGATAATCTTTAAAGCTTAAGTTTTCCTTAAAAAAATTCCCTTTAGTAGTTTTTTCACTAAAGGGAGTAGGTTAAATTCGTACCTTATTATGGTTAATTTTTCGAATGATTTGATTGATTACCTCTGAGAAGACTAACCCGAAGGCAATCGAGCCTGCCAGCATCAGAACTTTTGCAGCTAAGGCTATTGCTGAATTATAATCGTTCTCAACGAAATTTCGCATCGCATCATAGGCAAGCCCTCCAGGGACAAGTGGAATTATTCCTGCGACGCTAAAAATAATGACAGGTGTTTTATAGAACTTTGCTAATTGCTGACTGAGAACAGCTATAAAAACAGTCGCTGCCAGTGTGGCTAAAATGGCATTATTTGAGTAATCCTCTAGCAGGTAATAAATTAACCAACCGCCTGTACCAATCAGCCCGCACTTCACTAATGTTTCTTTTGGTACATTAAAAAGAATTCCAAACGCCCCCGTTGCCAAAAAGCTTGTAAGTGCCTGAGCAAGAACTGCCATAATAATTATACCACCCCTTACAAAAATGATAAGACAACCGCAATTCCTGCCCCAATTGCAAAAGCAGTCAGAAATGCTTCCGCCCCCTTCGATAGCCCTGAAACTAAGTGTCCGGCCATTAAATCTCGAATCGCATTGGTCAATAAGAGACCAGGAACCAATGTCATCACTGATCCGATTATAATTTTATCTAATTGCTGACCGACTCCCATTTTCACAAACAAAAAAGAAAACAATCCAATCACAAACGATGCTAAGAACTCCGAGAAAAACTTGATGGGGATAAAGCGATGGAAGTAGACAAAGCTTAGGTACCCCATTCCGCCTGAAATCATCGCTGGAATAAAATCATTCCAGCCTCCCTCAAACATAATCATAAAACAACCACTGGCGAGCGATGCAGCTGCCACTTGGACCCGAAAAGGGAACGTTACATCTAAAGAATCTATTTCTTGTAGATATTCCATTGCTTCTTCCAGGGTCACATCTCCACTCGTAATTCTTCTCGAGATGCTATTGACCATTGAAACTTTTTTCAAGTCGGTTGACCGCTCCGATATTCTAATCAGCTTCGTCTTTGTTGGCTCTGTCCCTTCTGCTGAAAAAATAATGCCGGTTGGAGTTACATAGCTATGCGTCCGTTCTATCCCGAAGGCTGCAGCAATGCGCATCATCGTATCTTCGACCCGGTAAGTCTCCCCGCCGCTTTGGAGCATGATTTTGCCCGCGAGCAGGCAGACCTCCATAATTTCATAAGTACGTTCTACTGGTTTTTCCATTTTTCTCACCACACATAATTCTGCACATTTTTTACTTAGTTTAAATTAAAACTCAGGTTTAATCAAAATTGATTAGCTCAGTTTTCATCTTAGTGAAATCAACATCAGGATAATAGCTGTTTTTCACAAGGATATTAGGTCCTAAACATTTAACCGCGGGGCAATGACAGCTTAATTCCTTTGCAATTGTTGACGACTGCCAGGTTTCATATGCATGTAACAGATTTGTGGTCTGAATATTCCCTAGGGGTGGTGTATCACCGAAATCTGTCACAATAATATCTCCGTTAAAAATATTTACATTCAGTCGCGAACGGCCATCAGGGTCATTTCTGACGGTGACATTTTTACTTTTATATAAGCGTTGAAGGAGAGTTAAATCCTCCTGTTCACTGCTGCATGCATAAAATGGGAGCGTGCCAAACAGCATCCACACTTTTTCATCTCTGACATCTAGTAAATGATGGATCGCTTCTCTTATTTCATTAAGTGATAAGGTTTCGAGATTGCTAGCAAAATCGCTTGGGTACATAGGGTGTATTTCATGTCTCTGGCATAGCATTTCATCAACAATTTGGCGGTGAATTTTCTCTAAATTGGGGAGTGTCCGCTTGTTTAACATCGTTTCAGCAGATACCATTACTCCTGCTTTTACCAGTTCACGGCTATTTTCTATCATTCTTTTAAAATACTTTTCCCGTTGATCGTATTCCGGCTTCCGTTCCATTCTCGCAAAGCCACCCTCGACAAAATCATCGACGGTCCCCCAGTTATGAGAGATATGTAACACATCTAGGTAGGGCACGATTAATCCATAACGATCTAGATCAAGTGTTAAATTGGAATTAATCTGCGTCCGTACACCGCGCTCATGGGCATATCTTAAAAGGGGGACAACATAATCTTTTACCGAGGATAAGGATAACATCGGTTCTCCTCCGGTAATGCTAAGTGATCGAAGTGTCGGGATTTCCTCTAATCTTTGGATGAGCAAATCAAGAGGAAGCGCCTGTGGATCCTTTGTTTGGAGTGTATAGCCTACAGCGCAATGCTCACAACGCATATTACAAAGGGTCGTCGTGGTAAATTCAATATTGGTTAACTGTGGCTTTCCATATTGATCAATATCTAAATAGGCTTCCCACGGGTCATGTGAAGGGGTAATTTTTTTCAATTTTAACATAATGACTCCTTAAAATCAGTCTTCAAAAAACTTCTCCATTATAACTGAATTATGGGTGTTATTGCTATTTTTAACCATTACAAATGTTTATGTTTTAAAAAATGCAATTATTCTAAGCTTGATTAATGATAAATTTACTTACTAATACATAACTACAGCACTTTGGATAAAAAATAAACGGATAATATCTAATTGAGAATGGTGGGTGGGATTAACATGGAAATGCAGCCTTTAGGAGAAGCCGAAAAACTCGCCCTCAAAAAGCTGAAAATCTTTCGGCAAAGCATCCTTCGTTATATTTTACGGGCGGCGCTTGCCAGTATGTTTATTGGCTTTGGGGTCATTGTAGCATTTAAAACGGGGAATTTCTTCTATGTTAAGGATAACCCGTTTGCCTATCCGATGGCAGCGCTCACATTCGGAGCTGCCATTATTTTAATTGCCTATGGCGGTGGTGATTTATTTACCGGTAATACGTTTTATTACACCTATGCCGCACTGCGCAAGAAAATGACCTGGATAGACGTTGTAAAACTTTGGATTTGCAGTTACGCAGGTAACATTCTCGGCGCGGCGGTTTTTGCCTTTATTATTTTTACTACGGGACTTTATGAAAGTTCCGAGGTTAACGGCTTTTTACTCCATGTTGTGGAAATAAAGATGCAAGTGCCAATAACACAGTTATTTTTCCGAGCCATACTCTGTAATTGGCTTGTCTGCATGGCCTTTTTTCTTCCGATGGGGTTAAAAGGAGACGGACCGAAAATGTTTGCGATGATGCTATTTGTCTTTTGTTTCTTTATTTCCGGGTATGAACACAGCATCGCTAATATGTGTACGTTTGCCATTGCCTTAGTTTTAAATCATCCGGGCACGATTTCGTGGGGTGGAGTCATTCACAATCTAGTCCCGGTGACAATCGGCAACCTGATTGGCGGCGCTGTTTTCATGGCGATGATGTACTATTATGCCAATAAGCCATTTTTAGCTGAATATGATAAAGAACAGGGCAGCTAAGTTAATTTGCTGCTCTGTTCTTTAATAAAGTGTGATATCGACAAATTCCCGGGGAAATATCAACAAGATAACAGGGATATCGACAACTATTATGAATATTCTAAAAATACAGTCAAATGTAATATTTCTCAAATATGTGCATTTCTTTAGCAAAACCTATTTCATTTTACTGATAAAATAAACATAGGCTTTGATCATAAAATAGCTTACTTCCTCTGGAAGCAGTTCCTTGATTGGTTTGAGGCGGTCCCGTCCTGCTTCTGCCAAAGCATTTTCTAAAAGCGGCATATATTCTGCTGGAATATATTTGCTAAAATCGACGGCTAAACCTTGTTGTGCACATTGAAGTAAGTGGGTCTCAACCGTGCTTACCGCCAAATCCCGCTGCTCGGCAATTTCCGCAATCGAAAAATTCCCCTGATGTAATTTTAATGTCTCTAAATGAGAGTCGGTTACCCCGGCTTTTTTGGCAGGTTTCTTTGGAGTCTTCTCAACAGGAACCAACTCACTTTGATAATCTACATTAGTTTCGCAAAAGGTACGAATGGCTTGAATAAATTCAAGACCATATTTTTTAAGCTTCAGTTCTCCTACACCGCTGATGTGTAAAAACTCTTCAGTCGACTTCGGAAGTTTCGCACACATATCCTTTAGGGAAGCATCAGAAAAAATCACAAACGGAGGTACTTTTTCTGTTTCAGCAATCTGCCTCCGCACCTCTCTTAATACTTCAAACAATGGGTCATCCTTCGATACTTGTTTAACCTGTACCGTTTCACGGCGATGAACCTGCTCTTTACCTAACAAGATATCTTTCCCTTTTGGTGAAACGAACAGGGTTGGAAATTGACCTTGTTCGATCGCAATTAACTCCTGTGATATCAGAAATTCAATAAAGTCACTAACATCCTTTGAACTTCTATCCTTCATGATTCCATAGGTCGGAAGCCTGTCGAAGCCCATTTCTGTGACTTTTTTATTTTTCGAGCCGGTTAACACTTGTGCCGTGATCGTTTTTCCAAACCGCTGCCCCATCCGGATCACACAAGACATCACCATTTGTGCTTCTTTCGTTACATCGATGCTTGTCCTCGTATCCAAGCAGTTGCCGCATCTGCCGCACGGTTCAGTCTCAGTTTCACCAAAGTATTTTAAAATAAATTCCTGGAGACAGTTTTCCGTATGGCAATAATCAACCATTTGCTGGAGCTTTGCTAACTCTTGTGTCATTCGGCTCCGGTCACTGGATTGATCTATGAGAAAGCGCTGAATTTGCACATCCTGTGAGGAATGAAGAAGAATACATTCACTTTTAAGACCATCCCTGCCTGCACGACCCGCTTCCTGATAATAGCTCTCCATGTTTTTAGGCTGCTGATAGTGGACTACATAACGGATATTGGATTTGTCAATTCCCATCCCAAAGGCAGAAGTGGCGACCATAACCGTTGCTTTATCTTCTAAAAATCGTTCTTGCTCCCTGTTCCGCTCGACATCCCCCATCCCGGCATGATAACGAGCCGCCTTAATGTTGGCTTTGAGCAATTTTTCGTATATTTGGTCAACATTTTTCCTAGTTGCTGCATAAATAATGCCTGCTTCTTTTTCATTCTTTTTTAGATAGTCTTTTAGATACTTGTCCCGATCCTGTCCCTTGATAACGGTAAAGGACAGATTTTCCCGCTCAAATCCGGTAATTATCGTATTTTCTTCATTAATGTCTAGGAGATTACAAATATCCTCGCGAACCTTTGGAGTCGCAGTCGCAGTTAGGGCTAAGACCATTGGCCTTTGCGGGAGGCTGTTTATTAACTGTTGAATATGGCGATAGCTTGGCCGAAAATCGTGGCCCCATTGTGAAATACAGTGGGCCTCGTCCACAGCTACAAGCGGGATGTCCATGCTGTAAAGGTCTTCCATAAAATCTCGTGATTCCAATCGTTCCGGCGCAATATATAGTAGCTTGTAATTTCCCTGAATGGCTTCATGCATCCGCTTATTTGCTTCACTGTAACTTAACGAACTGTTGATAAATGTGGCGGGAATACCAACTTGAATGAGGGCATCTACCTGGTCCTTCATTAAAGAAATCAGCGGGGAAATGACAATCGTGGTACCTGACAAAACAAGTGCAGGAATTTGATAACAAATGGATTTCCCGCCGCCCGTTGGCATGACAGTAATAGTGTTTTCGCCGGACAAAACAGAACGAATGGCCTGCTCTTGGCCTGTCCTGAAGGAGCTATAACCAAAGTGGGATTCTAGTAAGGGCAGTGCTTTTTCAAACAACATACTTCCTCCTTTCGATTCATAAATAACCTATTAAGCTAATGATAATCTTCCTCTATTATACTGCTTGTTATTGGATTTTCAAAAGGCATTTATTCTTTTAGTTGAGCATTCTATAAAATAAAAAAACGCTTAGGCTAAGCGTTTTCTCTTATTACTTCATTTACTTTTCATTCCTATTATTCTCTTTTATTGCTTCAATCAATAAATCCAACTTTTCATTTCTCTGTTGATCCAATTTAGTTTTTTCATTCATAAACCTTAACGTTCTTACAATGAAATAAATGCCAAAGCCAAGAATCACTAAATACAATAAAATTGGAATGATCGCGAAAAAACCAAATAAATCCGTTCTGGCCATACTGGAATTCCTCCCCTAAAAATAGATTTATACCATTATTATACATTACCGTTTTCATATTATTGAATATTTCGTCTGTTAATAAAAAAACTAGACTGCCCACGTATTCTCGGCAATCTAGTTTTTCCTTTTATATCAAAATATTATTCAGTATTTCATTCCTGTGCTCATTTTTTTGAGGAGGAGGTGCAATTGATTCCTGCTTTAGGTCACTGTGCATTTTCACCTGAAAGTCTCCCCATGTTGAAGCAAAGATAAGCTCTTTTTCTCGAAAGTAGGGGTTCGTGCTTAATTCCCCAATCTCCAGTACTGGTGCCATACAGCAATCTACCTTTTGCGCAAATTCAATCCATTCATAAAAAGTTTTACTTTTAAAAAGTACCGTGAGTTCCTGAAAAACAGGGTTAGCATCATCTGTTGCAGAAAAATGCGCACTGAACCAATCTTCATGTCCGTTAGCCTGGCAAAAATTAGCCCAAAATTTTGGCTCAAGTGCGCCAAGGCTCATGTAGCGTCCATCCCTGGTTTCATAAAGGGCGTAGGAAATGATGCTGCCGTTAAGAACCTTAATGCCAGTTCCTTCACCGTCTTCTTTTTCAACCATGACATGGTTGCCTAATAATGACACCAGTTGGTCAGTAATGGAAATAGAATGATAGCTTCCTTTTCCTGTTAGTACTCTCGAAACGAGTCCCGCAAGAATCCGTTCATTAGCCGCAAAACCACCAATATAATCACCAAGGGTAATCGACGGATGGACCGGTTTGCACGTTCTATCCTTGAATTGGGCTAAAACCCCGCTTAATGCCATATAATTGAGGTCATGGTTCCCCAGTTTACTTAACGACCCCTTTTGTCCATATCCTGATATCGAGCAGTAGATGATATCAGGCTTTACAGTTCGAACGGTCTCATATCCTAAACCGAGCTTCTCCATGACACCTGGTCTAAAGCTTTCAATAATGACATCTGCATTTGCAATTAATTTAAGCGCGGTGTCGTAACCTTCCTTCTCCTTTAAGTTAAGGCTAATGCTCTTTTTCTGACGGTTGTTTGCAAGAAAAACCAGGCCATTCCCCTGTTCGGAAATCCCCATATGCCGGGCGGGATCCCCTTCAGGCGGCTCCACCTTAATAATTTCTGCACCTAGTTCTGCAAGTCGTAAGGTTGCGAAAGGACCAGGCAAATAGTTGGTAAAATCAATGACTTTTATACCTTTTAACATAGTCAGGACCCTCTTTTACGAATTTGTCGTACCTGGGGTAAATAGCTCCTCCAGTTGTTTTCTCAAGACAAACTTCATGATTTTTCCACTGGCATTCCGAGGCAGTGCATCACAGAAAATGTATTTCCGCGGGCGTTTGTAAGTGGCAAGCTGATTGCTGTTTTTACAGTGGTTATCAAGTTCCTCCTCCGTTACATTCGGATCCTTTTTAACTACAAATGCTGAAACAGTCTCACCCCAGCGATCATCTGGCTGACCAACTACTGCTACATCAAGGACACCTGAGTGGGCATGCAAGAGATCTTCAACTTCCCTTGGATAGATATTTTCACCGCCACTGATAATCATGTCATCGACACGGTCGTTGACATAAAGATAGCCCTCGTCATCGAGATAACCGATATCTCCCGAATGGTACCACCCTTTATATAAAGCTTTTGTGGTTGCTTCCTCACGGTTGAAATAACCAACCATCATACATGGCCCTTGCACAATAATCTCACCGGTTTCACCGACTGGAACGACATCATCAGGATCTGATGGACCGTCTTCTCTCGTGCGGACGACCCGAATATCATGGCTTAGGGCAGCCTGCCCTGCAGAACCTGCTTTCCTTAGTTGGTCCGTCTCCGATAGGAAGGTAATCGCCGGACCCATTTCTGTCATTCCATAGGCTTGAACGAGCGAAATTCCCAGGTTGTCATGGAGCGCATGAACAAGTGATGGGGCCATAGGTGCCGCACCATATAGACCAAGCTGTAGGCTGGATAAGTCATACTTGCTTAGGTCATCTTGAAGGAGCATATTCCACATCGTTGGTGCCGCAAAGAATTTTGAAATTTTCTCTTGTTCAATTAACTGGAGGATCGATTTTGGATTGAATTGGTGCAAAATGACATTACTTGCCCCTGCATGAATCCTTGGCAGAAAGGCACAATGGAGTTCCGCGCAATGGAACATGGGTGCAGTTACTAGTCCAACATCTTCTGCATTAAGTTTGCAAGAGGCAATGCAGAAAACACTTTGGTCCACCATATTGCGGTGGGTGTGCATAACTCCTTTCGGCCTCCCCGTTGTCCCGCTGGTATAGATAAATGCATATAGATCGGTTTCCTTTACGTCCGCCTTGACATCCTTGGTTGATGAAGCTGCCAGTTTTTCCTGATAGCTAGCCGTATACGCGGGCGCTTCATCATCAATGAACCAGAAGGTGGTCTTGTCAAAACGATTAGCAATTGCTGAAATAACAGGTTCTAAAGCTTTTTCAAAAAGAACAACCTTCGGGGTGGCATCAGAAAGAATATAGGCAACTTCTTCAGGCGTTAACCTAAAATTAATTGGATTGAATATCGCACCGATTTTCGCACAGGCGAAAAAGGTTGTTCCCAATTCTTCAGTGTTAAACATGAAGGTGGAAACACGGTCGCCTTTTTGCACACCTTCTTTCAGGAGGGCGTTGGCGAGACGATTCACCTGCTCGCTCCATTCCTTATAGGTGTAGCGGACATTTTTTCTGACATCGTAAATCGCTTGTTTGTTCGGATACTTTTTTACCGTTAAATCAAAGATTTTTCCAATCGTTGTCGTCATTGAATCGCCTCCATTACTGAAACTTATTTTGTCTTTCGTATGTTTTGCAGGTTTATCGGCGAATTTTGGTGGTCTATCAGCGAATTTGAGTGGTCTATCAGCGAATTCCTGCGGTCTATTGGCGAATATGGATGGTCTATTGGCGAATTTGAGTGGTTTATCAGCGAATCTAAATAACTCTGTTAATCTAAACGTTCAATGATCGTTGCATTTGCCATGCCATGACCTTCGCATATCGTTTGTAATCCGTAACGTCCGCCAGTCCGCTCCAACTCATGCATCATCGTCACCATTAGACGCGCACCACTGCCGCCTAGCGGATGACCAAGGGCAATCGCTCCGCCATTTGGATTTAACTTTGCAGGATTGGCACCCGTCTCTTTCAGCCAGGCAAGCGGGACAGAGGCGAAAGCTTCATTGACTTCAAACACATCAATTTCATCAATCGATAAGCCAGACTTTTTCAGTGCCATTTGAGTTGCTGGGATTGGCCCCGTCAGCATCAAAGTTGGATCTGAGCCTACCACCACGCGTGTGTGGACACGGAAGCGCGGTTTCAAACCAAGCTCTTCTGCTTTTTCGCGGGACATTAGTAATAAGGCAGCAGCCCCATCACTTATTTGACTGGAATTTCCGGCATGAATCACACCATCTTCTTTAAAGGACGTGCGGAGGCCAGCCAAGGCTTCTAAAGATGTTCCTTTTCTTGGACCGGAATCATCCTTGACGATAGTCATTGTACCGTCTGGAAGCCTTACCTCAAGTGGGAAAATTTCTTTTGCAAAATAACCTTCTTCCTGTGCCTTTAGTGCTTTTTGATGACTTTCAAGGGAAAATTGATCAAGTTCTTCACGGGTAAATCCATAGTTTTTAGCAATCCGCTCGGCTGACAGTCCCTGATGAATCATTTCGTACTTTGACCTTAAATTAGGACTAAATGGTTCCTCGGCCCCTTTGTAGTTGGAACCCATCGGAACACGGGACATGCTTTCAACACCGCCGGCAATCACTACGTCCATATCACCTGCAAGAATGGCTTGAGCAGCGAAATGCACTGCTTGTTGACTTGAACCACATTGACGGTCAATCGTTGTCCCTGGAACCTCGATTGGGAAGCCAGCAATTAATGCTGCTACTCTAGCAATGTCGCCTGCTTGCTCACTCGCCTGGGTCACACAACCCCAAATGACATCCTCCACAAGCGCTGGGTCAATCCCTGCTCGACTGACTAGTTCCTTTAATGTGAGCGCTGACAAATCATCGGGACGGATATCTTTCAGCACGCCATTTCTTCTTCCCACTGGTGTACGTACAGCTTCAACAATTACTACTTCACGCATAAACATCTTCCTTTCTATAATCCTAGATTTTTCGCAATGATTGTTTTCATTATTTCGTTGGTGCCTGCGTAAATGCTGGAAACCGGAATATCACGGAATCTTCTCGCAATCTCGTATTCTTCCATATATCCATAGCCACCATGGAGCTGCATACATTCTGCGGCAATCTTCTTCGCGATATCAGTCAGCTTCCATTTCGCCATCGAGACCTTCGTTACGACGTTTTTCCCTTCAATATGTTCGGCAATTAATTGGTCCAAAAAGGCTCTGCCCATTTCAATATCTGTAGCCATTTCCACAATTTTAAACTGGGTGTTTTGGAACTGGCTGACTGGTTTTCCGAACGCTTCTCTTGATTTTACATAGTCCATTGTCATTTTGAGCATCACTTCTGAGGCCGTTTGAGCTCCAATCGCAACAAGAAGGCGTTCCTGTTGGAGTTTTTCCATTAAATAAAGAAACCCTTTGCCTTCCTCCCCAAGCAGGTTCTCCTTCGGCACTCGGCAATCTTCAAAAATCAATTCCGCCGTATCCTGGCAATGGAGGCCGACTTTGTTTAGCTTTCTCCCTCGTGAAAAACCGGGCGCATCTCTTTCAATGACGAGGAGGCTGACCCCTTTATGCTTTGGAACGGCATTCAAGTTCGTTTTGACTGCCACAACAATAAGGTCCGACTGAATCCCATTCGTAATGAACGTCTTTTGGCCATTAACGATATAGTGGTCACCATCCAACTTTGCCGTTGTTTTAATATTGGCAAGGTCTGAGCCTGTACCCGGTTCCGTCATCGCAATTGCGGTAATGATTTCTCCTGTAACACACTTTGGCAGCCAGCGCTGTTTTTGCTCTTCTGTCCCATAAGCGGTGATGTAAGGAACAACAATATCATTGTGGAGGCCAATCCCCACTAAACCTGAGCCGACTCGTTCCAGCTCTTCATTAATGACTACGGCAAATCCCCAATCGACCTCGCTCCCACCGTATTTCTCATCGATATCTGGACAAAGGAAACCCTGTTCGCCCATCTTTTTCCAGAAGGAGCGCGGAATTATCCGGTCCTCCTCCCACTGCTCATAAAAGGGATATGCTTCTTTGTCCAAAAACTTGCGTAATGACTTACGAAAAATTTCATGATCTTCATTTAAATAGGGATGTTTCATTCACAAGTACCTCTCTTTCAACTTGGTAACGGTTACATTTTTTAAAAGTACGACGAGTTCTTCCACAAAAGTATGATGGATTTATTTTACAAATCACAGCTGTTTTCATAAAATTGTTGTAAAAATATTCCAACCACATCTCTAAATGGTTACATTTCGCATCTTCTCACGCAGTTGATATTTCAGTACTTTCCCGGAAGCGTTCCTCGGAAGCTGCCCTTCGATAAAAATCCTCCTTGGAACCTTATAGCCCGCTAGCTTCTCCCGGCAGAAATTCTTCAATTCCAACTCATCGATCACCGCACCTTCCTTTGGCACAATGATCGCACAAACTGCCTCTCCCCAGACCTCATCCGGCAAACCTATAATGGCTGCATCGAGGACATTCGGATGTTCAAAAAGAACTCCTTCAACCTCTACGGAATACACATTTTCTCCGCCCGAGATAATCATATCTTTTTTCCGATCGACTAGCGTGATATAGCCTTCTTCATCAATCGTCGCTAAGTCACCGGTATAGAGCCAGCCATTTTTTAAGGTGCTCTTCGTTTCCTCCGGCTTTTTATAATACGCCTTCATCACCATGTCACTGCGGACAATAAATTCACCAATCACTCCAGGCAACACATCATTGCCTTCTTCATTGACCACCCTTGTTTCCGTTAAGAAAATGGGTTTCCCGCCCTTGCCGAGATGATGTTTATGTCCTTCTGGATCAAGGAGAATTCCGCCTGGACCTGCTTCGGTTAGGCCGCAAAGGTTATAGAACTGATCTGTTTTAAAGAGCTGAATACTCTTTTTGACAGGCTCGGGTGCCATTGGGGCTGCCCCGTATCCAACTCTTTTAATAGAAGATAAATCATAATCTGCCGCATTAGGAACTTGGAGTAGAAAGTTATACATGGCTGGAACCGCAAAAAGGTGGGTAATTTTATGCTCTTGAATCGCTTGGAGCGCTTTAACTGGATGAAAGTCGCGATGAATGATATGTGTCGCACCTAGTGCAACACCAGAAATAAGAAACAAGTTCAATTGAGCTGAGTGAAACAGCGGTGCAAGGTGGAGAATTCGTTCATGCTGCCGAATCCCCATATTAATGACGACAGCAATTCCTACTTTAAAAATTTGACTATGATCAAACAGCGCTCCCTTCGGACGTCCTGTTGTCCCGGATGTATATAGGATTTCTAAATCATCCTGCTCAGACACCTCCACATCAGGTTCCGCCAGGTTATCCGATAAAATCCCTTCATATGAGTAGTGTCCTGTTGTGTCAGGTTCCCCAACGGTAATGACGAAGCGGACATCTGTTCCCTGTTTAGCAGAAACAATAATTTGCTCGAATTCTTTATCACACACAACAAAAGCCGTATCCGATTGATCTAAAATATAGTGAACCTCTGAAGCAGATAGGCGGAAATTAACCGGTACGGCAATCGCACCAATTTTAGCAGCTGCAAAAAAGGTAAAGACAAAGTGATCCGAGTTCTTCATCATCAATGCTAGCTTGTCACCTTTTTTCACACCCTGCTGTAATAGGCCGTTTGCGAGTTTGTTAACTTCTTCATTAAATTGGCGATACGTATAGATTCGTCCTTCGCATTCAATGGCTAGTAATTCAGGGAACTTACGGGCATTTTGCGCTAATAGACTTCCAATATTCATAGAAAGTATCCTCCCCCAAAACAAGACTTCCCCAATTTTAATGCAATTTTTATGCCACTATACGGAAAATCATTCTAAAGTCTATCAGCCCTGAAAATACATCTGCACTAAAATAACAAACTGTATTCCATCCAAACAAAGAGGACAATATAATGTCCATTTTCCGGACACTATTCTCCTTAGGTTGGCAGTTTATATTTTTTGATTTTTTCATATAAACCTGAGCGGCTGATTCCTAGTAATCTAGCTGCTTTAACCTTATTTCCCTTCACTTGGACCAGTGCCTTTTTAATCGCCTCAAGTTCCGCGTTCTCGACCAGTGATACACGAAGAGAAATATCTCTCATAGAAACCTGCTTCACCATATATTCGGGGAGATCCTCAAATCTAATTTTTCCATTTTCAGCAAAAGTCATCGCGCGCTCCATGACATTCCGCAGTTCGCGGACATTTCCGGGCCAAGCATAATCTAGTATCACTTCTCTTGCTCTATCTTCAATCCCTGTGATGCTGGTTCCTAAAATTTGATTCAGCTCAATCATGAATTGACTAATCAAATGATCCGTATCATATAGCCGTTCGCGCAGTGGCGGGACGTTTAATGAAATCACATTGAGTCGATAATATAAATCCTCTCTAAAAAGGCCCTCTTTGACCATTTCTTCAAGGTTACGATTGGTAGCTGCAACGATTCTGACATCCACTTGAATTCTTACCGTTCCGCCGACTCGGTAGAATTCTCTTTCTTGAAGCACACGCAGCAGTTTGGCTTGTAATGAAAGGGACATATCTCCTATCTCATCAAGGAAGAGCGTCCCACCATTAGCCAAATCAAATTTTCCAAGTTTGCCTTTTTGCCTTGCACCCGTAAAGGCCCCTTCGTCATAGCCAAAAAACTCTGATTCTAACAAATCCTCCGGGATTGCAGCACAATTCACGACTATAAATTTTCCTGTACTTCTTCCACTACTATTATGAATTGCTTGAGCAAATAATTCTTTCCCTGTGCCACTTTCACCGCGGATCAGAATAGTAGACCTGCCTTTTGCTGCTTTGGCTGCACTTTTTTTCAACTTTTCCATATATGGGTCAACTGTAAATAGATGCTCCCAAGTAAACCTGGCAGACGCTGATTTTTGGAATTGCTGGTGATAAAAGCTCGCCTTATTCTCAGCCTTCTGCAGTTTTTTAAATAACTCACTGACCTCGTTTAATTGTCGGAACACTATTTTTCCAATCGCTCCGATGACTTTTCCATCCTCTAAGATAGGAATTCGGTGGACTATGTATTTAATCCCATTAATTTCAAGGAAACCGCTAATCTCGGCTGTTGCTGATTGATACACGTTGTTTAGATGAAGGTCCGGCAATACTTTCATAACCGGTTTGGAAAGAACGGATTCTGGTTGAAGATTAAATAATTCGAGCAGGGGAGGACTGACCATCTGGATGTTTTTCTTTTCGTCTGTCATAACAATTCCGTCATAGGCATGGTCTAATGCCGTTTCTAAAGTTCTTTTTAAGATTTTTACTGTTTTTAATTCTTGTGATGTTTGCAGGAGGGACATGACCATATCTGTTTTCGTGAGGATTCCAACGACATGGTGGTGCTCATCAATGACCACACCGGTACCCACCGGACTGTTTTTCACAATCATTTCAATATTTTCATAGGGAGTGTCAATTGGCAGCGTTTCAACATGTTCTTTCATATATGATTTGATAGGGGTGGTTAAGGGCTTCCTGTCCATGATCATTTGAAATAAACCGCTCCGCGTAAAAACGCCAACCAGTTTTCTGTTTGTATTTGTAACCGGGAGCAGGTTCCACTTCTTACTGTTCATCAGACTGATTGCTTCAGATAATCTCGTATCCTCGGTGACGATGCAGTCTACTGGCGTAATTAAGTCGTTAAATTGGCTCATTTCATCCCCCCTTTTCTAATATCTATATTGTAACAAAAGTGAAGGATATTTTTGAATATTTAACAAAATCTATTATATATGGGAACTTTTATCCGCATTCATCGTAAATAAAAAGAGGAATCCATTCGAGGAGTGAGATCATGAGTGAAAAAGGCTGTATTAAATGTGGCAGCAGGGATACAGGTACGAAAGATGTAGCAATGACAGGAACGGGTCTATCAAAGATGTTTGACCTTCAACACAATACCTTTACGGTTGTCTTTTGCAAAAACTGCGGTTACTCAGAGTTTTACAACAAAAAAACCTCCACTGCTTCAAATATTATTGACCTATTCTTTGGAGGGTAATGGGGTGAGGGGGATTCCCAATGGAATTCCCCTTATCTCTAAGCACTTTTATTTTGGCTGCATTCGAATGGCTCCGTCAAGCCGGATGGTTTCTCCATTTAGCATCGAATTTTCAACGATGCTTTGGACGAGCTGTGCATATTCACTCGGGTGTCCCAGCCTTGATGGGAATGGCACCATTTTTCCAAGTGAATCTTTCGCCTCTTGCGGAAGTGTATCAAACATCGGTGTGTGGAATAGCCCCGGGGCAATCGTCATTACGCGAATCCCGTAGCGGGCTAATTCTCTTGCGATTGGCAGGGTCATTCCGACAATCCCGCCTTTAGAGGCACTATAGGCAGCCTGGCCGATTTGCCCATCAAAAGCGGCAATTGAAGCAGTATTAATAATTACGCCCCTTTCACCTTGTTCATTCACTTCATTTAGAGTCATCTTCTCAGCAGCAATCCGAATCACATTGAATGTACCGATTAAATTCACATTGATGACTTTAGAAAAAAGAGAAAGATTATGCAAACCATTTCTCCCGAGTACTTTCTCCCCTATGCCAATTCCTGCACAGTTCACGACTGTATTCACACCACCCATAAACTCAGATGCTTGCTCGACTGCGGCCTGGATGTCTTCTTCTATTGTCACATTCGCTTTAATAAATAAAACTGCTTCCTCCAAGTCGTTTTGGAGCCTTACACCATTTTCTTCAGATTGGTCAAAAATAACGGCCCTCCCGCCATTTCTAACAATGTTTCGTACCGTTGCCTCCCCAAGTCCTGAAGCACCTCCTGTAACAACTGCTTTGCAAGTATTAATTTGCATATATATTTTCCCCCCTAAAAAATCTTATTTGAATTATTCGCAAGAATTATGCCAAATGTGAGTTCCGCTGAAATTTATACGCTGCGATTTAAGTTAAAACTAAATTGTTTGTTGTTTGGACAGAGCATGTTGGAAAGTGACCAAATAATGAACACTTTTATCTAATGAACTTGTTATTGGTAGTTCTGTTTTTTTCACAAGATCTTGCTCCTTGTCTTTGATACTAGTAAACAAAAATCTTACCATTTCCTAAAGATTCAGTTATCATAATTAAAGTATATATTGTTTAAACGGAGGAATCCTTACCTATGAAAAAAATGGTTATCACCCGCAATATCGAACCACATCACCGTGAACAAATCCAGGCGCTTATTCCTGAATGGGAATTGTTTGCCGGCAAAGATAAACATATTTGGCAGGATCATGTTAAGGATGCTGAAATCATCGCTGGTTGGAAAAACGGGTTAGAAGAATATTGTCTCACCCCGGAATCAAAGCTAAAGTGGCTTCAAACTTGGAGTGCTGGCGTTAATAGCTTACCACTGGATGAACTGAATGCTAGAAACATCTTCCTAACAAGTGCCAATGGCGTACATGCCTACCCAATTTCTGAGACCATTTTTGGCTTGATGCTCGCCTTAACGCGAAAAATTCATACCTATGTTAAAAACCAACAACAGAAAACGTGGCATCATGCACATATGGGACTGGAAATGCATGAAAAAACAATTGGAATTATCGGCGTCGGGACGATTGGAAACGAAACAGCGAAAATCGCTAAAGCATTCGGCATGCGCGTGCTTGGTGTCAGGCACTCCGGAAAGCCGGCTGACTATGTAGATGAAATGTTTACTCCAGACCAATTAGATCAGCTGCTTCCAATCTGTGATTATGTGGTAGTTACGTTACCGCTTACGAAGGAAACCTATCAATTGTTTGGGGCGGGTCAATTTAAACTAATGAAGAGTTCCGCCTTCTTTATTAATATTGGTCGGGGTGAAATTGTCGTGGAAGCGGACCTGATCCAGGCATTAATGGAAGGAACCATTGCCGGGGCAGGACTCGATGTATTTGAAACCGAACCGTTAAGTCCTGATAGCCCGTTCTGGGAGATGGAAAATGTGATTGTCACCCCTCACACCTCCGGAGCGACCGAACACTATAATCAGCGAGTGATTGAAAATATCTTGATACCTAACTTAAAAGCTTATCTTTCAGGTGAGGTTCCACCGATAAATCTAGTTAATTTTTCAAAAGGATATTAATAAAGGTGTTATTCGACTGGATTTGCTTTTGAAAGTATTACAAAAATGGCTGCCCAATTGACTGGGCGGCCATTTTTGTTAAGCTAGTTTATATCTACTTTTTCAATATTCCTAAACGAGAAATAAGCGATGAGACAGCCTGCTAGAGCAAGTAAGATCGATACAACGAAAAACGAGAAAAGATTAACGTTATCGACCGAGGAATTGGAAAGCGAAACCAAAACAATACTTGAGACAATTGTAGCCGGAACAGATTTTTTCCTCATTCCAAAATACAATGGAATGAGTGCCAAACCAGTAGCGGCAATTGCTCCAAGGGTCATGCTTATCAATCCATCCTTTAAGACCGCGACGGTTAGTGCCTTAGGTACAAAGTGTAAAAAGGAATCAGTTAAATAAAACAAGCTTCCAATTAAGAGATTCGATACAAAAATCGTTAAGAAGGTGAAGCAAGCAACAATGATTAACTTTGCAACCATAAATTTTTTACGGCTAATCGGATACATGAAGAGCAAGATAATCGAATTACTTTTATATTCATCAATGATGATTCTTGAGATCAGTACCGCAGCAAAGATAATAAAGGTTGGACTGATTATGCTTCCTATTGCTTCAAACGCCATTTCATAGCTGGCAAAGGCGACACTTCCCTCGCTCTTATCGGCAAAATAAATCAAACAAAGCAATCCCATGATCACAATATCAGCAATTAACACACTTTTTAAGTAGGACAATAGTTTAAACTTTTTTATTTCAAGACTGATTAATTTACGCACTGATTCCGCCCCCATTAATTAATGTGATGAAATAATCTTCGAGTGAGTGGTTCTTTTTATTGATTTCCTCAATCAGGACCCCATTTAGAATAAGTGTCTTCGATATTTCAGATTGAGTACTTCCCGTATCATAGATTCTGAATCTTGACCCATCGACTACTTTAAAATTCGTTAAACGGAGTTCTTCCTCTAATACATAAACCGCTTTATTCACATCATTCACGGTTAATTCAATATAATCCATATTTTGTTGATGGATTTCTTCCATTGAAACCTCTTTGATTAATTCTCCGTCACGAATGACTCCAATAGTATCGGCGATTTGTTCAATTTCACCGAGAATATGGGATGATATCAACATCGTCATTCCATACTCACGACAAAGCATATGAAAAAGATCGCGAAGCTCTTTAATCCCTACCGGATCAAGGCCGTTAATTGGTTCATCCAGAATCAATAATTCCGGTTTGGTGATGATTGCACGTGCGATTCCCAACCGCTGTTTCATCCCAAGTGAAAACTCCTTAACCGACTTATCTTCGATGTTTGTTAATTTAACTAAATCCAAGGCTGAGTCAATTGCCTTTTTGTCATAATAGCCCATATATTCGCAGTGCAACTCCAGGTTTTCCCTGGCAGTCAGCCGGTCATAGAATACAGGGTATTCGATAATCGTGCCCATCCGCTTTAATACTTCATAGGAGGTGTTGGTCAATTTTTCACCAAAAATTTCAATTTCACCGCTTGTAGGTTTGACTAAATTGGTAAGCATCTTCATGATGGTAGTTTTACCTGCACCGTTTGGTCCAAGGAATCCATAGATTTCGCCTTTTTTTACCTTCATATTAACTTTGGTAATAATTTCCTTACCCTTATAGGACTTAGTCAGTTGATTGGTTTTTATTACAAAACTCATTGATTTCAGCTCCCCTTCATCTTTAACTACTTTTATTCTAGTCAGTAGAGTTTTCTTTTTTATTAATCAAATCTTACAAAAATCTTAAGAAAGAAAGGATGTCTCTAAATGAGGCACCCTTCGTTGTTTTAATATGTAATTCGTTTCAGTTTTACCGTAAATGTTGTTTTTTCGTATGGCTTGCTGGTGAGGAGGATTTGACCATCCATTTTTTCAACTAGCCTTTTGGTAATGGTTAATCCTAGACCGCTTCCTTGAAAGGATTTATTTCTTGAATCTTCAAGTGTGTACATTCTTTCAAACACCAAATCCTTATGGAGTTCACTAATGCCTTTTCCTTTATCCCACACGTCCACATAAACAGATTGCTCATCACTTCGAAGCATTAATCCAAGTACTTTTCCCGCCGCGCCGTATTGGATGGCATTCGAAATTAAGTTATGAAACACACGGTCAAGTTCTTCCTCATTGGCTAGCGCATAAAGATTTTCTTCGGGTAGTTCGATTCCGACATCAAAGCCTTTTAAGGTTAGGACCTCATAAAAATTTAAAATATTTTTTCGGCACAGTTCATTCATGTTCACCCTTGTAAGAGGAATATCCTTATCGCCAGATTCAAGTTTGGCTAAATCAAAAAACTTCTTAATGAGATCCAAGACTTCCCCTGTTTTATCATGGATTTTCTCTAGAAGTACCTCGGCTTTTTGATTACTTCTATTGGAATCATTCAACATAATCTCGATATAACCAAGGACTACTGTCAGCGGTGTTTTTAAATCATGGGAGATATTCGAGAGCATCTTCCGCATTGAAATTTCCGTTTTATTGTAGTTGGCCATCATTTTTTGGTTATGTTCTAACAGTCGATTGATTTCAATTAATAGCTGTTTAACATCCGTATTATCCGTATGTAATAAGAGTTTTTCATCCGTTTTTGCATCGATCATCCGTTTCAGCCTTTTGTGGATATAGGTTAAATTTTCTTGGCGATGTCTTTTGCATCGATATTGCAAAAAGTTAAGCAATGCTAACATGAATATGATAAGGAGTAAAAAAATGACCATCATTTAAAACTCTCCAAGCTTATAGCCAATTCCCCATAATGTTTTGATATATTGGGGAGAGGAGGGGTCATCTTCAATTTTTTCCCGCAGCCGTCTCATATGGACGTTAATCACATTTTCATCACCATAATACTCATCTTCCCAGACTAAACTATAAATTTGTGCCTTTGTATAGACACGGCTTGGATGAGAGATAAATAGCTTTAAAATATGAAACTCTTTGGCTGTTAACTTTATTTCTTTTCCGTTTTTCTGTGCCGAAAAATTATCTAAGTCTATCTTCAGATTTCCAACAATCAGCACTTTTTTCGCTTGCTTTTGTTCTGTACGGGAATAGTCGGTCGCTCTTCTAATGGCTGCTTTTACCCTTGCTGTTAGTTCAATCATCGAAAATGGCTTCGCAATATAATCATCCGCCCCAAAGCCTAACCCTAATGCTTTATCCAAGTCTCCATCCTTTGCTGACATGATCAGAACTGGAATCATACTTTTCTCGCGAATGATCTTTAAAAATTCCATACCATCAAGTTTGGGCAGCATTAAGTCAAGAAGAATCAAGTCAAACGTATCTGCTGCAAACACCTCTAGTGCCTCTTCCCCATCGAATGCCGGTATCACTTCAAAACCTTCTTTGGCAAATTGACCTTGAACCATTTCACTAATGGCCACGTCATCTTCAACTAATAATATTTTATGTTTCATCTTTTCCCCCACCCGTTCCCCTTTGTTAGCTCTATCATTTTTTAAATCGACCAAGTGTAAACTTTTCACTCGCTTTATAGACCGGTTTAATGAATTCAGCAATCTCAACGGTTTCTTCGACCTTTTCCAAAATTTCATTCATGGACTTATAGGCCATTGGTGCCTCATCTAAGGTTTCTTCTGAAACAGATGTTGTCCAGACACCCTTCATTGTTTGATGAAAGTCGTCCATGTTGAGAGTTTTCATCGCTTTCGTCCTGCTCAAGACGCGGCCTGCCCCATGCGGTGCCGAATAATTCCAATCCTCATTCCCTTTACCGACGGCTAAAATCGACCCGTCTCTCATATTTATCGGAATAATAAGTCGTTCTCTTCTTTGCGCGGAAACGGCCCCTTTTCGTAAAATCAAGTTCTCGGTGTCGATATAATTGTGGACCGTATCAAAGCGGTCATTCTCCTCAAATCCCATATTTTCCGTAATCGCTCTGGCAATTTCTTCGCGGTTTGCTTTTGCAAAGGCTTGGGCTAACTTCATGTCATGTATATAGTGATCAAAATCCTCTCCTTCTAAATAGGCGAGATCATTCGGAATGACAGGATTCTTTTCTTTATAGCTTTGAATCATTGCTTGGATTTCCTTTTGACGTCCTTGTGCCTTCAATTGGTCAATGGCATCAGTTAAATCCTGCTGACGAAGGTTTGAGATAGCTACTTTTTGATAATAGGTGGCGATCTTCGCCCCAACATAGCGGCTTCCGGTGTGTATGGTTAAATAGTGATAGCCATTGGAATCAACTGAGACTTCAATAAAATGGTTACCTCCGCCCAGCGTCCCTAAACTATAACGGCTTCGATCCTCACTCAATATATGCTCTGCCTTAAATTCTTGAATGGCGGGAAAATTCGTATTTATAAACCCGACTGTTTCATCGGTATGAATCTCCTGTCCACTCGGGACAAACGTACGGATCACTTGATCCAACTTATTAAAATCAACTTTTTTATCCTGCAGCTTAACAGTTAACACGCCGCAGCCTACGTCAACACCAACAAGGTTCGGCACAACCTTATCCTGAAGCTGGATGGTCGTTCCAATCACACAACCTTTTCCAGCATGATAGTCTGGCATAATACTAATCTTTGTGTCCTTTAAAAAAGCTTGATTGCACAACTCTTGAATTTGCTCAAGAGCAGTTTCCTGCGGGTAGTTGGAAAATACTTTTGCTGCAGTTTGTGTACCCGTTACCTTAATCACTCGTTTTCCCTCCTTTAAAGCAGATTATTACTAGGCTACCATTTTATTGGAATTTGGGCAAAGGAATTTCAACGACAATTTTTTCTAAAATGAAGAGAAGGAGGATGTATGTGGACATCCTCCTTCTTCTGGACAGTTAGTATATGGTTTGCATGCCTTTGCCTGCTACGGTCATCCATTCAAATTGACGCAGCCTAACTTCAAACAGCGTTAAAGGATCGCGGAACATTTCAGGATTGGTATTCATATTCGTCAGCATTTCTTGGTTCGTCTGAATTCCTGAACGAGCTTCTTCCGCTGAACGATTTAACAAATTCAATGGATTCTTGAAAAATAGGATAACATCTCGTTCCAATGATTTTTCAAACAGCTCAAATTGCCGGAAAAACTGTTGATTGACTGCTGAAATAGCCTCAATATAATCCTCATTTTCTACAAAAGCTTTGTATTTATTAAAGAGGAGTGCCTTATTTTGTGACAGGGCACCAAACAACTTCCCAGCGCTTTTTAGTAAAAATTGCGAAGGTGTTCTGCGCAGTAGAATATTGATCGTTTCCAGTTGGAAGCGACTTGTCATTCGATCAGTATCGCGGTGCCAATCATCAAGCACCTTGAAATCACAATCAAGGACGAGGCGTTCTTCCCCATACATGTGATTAAAACTTTCACCGATTTCATTCAAAAATTCCTGACTCTGCACGAACTCCTCATTACAGCCCTCAATCCACTCTTGGAGCAAGCGGTAATATTTAGGCAGTACTGTCTGATCTAGGTACTCCTCTAGTCTTTTATTCATCTCATCATTAAGTTCTAAGTGAATCTTGCTAAAATTGCTGTCTTCTTTTATAGAAGTAGAACACTCTTGAAGCATTTTTGGAACGGTCACTGCAATATCCTTTTCGATTGTCTCTTTGATGGCACGGTATGACTGTACAACGGCTTTTGTTTTTTGTGTCTCCGTATCCTTCAATTGATTAACGGCACCCGTTAACTTCTGTAGCATTTCCTCGTTCCAGCGGACCGATTCTACCAATTGATTTTCAACTTCCAGCCGTTTTTGCATGAGACCGGCGATTGTGGTTCGGATAAAGAATAATAGCTTTGCCAGACGTTTGTCTTCGATGTTTCTTGTATTTTTAATCGATTGGATAAACTCTTTTAAGTCCTTTAACTGTTGGCTGCTTTCATATTGCGAAGAAAAAGCGAACACTTCCGCATCAGGTAAATAGGATTGAATTCTCGTCCTGGTTTCATCGAAAACTCTTATCGCTTCTTGCTCATTGACTAGCGTATCCGTCTTACTGAGCAGAAAATGGACAGGAATATCAGGTGCTAACTCTTGGATTTTCGCAAGGACTGTTCGTTCCTTATCTGTAAACGGTGCGTTGGCATCGAGTACAAACAAGACGGTATCGGCCAATTGCAGATTCTTCAATACTTCATAGGAGTCATTATAGTTTCCTTTTAATCCGGGAGTATCAATGAGCGCAACCTTATTTTCCTGCAAAAAGGCATTTGGGCGCTTAAATTCAATCATCGATTCCAAGGCATTACGGCGGCGGTCCATCCGTTCTTGAAAATCGGAAAAACCGGATAAACTTGTAATCTCTCGGTCTGTAATTTCCGTGATTTCTTCTTCCGTTGAATCTTTAAACATCACCAACGAAGAGGTTGGACTGTCCTGTAAATCTTCTCCAAGCACTAAGTTAACAAACGTCGATTTCCCACTTCCGCCTAACCCGGTAATAAGAAGATGCTGCGTGTCAAAATCGACTAACTTCTGGACAATCCATTTTACACGATGATTCTCACCCATCTCACTCGATTGTGCCCAATTCGTTATCGCATGAAATAGTGTCAGGCACTCTTCTAATTCGTCCATATCAGATTCCGTCATGCTAATTAATTTTTCAGCATCACTTACGATTGACATACTGATGCTAGCCGGAAAAAGCTCATTCCATGAGAGAACAGCCGCGGCTGCAAGCACGGTATCTTTACGATCCGCTAGTCGTAACCAGTTGGTCAGGAAGTCGGGAATAAAATCCTGCAGACTTTTAATGAAATACCTACCATCAATTAAATTAAAAAATGCTTCCTTATGATGGCCCGAAAGAACAGATAAGTTTCCTGATTGGTTGATATCCAGATTTAATAACAGTTGGTTCATTTCTCTAATCCAGGTAAAATACGATTCATCATTCTTATAGCTGTCCCAAAGTGTAGAAACAAGTCTTTCAAATATTGGTTTATTCAGGCTGAACAATTCAAATAATGCCTGGGAAAAATAACTCGGCGCATGATTTCTTGTCACACCCTTTTCCACGTAAGAAATAAGCATTTCATACCACTCTAATGATTCTGTTCGTTTTGCTTCGTTTATTGCCAGTTCAACTGCATGATTCCAGTCCTGCTGCTCCTCAAAAAAGTTACGCGCGATTTCTGTTACATTCGGATAATCCGGGTTTGAGATGATTGTTTTTTTAATCACGGCTAAGGCTAAGTCGAGCTTTCCACGCTCGATATACAACGAAAATAATTGTAAGGCTACTTCTGTATTTAAAGTGAGATTATTAGTCGCAATCGCACAATAGAGATCTTCGGCCGTTGATAATAGACCTAACTCATAATAAGCATCGGCTGTATTTTTCTTCGCCCACGGTTCCAGTTCATTGATAATATTCTCCCACTTAAAAATGGCAGCCTCATAATCTTTATGATGGAAATATACTTCACCCTGCGCGTAACGAATCGTGGATAAATCAGGTAGGTCCTTTACCGCTTCTTCCTGAAACAATTCACCAAGCACCTGAATCGGATGAATATTTTCATGTTCATTAATGAACATTTCATAATACGTTTTCTGTTTTAATTGTGTCTCTAACGTCATATCTTTCCCTCCAATTACAACCACTCTCTGTCATTCTTATGGAAAAGAGGCCTAATTATTCTATATACTATTCGACCAATTATCTGATTATAAGTCCCAATTATACGATTCTAACAGAGCAATTTTTAAAAAAGATGACAATAGTATTTCATTTTGGAGACATATTACATATGTTTCGGGACTTATTACATATTCTCGGACTCTTATTACATCTTTTTCGGAACTTATTACATATTCTCGGACTCTTATTACATCTTTTTCGGAACTTATTACATATTTTCAGTGGCTTATTACATATTTTCCAAAACTTACGACATTTACTGGATATTAATTGGAAACCCCATCATTTATAAGCGGAAAATAAGCCTGCCACCTTAATGGCAAGCCTAACTAGTGATCATTTATCTTGCCGTCACCGGTTTCTCACTCTTTATATTCAACACAATTTCATCAAAATAATTGACTGTTCTCATTTCTTCATTAAATAAGTAAGCAGACTTCCAGGTTTCCTCTAAAAATACCTCCATTACCTTGATCGCACGACGGTCACCACTTGCTGCCTGTTCCAGTGCGACAATACTCTCAAAAATTTTCACCATAAGTTCGGCTGCCTTTTTCGAGTGAAAGGTTTTATGGTCGGTAGATGCCGTACGTAATGATTTCGATAAGTTTTGTAATTGAATTAATTTATTTTCTATCAAATAAGTCCACTCAGAAGGCAAATGAGCAACCCCCCGTAAGCGTTGAGTCATCTCTTCTAAAAACAGTTCCTCTGCTTTATACTTCTCGATTAACCTTAGAACCTCCAACCCAAGAATATTGGCAGTTCCTTCCCAGACAGTCAGGACCTGGGCATCCCGTAATAGTCTCGGAGTAACGAAGTCTTCGATATATCCATTCCCACCGTGTATCTCAATCACTTCGTGTGAAAAATGAATTGCTTGTTCTGCTGTTTCTTTTTTCAAAAGGGCGATATAGAGTCGATTGAGAATAGTTTCTTTCTGACTTGCTTGATTATTCATGACCCGCTCAAACAATGGAAGATAGGTGAAAACGGTCCGGGTTTCAATTTCCAGCTTTACAGCCAGACGTGTCAGCGTGTCCTTGATCATTGGATAGTCAACGAGTTTACTTCCAAACGCATCCCTTCTATAGGCATACTCTTTTGCTTCATGATAGGCCCTTCTCATAATTCCTAAAGAGGCAACAGCATTGCAGACTCTTGAGAGATTAAGAGCTTCCATCATATAGTAAAAGCCTTTCGCCGGATCGCCAACCACAAAAGCGTCGGCGCCTTCAAATTCTACCTCCGCAGAAGGGACGGCCCTGACGCCTAGCTTATCCTTTAAGCGTCGTATCCGAATTCCATTAAGTGAGCCATCCGGTTTATGCCAGGGAACAGCAAACAAAGTCAGCCCCTTTGTCCCGGACGGCGCCTCTTCTTTCCGTGCTAAAACCATGGCCACCCCGCACATACCAGCATTGGAGGCAAAGTATTTTTCTCCATAAAGTTTGAAGTGGTCACCGTCTTCAATAGCCTTTGTTTCATTTGCGCCAACATCAGAGCCGCCCTGGCGCTCTGTTAAAAATGTCGCTCCCTCATAGAGTGGGACCTCACCTGTTGAAAGAACATGCGGCAAAAACCGCTCCTTCATTTCGTCAGAAGCATATTGGGTAAGTAAATAAGCAGTGGCCATCGACAAGGTGACGGGACAATAGAATCCCGGTTCTGTTTGTGAGAGCAGATACCCTTGTGCATAAGAGTAAATGTAATTTCCCTTTTCCCCGAGGGCTGGAATTTCTTTATGGACATATCCGACAATTCCGGTATTGTAAGTTTCCTCAACGGTTCTCCTGTAGCCTTCGTTCACCCAAACTTCAGAAATATCTTCACCGTACGCATCGTATTTGTTTAAGCGCGGCTGTCCTTCCCGGTCCGTAAACCTGGCCCGGGCATCAATATCAGTAGCACATTTCTCACCAAAGACTGTCAGTTCCTTGTCTGCAAATTCGAAAAAGGCTGGATCGAGTAACTCTTTAACCAATTCTTGAAAATGTACATCGTCTTTATAAAAATTCAAATTGGGAAACCTCCTATTTTTCAGAATAATCAATAAATAAAGTATATCATTTTCCATTGCAGTAAAAAATAAGTTTAGGCTGATTTTGGACATCCTTTCCTTTTAATCTACTTTCAACGTATAATTGGTTCAAATGCATAAAGGGGAAATCTTCGTTGGAAAAAGAACAAGCTATTTTTTTAGCAAACTGTATCGAGACCTCTAACCCATCGTCCTATGGGATTAAAAAACTAGAAATTACCTGTGGCAGCTTGCCGAAGTTCCATCAATGGACAAACGGGAAACCCACATTAGCTGCCTATGAGGTAACCCGGCCAGAAAACGATACGGGCTATTATTTTGTATTCATTGATTGGCATCGAAATGACAACTATTATTTAGTCATTTATGCACATGACCGGTCCACTACCTGTGCTGAAATCAGAAAGATTCAAGAGATTAACGGAGATTCATATATTGTTTGGTCATACATACCATTAAAACGAGACGGAAAAAATAACCAAAGAAAAGCCTATTTTAAGCAAATGTTCGGTTCAACAACCGTTCAAATCAAACTGCCTGCTACACCATTTGAAGTCGAAGTATTTTTGGGACAATTATTTAGACTCTGTCAAAACAGGATAAAAGCAGACCGAATCGTAGAAGTGTTTGATGTGGAATAATGAATGAAGTGTAAGTGGAATCAAGGAAAACTAGCATAGGAAAAGGGAGGCCTTTCCGCCTCCCTTTTGGTTATAGTACTTTACTTAAAAACGCCTTCGTTCGTTCTTCCTTCGGGTGATCAAATAATTCAACTGGAACATTTTCTTCGACAATCAAACCGCCATCCATAAAAATCACCCGATCGCCCACTTCTTTGGCAAAGCCCATTTCATGTGTGACGACCACCATTGTCATGCCTTCTTTAGCCAGGTCCTTCATAACCTCCAATACCTCGCCGACCATTTCTGGGTCCAGCGCTGAAGTTGGTTCATCAAAAAGCATAATTTTCGGTTCCATGGCTAGTGCCCTTGCAATCGCAACACGCTGCTTTTGCCCTCCAGATAAAGAGTCGGGAAAGGCATCTGCTTTTTCCTCTAAGCCGACTTTACGTAAAAGCTCCAAACCCTTAGCCCTTGCTTTTTCTTTGGGAATATTTCTTACTTTCATGGGTGCGAGCATAATATTATCAATGACTTTTTTATGCGGAAAAAGATTGAATTGCTGAAACACCATGCCCACTTCTGTTCTTACTTTATTGATGTCTGTATTTTTATCAGTCAAATCGATGCCTTCAATTAAGACATGACCACCCGTAATCGTTTCCAGCATATTTATGCAGCGAAGGAAAGTCGACTTTCCGGAACCGGATGGTCCGATTACTACGACTACCTCTTGATTCTTGACCGTCACATTGATGTCCTTGAGGACCTCGTTTTTGCCAAAGGATTTTTTTAAATTCTTCACCTGAATCATTCGGTTGCCAACCTCCTTTCAAGAAGATTTAACAGGAAGCTTAAGGAAAGTGTTAACACTAGATAAATTACTGCTGCCGCAATATACGGTTCCCAGACACGGAAATATTGTCCTTGCATCGCTCGTCCCCAATACATAAGTTCAGGAGCTGCAATTAAAGCTGCCAGCGATGACTCTTTGATTAAGACAATAAATTCATTTCCAAGTGGTGGAATCATCCGTTTAAAAGCTTGCGGAAGGATAATAAACCGCATAGCTTGTACATGATTCAACCCTAAAGAACGAGCGGCCTCCATCTGCCCCCGATCAATCGATTGAATTCCTGCGCGGAAGATTTCAGCAATATATGCCGCAGCATTTAAAGATAAAGTAAGTATAGCAGCTAAAATGGGATTTGTTTTATCTAGAAAAAGAGGTACAACGGCAAAATGGATTAATAATATTTGAACAAGTAATGGTGTGCCTCGAAAAAAGGTAATGTAAATGGTAAAAGGCCAAGCGAGGAGCTTATTTTTCATAATTTTCCCTAATCCAACTAATAAGCCAAGAATGGTACCAATCAAAATACTGGCGATTGAAAGCCCAATGGTTAGTATCGTTCCCTTAAGAAAAAAAGGAGCATATTCGACTAAAATATCCCAACGAAAATCCATACGTAAATCCCCCTATTAACAACAAGCTAATTATATGAATCTAACTAGCAAAAATTGCGTAACTGCTATAATAGGAGTTACGCAATTTCTTAAGCAATATTACTGCTGATCCTTTAGGATCTGTGTATCCGGTTCTACTTTAAACCACTTCTTGTAAACTTCTGCATAGGTTCCGTTATCAATAACTGCTTTCACAGCCTTATCAAAGTCTGCTTTAATCTTGCTGTCTTTTGGAAACATGAGTCCGTAAAACTCCTTAGCAAAAGCAGCTGAATCCTCAATTACCACGAAATTATCTTTCGGGTTGTTTTTTACATATTCCTCAATAACCGTGTTATCAGCAACGACCGCATCTGCTCCGCCGCCTTTAAGTTCTAAGATTGCTAGATTATTATTTTCAAACTTTTTAATTTTATCACTATTTTTGCCTAAAAGACCTTCAACCGCTTCTTGTCCAGTTGTCGCATTTTGAACAGCTATCGTTTTATTATTTTTTAAATCGGCTGCACTCTTAATGTCGCTATCTTTTGGAACGAGGATCTTGTTAGTTGATAAAAAGTATGGTACTGAAAAATCATAGCTTTGTTTTCTTTCATCGTTAATCGTGATAGAGGAAATTCCAATGTCGGCGATTTTCTTATCTAATTCAACGAAGATTGGATCCCAGCCAACATGCTCCACATTGATTTTATAGCCGGCTTCCTTTGCTACTGCATTAATAAAGTCGATATCAAACCCGACAACTTCCCCTTTATCCTGGTATTCAAACGGTGCATAGGCAGCATCTGTAACGACACGTAATGTTTTCTTTTCTGCATCCCCACCCGTTGTTTTTGTACCACTTGTACTTTTACTCGTTCCACAGGCGGAAAGAACTAAGAGAAGTGCCACCATTAATACAGTCGAAACTAATTTTAATTGCTTCATTTTTCTACCTCCAATATTTTTTCTAAAAAGTATTTTTTAAAAAGATTAATAATATTTTGAATATACATGATTATAACCTGTTTTGAGTTTATATTCAATATTTTAAATATTTTACTATATTAATACTGTAATAAACTGAAGTGTTAAAAATCGCACAATAATATCTTTTGTCGAATTCCAATATTGTGAAAATCACCAATTTATTCTTTGTTCGTGGAATTACTTATTCAGGATTTCCTATGAAGGAAATCCTAAATAAGTAAAATTAACCAGACGAGAATTATACGGATGTGAATGCATGCGTTATACAAGATTGTGGATTAGCTTAGTAAACGAGGCAGCCCGCCTTCAGTCATTCAACTCTGAAGGCGGCTTTTGGGTCTACGTCAACCTTATACCTGTCACCTCCCTGTCATTGATTAGTTGCAGGTGTTTAGATATATTTAACAAATCGAGATTTCAGAGGGGGTTAAAAAATGAACGAACCATTTAAGGCATTAGTCGTTAACAAAACAGAAAGTGACTTTACTGTAAACATAAAAGAATTAACCATTCCAGACCTTCCAGCGGGTGACGTTCTAATCAAGGTCGGCTATTCAAGTATCAACTACAAGGATGAATTGGCGAGTACCCCTGATGGGAAAATTGTCAGATCCTACCCTTTCATTCCAGGAATCGACTTAGCGGGTGTCGTGATCCGTTCGAATGATGCCCGTTTTAAAGCAGGCGATGAAGTGATTGCTACTAGTTATGAGATTGGTGTCTCTCATTATGGCGGCTTTAGTGAATATGCCCAGCTTCCCGCTGAATGGGTTGTTCCATTGCCTGAGGGTTTATCATTAATAGAAGCAATGGTTTACGGTACCGCTGGTTTCACCGCAGCATTATCCGTTCAACGCTTAGAGGAAAATGGAGTAACACCTGATAAAGGAAGTGTTCTTGTTACTGGTGCTACAGGCGGGGTTGGCAGTATCGCTGTAGCCATACTTGCAAAACGTGGCTATCATGTAGTTGCAAGTACTGGTAAACAATCAGAACATGATTTCCTCATTGACTTAGGAGCGAGCGAGATTCTTTCCCGTGAGGATGTTACAGGAGAAAAAACCAGAGCGTTAGATAAGCAGCTTTGGGCGGCTGCAGTCGATCCAGTTGGCGGCAAAACACTTGCCTCTATTCTTAGCAAAATAACGTACAACGGCTCTGTGGCAGTTAGCGGTCTTACTGGTGGCGGCGATGTCCCTACAACCGTATTCCCTTTCATTCTAAGGGGCATAAATTTGCTCGGTATTGATTCCGTATATTGCCCAATGGAAACTAGACTGGCCTTGTGGAAGCGGATGGCCACTGACTTTAAACCAGATCATTTATTAAAAGTAATGACAAAGGAAGTAACTCTTGAAGAATTACCCAATTATTTATCCTCAATTCTTAAAGGTGAAGCACGAGGAAGAACCATCGTAAAGCTATAAAAATTTCAATTCTGAGATGACTTTAGTCATCTCATTTTTTATTTTATGGTAAAGCTCCTAGAGATGTATATCCATATAGCCAGAGGCTATCAATGGGCATTCGCCGTTACTCCCTCCATACACCTACATAATCTATAAGGTATTTACCACATAAGGAGAGATGCCTAAATGAATCCGTATGGTTATTATCAAATGCCTCAAATGTCCCAAATGCCGATTGATCAAAATGTCTATGTCCAACCTGAACAAATGAATTACTATGGTCAACCTGAACATGTAAATTACTACGAGCAACCAGAATCATTTAATAACATTGTACAGCCTGAGCAATTTAATCCCTATTTACCGGAACAATATGACCCTGCAAGACAGCCACAGCAGGTTGAACGCAGACTTACTCAATTGGAGAGGGCTAATGAACGCCAAGAACGGGAGATCGATCAACTACAACGCCAAGTAGCTCAACTTGACCGCCGACTCCAACGAGTAAATCAACGCCTGCGTGCCGTTGAAAGAAGATTTAACATCCCATTCACACCATTTGACGGAGAATACTAAGAATAACTTGAAGAACCGGACACTTGCCCGGTTCTTTTTGCATTCACAATCTCATCGTCAGATTCTTTTCCCAACCCTAAGGTTACGAATTAAAAATCCTGTCAGTTTATCTAACAAAACCACTGACAGGATGTGAAAATTCAGTTAACTTTTCATTATAAACAATGAATGAAAGGAAGATTTCAAATGTATCGAAGAAACGATATAAAACTCGCTGAAAGAATCCTTCAATTAGATAAATTAAGAGATGAGTTGTATGAAGAACTTATGAAAACAATGGGCTCCCAAGCGAACGAACTTTTAAGGAGATTGCAAAATTATTAATTTTAGTTTAAAAGTCTAGTCCCATGTAAGAAAATCTAACATATAATATAATAAAGAGAAAAACATGTGAAAATTAGGGTGTGGTGAGCGAATAAAATGGGAAAAGACATGTCTTATAAAGATAAAAAGGTTATTACCATTGGAATCGTCAGGGACCTCACCGGTCTCTCGGAACGACAAATACGCTATTACGAAGAACGGAAGCTTATTTTTCCTGAAAGGTCTGCTGGAGGAAGCCGCAAATTTTCCTTTTCAGATGTGGAATTACTGATGGAAATCGCCAATAAGATTGAAGACGGCATTCAAACACATGATATTAGGAAAGAGATGCTGCGTGAGCAAAAGAAACACAACCAAGAAGATGTCCGCAGAAAAATGATCCAGGGGCAGCTAAACGCCCAATTTGGTTTACGGAAAAAGTGAGAAGCTTATCTTCCTCCCCATTCCTTTTAAAAAAAGGGATGGGCTTTTTCATTCCTTCCTCTCCAATTAGTAAACAGCAGGGATTATCCCCCACTTTTAAAAAGCATGTTAGATTTCCTTCCAAACTTATAGAAACCAATTCAGAATCATGTAAGAATACTTACATACCAAATGTTAAGAAAATTAACACCATTTAAAAAAGGGGGAGAATAAATGGATACTTTATTCTTAATGAACAGTCTTTGGGTAATGCTAGGTGCAATACTTGTCATTTTAATGATCGGCGGGTTCATCCTATTAGAAACAGGTTCCACCCGCATGAAAAACGCAGGACATATTGCTGGTAAAACTATTCTCACATTTAGTATTGGCTCGATTGTATTTTGGGCAGTTGGATTCGGATTAATCTTCGGTAAAGGAAATGCTCTCATCGGATTTTCAGATTTCTTATATTCTGGCTATGATATCGATAGTTTATCACTCTCTGGCTCCGTTTTCTTTTTATTCCAATTAGCTTTTGCAGGGATTTCCTTAACAATTGCCTTTGGCGGTTTTGCTGAACGAGCAAAATTAGCAGTATATCTAGTATTCGCGGTATTATTTTCTGTTATAGTTTATCCACCAATTGCTCACTGGATCTGGGGCGGCGGCTGGTTAGCGGAGATTGGTCAACAAGATTTCGCTGGTTCAACCGTTGTTCACTTAACTGGTGCCATGGCGGCCTTGGCAGCGACGATTTTATTAAAACCACGGATTGGAAAATTTAATAAAGATGGTTCCGCCAATAATTTAGCGGGTCATAACCAAGTATTTACGGCATTAAGTGTTTTACTTTTATGGGTTGGTTGGTTTGGGTTTAACGCAGGCAGTACTTTATCTGTTGACAAAGGCTTCTTCGGTTTCGTCGCATTAAACACAAACCTTAGTGCTGCAGCCGGTACTGTTGCAGCCATGATTATCTCTTGGATCGTATTGGGTAAGGCAGATGTTCCAATGATGTTAAACGGGGCATTAGCAGGTCTTGTAGCGATTACTGCATCTTGTGCATTTGTTGATACCTGGGCCGCTGTGCTGATTGGTTTTATCTCTGGAATTCTAGTATTTTATAGCATTCGCTTCTTTGAGAACAGAGGAATTGATGATCCGATTGCGGCCCTCTCTGTCCATGGTACTGCTGGTGTCTGGGGAACATTATCCACTGGTTTCTTTGCAACAAAGGAATTAGCCACTGTCGGAAAACCTGGATTATTTTATGGCGGCGGCTTCCACCAGTTGGGAGTTCAAGCACTGGGCGTTATCGCCTCTGGTGCCTTCGCCCTTATTGCATCCTTTATCCTACTCGCCATTATTAAAAAAGCAATGAATGGCTTGCGTGTCACAGAGGAAGAAGAGATTATCGGCTTAGATATGAGCGAACATGGAAGCTATGGTTACCCAGAGTTACTCAAAGCAGAACATACAAAAGCTCTTTAAATACTTTAATAAGTGTGCAAGACCCATTTAAGTCTTGCACACTTTCTAGACTTTTTAGGCGGAGGTGAAGATTATGACGTACTCAGGAATTACTGATTATAGAAAAAACCAGATGAAGGATGCTGCCCGGGATCATTTTAAACTAAACAAACTCCATGACAGTTTAATAAAACAAGTTTTGGATATTTCCCTAAAAGAAGTAATCGCCAGATATGGTCCCCCGCCGGCAGCTTTTTCCTTTTTTGTAATGGGGAGTGCAGGACGTTTCGAACAATCAATTTGGAGCGACCAGGACCACGGCATCATTTATCTCGATTCAACTACGGAAGCAAAGACTTATTTTTTATCATTAGGCAAGGAAATTTCAAAAGGCCTCTATCAGGTTGGTTATCCTTATTGCGACGGGGGTGTCATGGCAGGAAATCCGTTCTGGTGTAAATCAAATACCGAATGGCAAAAACAAGTTAACAGCTGGGCACTAGACGCGTCCTGGGAATCGTTACGCTATCTACTTATTTTTATTGATGGACGTTCAATATATGGGCAGCATCAGCTTTTGGAACAACTAAAGAGCTTGGTTTATCAAACAGTCCAAAAAGAACAACTTTTACCAAGACTGACAACCAATACGCTTCATATCAAAAAAGGAATTGGCGTATTAGGTCAGCTATTAGTGGAAACACACGGGGTACATACCGGATCCCTCAATATAAAGGAGACTGCCCTCTTTCCATATGTGAATGGGGCTCGTTTATTGGCGGTGAAGGCAAATCTACAGCTGACCTCTACTCTATCAAGACTCGACAAACTGCAAATAGATAACAGGGACTTATATAAAGCGATGTTTTTAAAACTATTAAACTATCGTCTTCTCTATGCCAGCCAAACAGACTATGATTCCGGTCACTATCTACAGATAGACATCCTAGCAAAAGAGCAAAAAAATGAATTAAAAGACATCATAAAACATGGGATTACTTTTCATCAACTCGTAAGAAAATTAATCGAAAAGGAGGGATAACATGAGAATGAATGATCTGGCACAGTATTTTAGACAAATTTCCGGCAAGGTTAGTTCTAGTATATATGCTGGGATTCAAGGGCAAGGAAATCTACAACAACGCTCATTCATCCGCCAGCTTCAGAAAGAATTGAATGAAAAAAACAACTTAGATACCCCGCTTAACGAATTAGAAGTCGTCGTATTTGATTTAGAAACGACCGGTTTCTACCCAGAAAAAGGAGATCGAGTGCTCTCAATTGGAGCGGTTAAAATGATTGGTCAGCATATTGAAGAGAATGATTCTTTTTATTCTCTCGTCAAATCAGACCTCCCCCTATCCGAAGAAATCATAAATTTAACCAATATTCATGAGAGTCATTTAAGAGAGGCTCCGGAAGCCAAAGATGTTTTAATTCAATTTTTTAACTATGCAGAAAGCCATATTCTTGTTGCACACCACTCAAAACACGAAAAGTCCTTTATGCAAAAAATGACATGGGATCTGTTAAAGACTCGCTTTGAACATCGTATCATTGATACGTCCTTCTTAATTCGCATATCAGACCCCACCATGAAATCATTATCACTTGAGGAAGTTTGCAATAACTGTGGGATTGCCATTAAAGACCGCCACCATGCACTTGGCGATGCGATCATGACAGCGCAAATTTGGGCAAGCTATTTAAACATAGCTCAAAAAAGCGGATATAGTAATTTACGAGAAGTGTATGAACATCTTGCAAAGCTTTGAGCCTCAAAAAACTATCTTAAACTAGTTTTTTCTCGTAAGTGAATGCCCATTTCACCCTTGAAAGTCCAAAGAGTTTCCAACACCTCCATCTTACTTATATCTGAATATTCTCCCTGTTTTAATTCTTCAAAAAGACAAAATAACCTTAAAATAAAAAAATTTCAAAAAAATTTTTTTTGCTGTTTTCCTTATCACAACAATGATGTAAACGCTATCAACCTTTTTAATTTGTTTGAATTGTCAGATTTTTATGTTGACCATGTTTTCGATTGGTTGTATGATTATCGAAAATAATCATCTATTCATTCACTGCTATGGCACCTCACCATTGGGGTTGGGTATAGCAATATATTTTAAAAATTTAGTTTAGACACTTAAAGCGTTCTATCACAAAAGAGGAGTGGTTAGGTTGGGGAGTCAATGGATTTTCCTTGGCGGCGAATTCGTCAAGAAAGAAGATGCTGTAGTCTCAGTTTTTGATCATGGTTTTTTATATGGTGATGGTGTATTTGAAGGCATACGCGTTTATAGCGGAAACGTCTTCAGGCTCGATGCTCACCTGAAAAGACTATTTGAATCAGCACAATCCATTATGCTGAATATTCCATACACTCAGGAGGAAATGACACAGTTAATCGTCGATACAATCAGAAAAAATCAGCTGGATAGCGCCTATATTCGTGTCGTTGTTTCTCGTGGAAAAGGGAATCTCGGCTTAGACCCTTCATCCTGCGCGAAGCCAAGTGTCATCATTATTGCTGAAGAATTGAGTATGTATCCTAAAGAGTATTACGATCGTGGAATTAAAATTGCATCTGTTCCGAGTCGTAGGAATCGCCCAGATGTGCTAAGCCCACAGATTAAATCGTTAAACTACTTAAATAATATTCTTGTTAAATTAGAGGCTAATCAAGCTGGGGTTGAGGAAGCATTAATGCTGAATGATCAAGGTTATGTTACTGAAGGCTCCGCTGACAATATCTTTATTGTAAAAAATGGTGTCATCTATACCCCTCCTGTTTATTTAGGAGCGTTAGAGGGAATTACCCGGAACGCCATCCTTGATGTCGCAAGAGCCAAGGGCTATGACGTAAGAGAATCACCGTTCACAAGACATGATGTGTATGTGGCTGATGAGGTGTTCTTAACAGGAACAGCCGTTGAGGTAATTGCTGTAATTGATGTAGATGGTCGTAAAATTAAGGATGGAAAACCAGGCGTGGTTACGAAAGATTTATTAGAAGAATTTAGAAAAATTGTAACAACAGACGGTGTGGCTTGTTACCCAACAGGTACTAACCATGCAATCGTCAGTTAGGAGCTAGATAAATGCGTAGCGATATGATTAAAAAGGGAATTGATCGGGCACCCCACCGCAGCCTTTTATATGCAACAGGGGTAAAAACGAGTGACCTTGAAAAGCCGTTTATCGGTGTCTGTAACTCGTTCATTGAAATTATCCCAGGACACAAACATCTTAATCATTTCGGTGAGATTGTAAAAGAAGCCATCCGTGAAGCTGGCGGAATTCCATTCGAGTTTAATACGATTGGGGTCGATGACGGCATAGCGATGGGGCATATTGGGATGCGCTATTCCCTTCCAAGCCGTGAATTGATTGCCGACAGTGCTGAAACTGTAATTAATGCTCATTGGTTCGATGGCGTGTTTTACATTCCAAACTGTGACAAGATTACACCGGGAATGTTAATGGCAGCGGCAAGAACCAACGTTCCTTCTGTATTTGTATCAGGCGGACCGATGGAAGCCGGCGTCTCACCTTCAACTGGAAAGAACCTTTCTCTTACTTCTGTATTTGAAGGGGTTGGTGCTTACCATAACGGAACTATCAGCCAACAAGAGCTGCTAGAAATAGAAAACAATGCCTGCCCTACTTGCGGATCTTGTTCAGGGATGTTTACAGCAAACTCCATGAACTGTCTAATGGAAGTATTAGGGATGACTGTTCCTGGAAACGGAACAATTATTGCAACATCAGATGAAAGACATGAATTAATTCGGCAAGCGGCAAGACATTTAATCGAACTAGTGAAAAAAGATATTCGCCCACGTGACATTATTACGAGAGAAGCTATCGATAATGCTTTTGCCCTCGATATGGCGATGGGTGGTTCAACGAATACCGTACTTCATACATTGGCAATTGCCCATGAAGCTGGAATTGACTACGATTTACGCGAGATAAATAAAATTGCCGAAAGAGTTCCTTATCTGGCAAAAATTATGCCAGCATCCGATTATTCAATGGAAGACATTCATCATGCAGGCGGAGTTAGTGCCATTATTAATGAACTTTATAAAGTAAAAGGCGCCTTACATGATAATTGCTTAACCATTACCGGGAAAACTCTTTCAGAAAATGTGAAGGAAGCAACAATTACGAATGAAAATGTCATCCGGACAAAAGACAATCCATATAGCCCAGTTGGTGGACTATCCATCCTATATGGAAACATTGCTCCAGATGGCGGTGTAATCAAGGTTGGTGCCGTTGACCCTTCAATCAAAACCTTCTTGGGTGAGGCTATCGTTTTTGAAACCCAGGATGACGCACAAGAAAACATCAATAACGGTACCGTTCAAGCAGGCCACGTGGTGGTTATCCGCTATGAAGGTCCAAAAGGCGGACCAGGAATGCCTGAGATGCTCGCTCCTACTTCCGCCATTATGGGGCGTGGATTAGGGAAAGAAGTTGCCCTGATAACAGATGGACGCTTCTCAGGAGCAAGTCGCGGGATTTCCATCGGTCATATTTCACCGGAAGCAGCCGAAGGCGGTCCAATCGCCCTTGTTGAAAATGGTGATAAAATCTTAATAGATCTGGAAGCACGATCAATTGAACTTCTTGTAGATGACGAAGTTTTGGAAGAAAGACGTAAGGAATGGGTAAAACCAGAGCCTAAAATCAAAACTGGTTATCTTGCAAAATATGCAAAACTTGTTACATCTGCTAATACCGGCGGGATCATGAAATTTTAAACTACTTAAACCAATGGGAACTCGTAGTACCCCTCCCCTTCCCAAGGAAGCTAAGGTACTAGCGTTAAATGATATTCATTTGACAAAAAAATATTAATAAATCGATGACGGGAATAAAGGAATAAGATTTAGTATTTTCAGAGAGCTGGGGTTGCTGGAAGCCCAGTAATACAACTTATTCCGACATCATCCCTGAGTGTTGAGCCGAACGGTCCTGACTTTAGTAGGCTCAACCGGGTGTCCAAATACTTTTGAGCACCTGTTACAAAAAGAAGCGTTCTTTCCTTTAGTAGATCGCTTCATAAGGCAGTATTCGTAAGGATACTGTAAAACCGGGTGGTACCGAGAAAAAGGAAGGCCTTTTCTCCCCGATTATTCTGCTATTGAGGTTCTTGACTGCAGTTTATTAGGGAGATTGGGCCTTTTTACTATGTATTAGCTGAATCTTTAATATATTCAAAACCCTAAGGAGGGATTACGACGTGAAAGTAGAAGCAAAAAAGCTTGAGGTCCAAACTAGTACCGAGCCAAAGACCGGTGCAGACCTTCTCATCGACTTACTGAAAAAAGAAGGTGTGGAAACACTGTTTGGATATCCCGGTGGTGCCGTACTTCCAATATACGATGCCATTTATCGCGCCCAGGGTACAATCGAGCATATTCTCTTCCGACATGAACAAGGAATGATCCATGCTGCTGAAGGGTATGCCCGAGTTACCGGAAAACCTGGTGTTGTCATTGCTACCTCAGGACCTGGGGCAACCAACCTTGTAACCGGGATCACCGATGCGATGATGGATTCCCTGCCTCTCGTTATTTTTACCGGGCAGGTTGCACGTAGCGTGATTGGAACAGATGCCTTCCAAGAAGCGGATGTAATGGCGATTACCACACCAATCACCAAGCATAATTATCAGGTACAATCGATCGAGGACTTACCACGCATCGTCAAGGAAGCCTTTCATATCGCTTCTACTGGACGACCGGGGCCCGTTTTGGTCGATGTGCCAAAAGATATTTCCGCAGGCTTTTTAACTGCAGAACCTGAAGAAGCGAGCATTGATTTACCTGGATATCAGCCAACAACAAAGCCAAATCCATTACAAATTAAAAAGCTTGCCGATTCGATTTCAAAGGCGATCAAGCCTGTCATTCTATCAGGCGCTGGTGTTCTCCATGGGAAAGCATCGGCTGAACTAACCGCTTTGGCAGAAAAACACCAAATCCCAGTAGTCACCACATTACTTGGACTAGGTACTTTTCCGGCAGATCATCCCCTTTCTTTAGGAATGGGTGGAATGCACGGAACCTATGCAGCGAACATGGCCATTTATGAATGTGACCTCCTAATCAACTTTGGAGCCCGCTTCGATGACAGACTAACAGGTAACCTTAAACACTTTGCACCTTTTGCGAAGGTTGCCCATATTGACATCGATCCAGCTGAAATTGGTAAAAATGTTCCAACAAGTCTCCCAATCGTTTCTGATACGAAAGAGGCACTTACTGAACTGCTTGGGCAGGATATTGAATCACCAAATTCTGCTCAATGGCTGGAAAAACTGGGCCAAAACAAGCAGGAGTATCCGCTTTGGTATAAACATGATCCAAACGGAATGTGTCCGCAATGGGTCATTGAAGCAGTCCATAAAGTTACAAACGGTGACGCCATTGTTGCAACCGATGTTGGCCAGCACCAAATGTGGGCAGCACAGTACTACACCTTTAAAGAGCCGCACCGTTGGATTACTTCCGGCGGACTTGGAACAATGGGCTTTGGCTTCCCTGCTGCGATTGGGGCACAAATCGCTGAACCGGACAGCACGGTCGTTGCGATTGTTGGGGATGGTGGTTTCCAAATGACACTACAAGAATTATCGATTGTTTATGAAAGAAACCTTCCAGTTAAAATCATCATCGTCAACAATGGTGCACTTGGAATGGTTCGCCAATGGCAAGAGCTATTACATGGTAACCGCATATCTGAATCGATTCTTCACTCTCAACCGAATTTTGTTAAATTGGCCGAAAGCTATTCCATTCGTGGATATCAGGTAAACAATCAAGAGGAACTTATCACAATTTTACCTGAAGTATTCGCCCATAATGGTCCTGTTCTTGTTGATGCACGTGTTCTTCAACAGGAAAAAGTCTTTCCAATGATTGCCCCTGGCAAAGGGATTCATGAAATGATAGGGGTGAAACCATGAAACGCATCATAACTGCAACCGTCCAAGATCGAGCCGGTGTACTCAACCGCGTAACCGGACTATTGCAAAGACGTCAATTCAATATTGAAAGTATCTCCGTTGGTCCAACAGAAACGGAAGGTGTTTCAAGAATGACCCTGGTTGTCGAGATTGAAGATGAACAGCGTCTCGAACAAGTCACAAAGCAGCTTAATAAACAGATTGATGTTTTAAAAGTTTCTGATATTACGGATAAAGCAGTCGTTGTCCGCGAATTGGCCTTGATTAAAGTAGCCAGCAGCAGCCAGCTCCGCAGTGAGATTAACGGAATCATTGACCCATTTCGTGCGATTGTGATTGACGTAAGTAAGGAAAGCTTAGCTATTCAAATCACCGGCAAACCTGAAAAAATTGATGCTTTACTAGAATTGCTTCGCCCTTTTGGAATTAAAGAGATTGCCAGAACAGGGTTGACCGCTCTATTGCGTGGGCATCAACCGCAAGTAAACGAACTAACTCACCACACCCTATTAAAATAATAACTTACCTTGAAAGGATGATCGATAATGGCAAAAGTACTATATAACGGAGATATTCAAGAAGAGGTTTTAAAAGGAAAGAAAATCGCAGTAATTGGCTATGGTTCACAAGGTCATGCACATGCCCTAAATTTAAAAGAAAGCGGCTTTGATGTTGTTGTTGGATTGCGCGGTGGAAAATCATGGGATAAAGCAGTGGAAGATGGTGTTGATGTTCGCACTGTTGCTGAAGCAACCGCTGAAGCTGATGTAGTAATGGTTCTTCTTCCTGATGAAATGCAGCCAAAAGTTTACAAAGAAAGCATTGAACCAAACCTTGAAGCAGGTAATTCCCTTGTTTTTGCGCACGGCTTCAATGTTCATTTTAACCAAATTGTCCCTCCTGCTGATGTAGATGTATACCTTGTAGCACCAAAAGGACCAGGACATTTAGTACGTCGTACGTATACTGAAGGTGCTGGTGTTCCTGCCCTTTATGCAGTGTACCAAGATGCGACTGGTCAAGCACGTGACCTTGCCCTTGCCTATGCAAAAGGAATTGGTGCTGCCCGTGCGGGAGTTCTAGAAACTACATTCCAAGAAGAAACAGAAACAGATCTTTTCGGAGAACAAGCTGTCCTTTGCGGCGGTACAACAGCCCTTATCAAAGCAGGATTTGAAACTCTTGTTGAAGCTGGTTATCAGCCTGAAGTTGCCTACTTTGAGTGTTTACATGAATTAAAACTAATCGTAGACCTTTTATATGAAGGTGGCTTTGAAAATATGCGTTATTCCATTTCCGATACTGCACAATGGGGAGATTTCGTTTCAGGACCACGTGTCGTAAATGCGGATACAAAAGCTCGTATGAAAGACGTATTAACAGATATCCAAACTGGAGTGTTTGCAAAAGGCTGGATCCTTGAAAACCAAGCAAACCGCCCACAATTCAACGCCATTAATCGCGCTGAAAACAATCACCAAATTGAACAAGTTGGCCGTGAGCTTCGTGCATTAATGCCGTTTATTAAAAACAAACCAGTAAATGCAAAGAAGGAAGTGGTGGTAAATGGTTCACGTTAACATCTTCGATACGACATTACGCGATGGCGAACAGTCCCCTGGTGTGAATTTAAACCAGCTTGAAAAATTAGAAATCGCAAGACAACTTGAACGGTTTGGTGTTGATATTATGGAGGCCGGTTTCCCGGCTTCCTCCCAAGGCGATTTTGAAGCAGTAAGAGCAATCGCCCGGAATATTAAAAATGTATCAGTCACAGGCCTGGCAAGAGCGACGAAATCGGACATTGACATTGCGTGGGATGCGTTAAAAGATGCTGCAGAACCAAGGTTGCATGTTTTCCTTGCAACCTCCCCTATCCATATGCAGTATAAACTAATGAAAACACCTGAGGAAGTCACTCAAATTGCCGTAGATATGGTTTCCTACGCAAAACGAAACTTCCCTCATATTGAATGGTCAGCTGAAGATGCGTCTCGCTCAGACCTTGATTTCCTTGTTCAAATAATTACCAAGGTCATCGATGCCGGTGCGACAGTCATTAATCTACCTGATACGGTCGGGTATACCACACCAGAAGAATATGGACGGATGTTCCGCTATATCCGCGAAAACGTTCCTAATATTCACAAGGCTTCCCTATCTTGCCACTGTCATGATGACTTAGGGATGGCTGTTGCCAATTCACTTGCTGCCATCGAAAACGGGGTGACCCAAGTCGAAGGTACCATTAACGGAATTGGAGAACGTGCCGGTAATGCTTCGTTAGAGGAAATTGCTGTGGCCTTAAATATTCGCAAGGATAAGTATCCTTACTCTACCAATCTCGTATTGAAAGAAATTAAGCGTACCAGTGACCTTGTCAGCCGCTTTACAGGCATGCTCGTTCCTCCTAATAAAGCAGTCGTTGGAAAAAACGCCTTCGCGCATGAATCAGGAATTCATCAGGACGGTGTCTTAAAAAACACGTTAACCTATGAAATTATTACCCCTGAATTAGTCGGGGTCAAATCCAATGATTTAGTTCTCGGCAAACATTCCGGCCGACACGCCTTTAAAGATAAAATTGAGCAAATGGGCTTTGAACTTTCGGATGATAAACTTGTTGAAGCGTTCACTGCTTTTAAACAATTGACCGACCGGAAGAAAGAAGTTACCGATGAGGACCTCTTTGCTATCTTAACCGATATTCAAACGACAGCAGTTGATATTAAAAAATATGAACTGGTTGCCTTTCAAGTCCATTACGGATCAGCGAACTTGCCGACAGCCACTGTGGCACTAACGACACCGGAAGGTATTCGAGTAGAAACCGCCCGTACTGGTTCTGGTAGTGTGGAAGCCTTGATGAACACCTTAGAAGCATTGATTAAAGAAGAAATCCATCTTACAGATTTTAGGCTGAGTTCCATCGGTCAAGGACGGGATGCACTGGCAGAGGTCCATGTGAAAATGACCGTGAACGGTACACCTGTAACCGGACGCGGCTCAGCACAAGATGTACTAGAAGCTTCTGCAAAATCATTCTTGAACGCTGTGAATCGAGTATTTTTTAATCAAAATACTGCAGTCAAAGAAACTGCAACTCTATAAAAAACAAACAATAAATGAGGAGGTTGCTTCTAATGAAAAAACGTATTGTCTTACTTCCCGGTGATGGCATTGGTAAAGAGGTTATCAATTCTGCGAAAGACGTGTTAAATGCAATTGCTGAAGAATACAATCATACATTTAGTTTTGAAAGCCATGAAATCGGAGGAGCAGCCATTGACCTTTATGGCACACCACTTCCAGAAACAACCGTAGATGCTTGTAAACAAGCGGATGCGGTATTGCTGGGTGCTGTTGGCGGGCCAAAATGGGATAGCAACCCCTCCCATTTACGTCCTGAACGAGGCTTGCTTGGAATCCGAAAGGCACTTGATTTATATGCAAACTTAAGGCCAATCAAGGGATTTAAAAATCTTCTCCATGCATCACCCTTAAAGGAAGAAGTAGTCTCTGGAAGCGACCTCCTTATTGTACGTGAATTAACTGGCGGTCTCTATTTCGGAACACCTAGTGAACGCCGTGACAACGGAAACTCGGTTGTTGATACATTAGTGTATTCCCGTCAAGAAATCGAGAGAATTGTTGATAAAGGCTTTCAAGCAGCTCAGCAACGGCGCGGTCATCTAACTTCGGTTGATAAAGCGAATGTGCTTGAATCTAGTAAGCTATGGCGCGAAATTGTCGAAGAGAAAAAAGCTCAGTATCCAGACGTAGCGGTTGAACATGTATTAGTCGATGCTGCGGCGATGAAGTTAATTACGAACCCAACCCAATTCGACGTAATCGTTACCGAGAATCTATTCGGCGACATCTTAAGCGATGAAGCCTCTGTTATTACAGGATCACTTGGTATGCTCCCTTCTGCCAGCTTAAATGAGAATGGGGTCGGCCTTTATGAACCGGTTCATGGTTCTGCCCCGGACATCGCCGGAAAAGGTGTGGCTAACCCTGTTGCAATGATTTTATCAGCAGCACTGATGCTTCGCTATTCCTTCCAACTGAATGACGAAGCAAACGTGATTGAGGATGCGGTTCAAGCGGTTTTAGATGCCGGTTTCCATACAGGCGACATTCAAGTTCCAGAGGGACGTCTAGTTGGAACAGCTGAAATGACAAAGCTGATTGCTGATTATATTAAATCGCAAAACGCCTCAAAATGTATCGCCAGTTGTTATTTCTAAATGATTGATTCGGTGGGTAAATCGTCTTTATTTGGCGGTTTACCCCTAAATTTATCTAAAATATAGGTAAGACCCTATAAATTCATTATGTGAGGAAGGACGCTATGCATACACCAAAAAATATTATCCAAAAAATTTGGGAAAAGCATGTTGTACATCAAGAAGAAGGAAAGCCCGATTTATTATATATTGATTTACACCTTGTTCACGAAGTAACCTCTCCTCAGGCATTTGAGGGCTTACGAATGAATGGGCGTAAAGTGCGGCGCCCGGATTTAACTTATGCAACAATGGATCATAATGTTCCAACCCGCCAACGTCTAGTGATCAATGACCCTATTTCAAAAAAACAAATCGATACTTTACAAGAGAATTGTCAGGAATTCGGGGTTACACTCGCTGACATTCATCATCCGGATAACGGAATTGTCCATGTAATCGGACCTGAACTCGGGCTTACCCAGCCTGGTAAAACCATTGTGTGCGGTGATAGTCATACTTCGACACATGGTGCATTTGGTTCGCTTGCTTTTGGGATTGGTACAAGCGAGGTCGAGCATGTTCTTGCAACACAAACACTGTGGCAAGCACCTCCTAAAACGTTAAATGTCAAAGTCAATGGAAAGCTTGGTACAGGTGTAACAGCAAAAGACTTAATCCTTGCCATCATCGGTAAATTCGGTGTCCAATTTGGAACAGGTTATGTAATGGAGTACACAGGTGAAGCCATCCGTTCCCTCTCTATGGAAGAACGGATGACCGTTTGTAACATGTCGATTGAAGCAGGTGCAAGAGCTGGGCTTATCACTCCAGATGAAACCACTTTTGAATACTTACGTGGTAGACGCCATGTTCCTCAGGGAGAAGCGTTTGAAGAAGCGGTTGCGGAGTGGAAAGCTCTTGCTACCGATGAAGGTGCATCCTATGACCGTGTCGTTGAAATTGAAGCTGCAGAAGTCGAGCCACAGGTAACTTGGGGAACAAATCCTGGAATGTGTATTCCAATTACGGCTAATGTTCCAAATCCGGACGAAACTGAGAAACCTAGTGAAAAGGACGAAATTAAACGTGCGCTTGAATACATGGGCCTTGAAGCTGGTCAGCCGATTTCAAGTGTAAAAATCGACCATGTTTTCATCGGTTCTTGTACAAATTCACGTTTAAGTGACCTGCGAAGTGCAGCTGAGGTTGTCCGCGGCAAAAAGGTCAGCCCTACGGTTACAGCGATCGTTGTTCCAGGTTCATTTAGCGTGAAGCTTGCGGCAGAAAAAGAAGGTCTTGATAAGGTCTTTACCGATGCAGGCTTTGAATGGCGTGAAGCAGGCTGCAGTATGTGCCTAGCAATGAATGACGATATCGTTCCACCAGGTGAACGCTGTGCCTCTACTTCCAACCGGAACTTTGAAGGACGTCAAGGGAACGGTGCTAGAACCCATCTTGTTAGTCCTGAAATGGCGGCCGCTGCCGCTGTGGCAGGTCACTTCGTTGATGTTCGCCAAGTCTCTGCAGCACAGGAGGTTAGATAGTTTATGGAACCGTTAAAGACTCATCAAGGCCTTGTTTACCCATTAAATCGGTCAAATATTGATACTGACCAGATTATTCCAAAGCAGTTTTTAAAGCGGATCGAACGCAGTGGCTTTGGCCAATTCCTTTTTTACCATTGGCGTTTTGATGATGAAGGAAATCTCCGTCCAGATTTTTCTTTAAATAATCCTAAATATCAAGGCGCTTCGATTCTTGTGGCCGGTGAGAACTTTGGCTGCGGCTCCTCTCGTGAGCACGCACCATGGGCTGTCCAGGATTTTGGATTCAAGATTGTCATTGCCCCAAGTTATGCGGACATTTTTAAAAACAATTGTGTAAAAAATGGGATCCTCCCAATTCAGGTTAGTGACGAACAAGTTCAGTACATCATTAGAAAAGCTGAATCGGAAGAATACCAATTAACCGTCGACCTTGAAAATCAAGTGGTTTATGATAACGAGGGCTTCAAAGTTTCATTCGACATTGTCCCATACCCGAAAGTCATGCTGCTAAATGGCTGGGATGAGATTGGTGTTACCCTAACGTACGAGGATAAAATCGCTGAATATGAACTAAGTAAATAATTCAAAAATGAGCTTGGAAACCCAGGCTCATTTTTGATTGCCATTAAAATTCAGGTAAATGGTCTAAATTATTTTCTTTGATCCCGTCTGGTTCACTGCGGATAATGTCACGCCCGTATTTGTGGAAGACATCTACATGCGCAATATTCCCAGCCTTAGCCTCATTTAAAGCCGTGATATAATCCAACTCACGTCCAGTGCTCGTTTTAAAAGCAATAAGGTCTCCGTCATCGTTCTTCCTAACCGACACGAACTCCTCTTTTCCATCAGGGTTACTCTGAGCTGCTTCCACTTGTGCTCGCTGTTGGCTTTCCTGCTTGTACTCCTCATATATTTTTTGATAATCTTTTTGTTCCAACGCTTTCACCTCCGAACACTTGTTAGTATTTTTCTTTTTGAAAAAATTATCCCAACGTAGAAAAGTGTCGAAAATTCTTCAAATTCGACCGATATTGGAAAAAACTACAAATCTCCTTACGTGGTATAATTTACCTAATTGGGGGGCGATCAATTGGAACCAATGGCAGGAAATGCATGGTTTTATATTCGAGATCATCATCAACAGGGGCCAGTGGGGTTGTTTGAACTGAAAAAAATGTTTGAACAAGGCGTTTTGTCAGGGGAAACATTTATTTGGACAAAAGAGATGAAATGCTGGCAAATGGCGAAGAGTCATCCTTATTTTTCAGAGGACTTCTTTCTGACAGATTATGCAGAACAACCACAAGAAAATTTAGCGGGTCAATGGAAGGAACAACAAAAGGATACGTATCCGAATGGAAGACCCTTTGTTCGTTACATTGCCAGACTGTTCGATCTTTCTTTATTTTCATTGTTTCTTATCACATTAGTATCAATCTTCTCACCAAAATTTGTGGTAGCTTCATCACCCATCTTTATTTTTATCCTTAGCTTAATCCTCTATATTTTAGTAGAGGCCATCATCCTCTCCATATTTGGGAACACCTTAGGTAAATTTATCCTCAATGCACGAATAAGAACGATGACTGGAGAGCCAATCACTTTTATCATGGCACTTAAGCGAAGTATTTTAGTGACGGCAGTCGGAATGGGATTTGGGATCCCATTGATTAACCTCATTTGCTCTTATTTTTCTTATTTTGATCTTAGAAAGAATGGAAAATCAACTTGGGATCAGCACATTGGGACTGTGGTTTTATATGGTCAAGTTAATTTAGCCCGTATTCTTTTCGTTAGTCTTTTCTCCCTTGCGCTTATAATTGCCGGGTTTGTAATTTAGCAATTGCTTTGTGAAAAACTGAACAATAATAGCATAGACTCAAAAAATTCAGAACCCACCAATCGCAACTCATTGGAAAAAGGGTCAAAATTAAGATTGGCCCCTTTTCATCATTTAAATATCTCCTTTTATCAAAGTAATTTCAGAAAGATTCTCCCCCAAAAATGTAAATATTATTTATCGTCCAAAAATGTCATAATACTTTTAATAAGAATGTTGATGATTGGGGTGAAAAATAATTGTTAGACAAATATCATGATCCAAGAAAAAACGGTGCCTTGCTTGAACAGTTAGCGGACCGGCTGGTAGACATCAAAAGCGCCTTACAAGAAACAGAAAAACTATTTAAACAAGTTAGAAGAAAAGAGATTCCTCTCAGCCCGCATTCTGCACCTTCAAAGTCTTTATATCAAAAAGTGACGGAGGCTTTTTTTCGACCATTATCCACTCGTTCGTTTTCCAGTGAACAAGTTAAAATCAAGATGAGTACGGATGGGAACATTTTTCCTGATTGGAAAAGCCTATTAGATGAGGAATATTCTAATTTAGAAAATAATGTGGGGAAAGAGCTCAATGTGGTAGATTTCGGTGCAATTGGAGATGGAAAAACGGATAATACCCTTTCTTTTAAAAAAGCGATTGGCGCTGGCCGAGTGAAAGTAGTTGTACCCGAAGGAGTATTTATTACGAAGGAAATTCGGCTGCCGTCATGGACCATTCTAGTTGGAGCGGGAAAAGGTGTAACGACGATAAAACTTCATGATTCGGCTAAAAAAGGCACCAGACTGATCACAAACATGAATCATTGGAGAGGAAACCATCATCTATTCGTCGGTGCCCTAAGTTTGGACTGGAATGTAGAGAGGCTTGGCGATGCTGGGAAAACAAGTACGTGGGGAAATCATTCGAGCTGCTTAACGTATGCAAATGTGACCTTTGGCTGGGTAAAGGATGTTGAAGGGATAAATCCGGGGCTGCATTGCTTTGATATCTCATCGACTTTGTACAATTATGGGGGCGATGGCTTACGTGCCCGCGGGGGCAGCAAGTATGTCTGGCTCGATAATTTAAATGGCTATGGCTTCGGCGACGATGGGATCACCACTCATCACAGTGATTATATTTTCATCTCCCGCTCTCATATGTGCGACCCAAGTGGACGTGCCCACCGAAAGGGCTTTTCGAATTCGAACGGGATTGAGATTGATGACGGTTCGAGGAATGTTTTGCTTGTCAATAATTCTTCAGCTCGGTGTTTTGGCGGGGTGGAAATTAAAGCGCACAAAAATTCCACGGCCGCTTCAAATGTACAAATTGTCGGACATATTTCCGTCAGCGATAACCGTTCGTTTAACTTCCGTCATATCGGACATCACAAAAGTACAGACCCTGAATCACAAACGGCCTACAATATTTGTGCCACCCATCTGGTAGTCCTCGCTCCGGTCTTTACTGAGTTATATAAAGACTCTACACCGCGTGGAATGGTGATCTCCGCTTATAAAAATGTTGTGATTAACCATTTTACTTTAATTGGTGATCCAGATTATGACTACAAAGGCAACCCGGTAATTGCTGTACAATATCGGGCTAGAAATATTGTCTTGCATAATATTTCTTTTCGAGATTTTAGAAAGGCTGGAAGTGATATAAAAATATTCGGAGGCGAAAATCGAGCGGATTCTATTCAAATTAATGATGTGATAAGCCGAAATTCCGCGCCCAAGCAGATTGATATCGGCTTAGGAGTCGAAGATATTTCCATTAAAAATACGAAAAGCGTCAAAAATTATTTGTGACGCTTTTCGTATTTTTCTACAGTCATGTCATCAACCAGTTTTTCAGCGACTTTCCGATATAAATTACTCATATGAACAAGTGAAGAAATCATTAACACCTGTTCAAGATCGGCTGAGTTTCCTTTTTCATCCTCAGTAATCTCTTCATTCACATCCTTTACCCTTTCCGAAATGTCAGCTTTAAAATCCTCGACATTTTGTCGTGTTAAATGCAGATAACTAGAATAAAAGGACTCTAACTCCATCTCCTCTTTGATAATTTTTTGATTAATCGCTTGAAGTGTCACTTTTATATCATTGATGGAAAGTGCCCCTTTTAATTGGTAAATCAAGCTCATCAGGATGAGGTGTTTTTTTGAATACTTCTTATTCTGGATTGGAAAAATGAGTTTGCCTTTTGCATAGTTGTTAATCATCGTTTTGGTGAGAACCTTGTCGTCTTCATACCGCTTCGTTTCGTTGAATTTATTTTCAAACAACTGAATCACTTGGTCCATGTATAAATCTATTTGTGGAATCTCATCTAAAGCTAGGCCTACATCTAAGCCAAGTTTCTCAATAATTTGTTGGATATTTTCCATTCGTTTAACCCCGTTCATTGTCATTATTTTTTTATTATACCTTAAGATATATGCATTGACTAGATGTTGATATGCGAGTATTATTATAAGTAGTTATTAAAACTACATGCAATGTTGGGAGGCAATTAAAATGAACAATTACATTCGCGAACCAATCAATGGACTTACCCATTTAGCCGGAGCCATTTTATCTTTTGTCGGACTACTTGCGATGGTTATCAAGGCGGCAGCAACGACAAATTCACCAACTGCCATTACTGCGGTCATTATTTTCGGGGTAAGCATGATTTTGCTTTACTCGGCATCGGCTACCTATCACATGGTGATTGCTCAGGATCAAGTGATTGCCTTTTTACGGAGACTGGACCATTCGATGATATTCATTTTAATTGCCGGTACGTACACACCCTTTTGTTTTATCAGCCTGAACGGAAAAATAGGCGCGATTCTCTTTTCGATTATTTCTGGGATTGCGATTAGCGGGGTTGTCTTTAAAATGGTCTGGTTTAATTGCCCGCGCTGGATTTCAACTGCCTTGTATTTAGCGATGGGCTGGATGATTGTATTTGTCTTCTCGCCGCTAACCGTCAGCTTAAACCCGATTGGATTATTTTTGCTCATACTTGGGGGCATTTTCTATACCATTGGCGGGGTCATTTACGGAGCAAAGCCTAAGTTCTTACAATCAAAATACATGGGCTTCCATGAGATTTTTCATATTTATATATTGCTTGGGAGTTTGTCTCATTTTTTAACCGTTTTCCTATATGTTATTTAATTTTTTATAACGCCTTAATTGAAGGGCGTTTTTTTTTTTGAAAATAAACTATCCACCCTTCGGACAAAATAACACCATGAATACACCACAAAATGATCGAGGTGTTCCTGTTGTTACGATTGATTTTTCAAATGATTGCCATTGGACTTTGTTCCATGTTATTCGGATTTGCCTTTAACACCTTCCTTATTCCTCATCAATTAACATCCGGTGGTGTCACAGGTATCGCCTTTTTTATTCACCATTTTTTAGACGTCAATACCGGGTCGATTATTTTGATTATTAATATTCCTTTATTTCTATTAGGAGTAAAATACTTGGGAAAAAAGTTTATTTTGCTGACAGGCTATGCTGTTTTTGTTTTATCAATGAGTATGAAATTTATTCCGATTCACGCCATTAGCAATGACATTCTTCTTTCTTCCATCATTGGAGGGGCTCTTTATGGTATTGCCGTTGGAATTATCATTCGGATTGGAGGCTCAACTGGCGGAACGGATATTGTTAGTCTCACACTGGCGAAAAAAAGGAACCTGCAGGTGGGCTTTTTAAATATTTGTATGAACTTTTTGGTGGTGGGGATTTCCGGGCTGATTTTTGGATGGGGGATCACACTTTATACGATTATTGCTATTTATGTGTCCGGCCGCGCCGTAGATATGGTGTACACTAATCAAAATAAATTAACGATAACGATTGTGACGGAAAAGTTTGAAGAGCTTACGGATGCGCTAATCCATTTGCATGCACGCGGCGTTACAGTAACGGATGCAGAAGGTGCATACACCCATAAGCCCAAAAAGGTGTTAACTACGGTGATCACCAAATACGAATTAAATGAAACAAAACATGCGATTAGAACGGTAGATCCGAAAGCTTTTGTAAACATAATGCAGACGATGGAAGTGATGGGCCGTTTCCGCAGAGATTAATAAGGGACTGATGCCCGTTGTGGTTCATTTTTATAGTTGAAGGTCATTAGTCGCGTTGACTAGTTACCGTGGAGGAGATTTTTTAGGATTCACGGGCATTAGTCGTCTTCACTAGTTACCGTTGATGTGATTTTTTATGCTTCACGGGCACTAGTCGCGTTGACTAGTTACCGTGGAGGCAATTTTTTGCGCTTAACGGGCATCATACACTTTCTATGATTACCGATCATGCAATTTTCCACTCTTCAAGGTCACCATACGCCTCCTATATTTACCATTCATCCTTTTTTTCAGCCTTCGCGGGCACCATACACCGGACATCACTCCCATTTCATCGTTCCATCTCAGCTAATCTGCCTAGTTCCTCCATCAATACCAATGCGTGATTGTATACCGGGTCCTTTGCTCCATATAAGAGTGTTACTGGGCCCTTCGCTGCCATTTCAACGATTCCCAGTATATACTCTCGCTTCTGTTCAACTGAGCGAAGTTCATCAAGGTATCTGCGACGAAATTCTTCGAATAACTCGGGCTTATGACAAAACCACTTCCGTAGTTCGTTGCTAGGAGCTAGATCTTTATGCCAAAACGAAAGCCTCGCCGCTTCTTTCGAAATCCCCCTCGGCCACAAGCGGTCAATTAAAATACGGCACCCATCCGATTCGTCGTAGGGCTCATAGACCCTTTTCATAAAAATATTTTCCATACTTAACCTCCAATTGGTGTCAGGCACCAAATCGCCACTACGTCCACCCCGTATGGACAAACCCACAGATTTGTCCACGAATGGTGTCAGGCACCAACTACTTAAGATTAATCCTCGTCTTTTACGTCGATGCTTTCCGGGATGGGTTCGTTTAGGATTTCTTCGATGAGTTGTTTGTATTTTTCCATTTGTTTTAGGTGGGTACTGAATTGTTCTTTGTAGATTAGGTACTCTTCCCCGTCAAATAAGGCACGAATTTTCTTTTGTTGGATTAGGCCTTTAACGGTTGCCTCTGGAACCGATAAATATTCTGCTGTCTCTTTTACTGTAAGGTACAATTTAAATTCTCCTCTTTAAAAAAACCGTTTTTCTTTCCTGTCGGCAATTTGCCAACGATCATTCCCTTTTCTCAAACCTTCATCGTCCAAAACCCGGCCGGTGGTCCAGAAAGTTTTGATAGGCAAAGCCGCGGACGACCTCTTCACTGTAATATTTTAATAGCTCATTAATAAGATTTTGGCTTTTTGAGGCGTCATCCAAATTGGTAATAAGAGTAGAAATCCCATCAAAATCCGAGCCGAATCCAATCTGTTTGACCCCGCCTAATGAGCAAAAGTGATCAATATGTTTCACAAGGTCCGGAATCGTTACTTCGCCCGATTCTTTTACAAAAGGTGGATGGTAGACAACATGAATCAACCCGCCTTTGGCAAACATCGCCTGAGCCTGTTCATCTGTTAAGTTTCGCAAATGGTTGCAAAGTGCTCGTGCATTCGAGTGACTTGCAATCGGATACTTGGCTAATTCAATGACCTCCCAAATCCCCTTGTCGCTTAAATGGGAAACATCGGTCAATATTTGATGCTCATTATTAAACTTGACAATTTCTTTTCCGAACAGTGTCAGCCCAGCGCCACGCGGTTCTCCGGCACCATCTGCGGCAAGATTGGCTTGATTCCACGTCAGACCAACAGAACGTACACCGAGTTGGCAGAGAATATGGAGCTTCGCTAAATCGTTGCTAATTGCATCGACGCCTTCAAGTGTTAGCATCGCCCCAATCTGACCAATTTTTAAATCGTCAAAATCAGACCAGTCTTTGATATGGACCATGTCAGGATTTTTCCCAAGCACTTCCTTGTAAAAATAATCGATCTGCTCGAGGGCTACTTGAAATTTCTGGTCCCCTTTAATTTCCGGTTCGATAAAAATCGCAAAGCACTGCACTTTGATTTGGCCTTGCTGTAATCGAGTCTTATTTGTTTGTAATTCTGGCGCGTCAGCGAATCGCAACGACCCCTTAGCTTCTTGGAGTTTCAATAGAGCGTCACAATGTAGATCAATTATCTTCAAATCCAACGGACTCCTTTTTATCAAGAGTTTAACATATCAAAGAGAGCTAGGTGGATAAATTACCTAGCCCAACAAGAATTTAAGTTTCGGAAAAAACTAATTAGCTGCTTCCGCCATTTTTTTAATACTAGGCAGCACCTTTTCCCAAATCTCCGCACTTAAATCGCGGTATTTCTTCCCATCCGGCATCACAGAGAAATCCCCTTGCAAAATATGCAGTGTTGTTTTTCCATTATACTCAGACAAGTGGAAGGTGATCCCGTCTTCCTCCGTAACAAGTGCCTTTTCCTCACTCCGAACATCAAAAACGGTAAAGCGTAGGAGTTTTTTTGGCTCAAGAGCCGTCACATCCCCTTCGACTATTACCGTCCCATCCTCGCCTTTCCATAAAACAGGACTGCCAAGCTCCCAAGTGGAGTCAAGATGAAACTGTGGTCCCCCGCTTGAAAATTCAGTCGCCCAATGGTTATTGTACTCATCGACTGTAATAACATCCCATACCTTTGACGCCGGAGCATTGATTTCAATCGTTTGGTCGACAAATAGTTTATTCATATGTACCTCCTAGGTAAGATAAATCCATTATATATTTACCAAATATCCCTATCACAATTATAGACCAATAAGGTAAAGGAAACCCGCCGTTTGATTGGCGAGTCTCATGTTTTCCCATAAAATTAACTCTCAATTATTAGTTAATCCTTTCCGGCCCTTCCCTCCCCCAGTAAATCATAAAGTGTACAAGCAATTATTTTGGTGGCCGTAACCAAATCCTCTAGACGGATATTCTCATCCGCCCGGTGTCCATTGGCCTCTTCAAGCCTTTTTGGGCCGACACCAAACATAATCGTCGGGATGCCCTTTTCATAAAAATGGCGGGCATCGGCATAGATTGGGACTCCGTTAATGGCTAATTCACCCTTGCCCTTCATAACGGACTGCCAATTCGACGATAATGCGGTAATCAGTGGAGAGTCTTCTGGAACAGGACCAAAGCTTTCTGCTTGAAGGATTTTTCGAATTCCAAGTTTAATCCCTTCGGTCGTCTGAACTGCTTCCTCAACAACTTTTCTAAATTCCGCTTCCGCTTGTGCCGCGTCTTCACCTGGAATTAATCTACGGTCGACCCTTAGCGTACATTGATCGGGCACAACATTCGTGTTAATTCCACCTGAAATGAGACCGATAACCAAGGTTGGATGGTCAATCCCAGCCACAGGGGATTTCTTCGCCGTGAGCGTTTGGCGGTATTCATATAACCCATTTAATATCTTAGTTGTCGCCTCTAGCGCATCAATTCCTGTATGGGGCAGAGCAGCATGGGCAGACTTCCCTGTTGTTATCACTTCAAAATGTAAACAGCCGTTATGGGCATTCACTGCCGAATAGGTAAAACCAGCCGAAATCGCCATATTAGGACTTATAGTTCTTTGTTCGAGCAGTCGTCTAGGGCCTAATTCTCCGCCTGTTTCTTCATCAAACGTAAATGCAAGGTCGATTTCCCCTTGCAACTGTTGACTGATTCCCGCCTTTTTTAAGGCTAAAACGGCGTAGGAATAAGCAGCAATATCGGATTTAGAAACTGCCACACCACGCCCATACATCTTCCCATTAATGACCTCTCCTCCGTATGGGTCAACACTCCAGCCTAAACCTGGCGGTACGACATCACCGTGAGCATTTAAGGCGACACACAGTCCTTCCCCGCCCCCAAACTTTGTGCAGCTAAGGACGTTAGCCAAACTAATCATTCCAGCGGCCTTTACTTCTTCCTGGTCTACCTCTAATAACGAAATCTCCTCAAAGCCGAGTTCTAGAAGCTGTTGCTGTAAGAATGCGGCAATCGGGTAACAGTCACCAGCCGGGTTATCCGACGGGACTTGCACGATCCTTTGTAAAAAATCAATCATTTCCGCTTGGTGCTCCTCAATCCACCGGACCAACCTTTCCTTATCCTGATTCATAATGCTCCTCCTTTTTGCTGTGGATACGCTAGTTGATGTAATAATTGGCTTAGTACCTCAAGACCCTTTTCTAAGTCGGTGGGGGATGTATATTCCAATGGTGAATGGCTGATTCCTCCCTGGCTTGGGACAAAAATCAAAGTAGTTGGACAAATTTGAGCAAACAACTGAGCATCATGCCCCGCCCCGCTGTTCATCACATGATAGGAAACCTTTTCCTTTACGCAAATCGTCTCTATCCTTTCATTTAGGCTTGGATCCATTTGAACTGGAAGAACCTCATGCCATTTTTCTATCTCAATCTCTAGCACCGCTGATGCGGCAATGGCAAGAAATCGACTGATAAATCGTTCACAAAAGGAGTTTAAAACAGACTCGACTGGATGTCTGGCATCGACTGTAAAAACGATTTGACCAGGTATGACATTTGAAACATTCGGCTCTACAAACAGCTGACCCACCGTCGTGACCAAATTTTCATCATATTCTTTAGCAAGTTCATATAATTCATGAATCATTAACACCCCGCCACTCAAGGCATCTTTTCGCCATTTCATTAATGTTGTACCGACATGATTGGGTTCGCCTTTTACTGTGATTCGAAAGCGTTTTTGACCAACAATGGTTTGAACAATCCCTATCGATTTCGCTAGTTTTTCAAGGCTAAGTCCTTGTTCGATATGTAATTCAACGAATGCATGAATATCGTTACGGACCGTGTAATTATCAGCTTCAAGCCCAAAACCAGCCTCTTTCATAGCAGTTTCAAAGCCAATTCCATTCGAATCCCTAACACCGATCATATCGGCTAAAGAATAGGTGCCTGTCACCAGCCCTGACCCCGAACAGGCAATCGGAAAACGGCTCCCCTCCTCTTCACATAATGAGACCACTTCCAGGTTTAGAATTGGCTGCCCATACTCCTTTTTTAGATGGCTTAAAGCTAGGATGGCAGCAACAATTCCATAGGCACCATCGTACTTACCGCCAGAAATCACCGTATCAACATGGGACCCAACTAGTATTGTTGGAGCCTCTGGATCTACGGTTGGCAGTCGTCCAAATAGGTTTCCAATCGAATCGAATTTTGTCTTGAGCCCGAGCAGCTCCATCCATTCCCGTAAAGCTTGCTGCGCTTCCTTCCAAGGTTTGGAATAGAGGGTCCGAGTCACTCCACCTTCACTTACTGCACCAAACGAACTGAGCCACTCAATCGCTTCAGCCAAATTATTGGGGAACTGCTTCATCACTCGCCCTCCCTTGCTTAAAGGCAAACACCTAATTTTTCCTTAAACACCCCGGATTGATCATCATAAATGACCTTTCCTCGAAGAATAGTTTTCTTAACCCTGAGCAAAAACTCCCTATTTTCATAGGGTGAATAGGCATTTCGAAAAGCCAATGACTGTTTATCCGCAACCGTTGATTCATCTAATCGTATCAACACTAAGTCCGCATCTAAGCCTGGACGAATTTGACCTTTTCGGTTAGCAATACCAAACCGTTCAGCCACTTTTGACGTACCTAGGGGTAAAATTTCACCTAGGTTTATTCCACGCTTAAGCGCCTCATCAAGAAGCGCAAGCCACGTAAATTGAACTCCTTGAATCCCACCCCATGCATCCCAAATCGAATCCGTTGCTTTCATAGAATAAAGACACGGGGAATGATCTGAACCAATCGTGTCTATCCAGCCTCTTTGAATGCAGTCCCAGAGCCCTTCGACCTCTTCGCGTGCTCTTAATGGCGGTGCACATTTGAGAATGGCGCCCTTTTTTAAAAAATCCTTTTCATCAAAAATTAAATAATGCGGGCAGGTTTCAACTGTAACATCTACTCCGCAATTTTTAGCTTGTTCGATAAGTCCGACTACTTTCGCTGAACTGATATGCACAAAATGCAGGGCTGTTCCATATTTTGCAGCAAGCTCTAGGGCATAACTAACTGCTTTCTCTTCTGCCGATACGGGCCTGCTCGCGAGAAAGGCTTTTCGCTCATTCATCCCAGCCCTATTTTTATATAAAGCTGTCAATTTATTAATCTCCTCATCCCATTCCGCATGGAGAGCGAGAATTTTCCGATGCTCCTTTGCAGCCTTCATCGCTTGTTTCAATCCATCTGGTGATACAAACTGGAAATCATCGATCCCGCTTTCACTCATAAATGCCTTCCACCCAATGATCCCCTCACTCATTTGAGAGAGTTCATGGCGGTTCTTGATGTTCGTGTCTGTCATTCCTCCCCAAAGAGCGTAATCAACATGTGACATGGTTGTTAAATACTGCTTTTTATCTTGTAAACTCTTAAAATTAGTAACAGAGGGTGCACAATTCAGTGGCATATCAAAAATGGTTGTGGTCCCGCCAATAGCCGCGGCACGGCTCCCGGTCTCAATTCCTTCCCAATCGGTTCTGCCCGGGTCATTGAAATGGACATGGGCATCAATAAAGCCGGGAACCACCAGACAGCCGCTTGCATCAATCATCGTATCTGATTCCTCTTTCCACGGCTCTCCTTCATTTTTTACAAGCGAGTCAATCCGTTCATCAATGACTCGAATGTTTACCTCTCGAAAGCCCTCCTCGGTAAAAACAAGCCCATTCTTCACCCATCGTTCATCCATCTTAGGATCCTCCTTAACTCCCGCGATACGTATTGTACCCACCCGGGGAAATCAACAATGGTACATGATAGTGGGAGGCGGGTTCTGAAATGCCGAAGCGAACGGGAACACAATCCAGGAATGAAGACTCCCCGAGAAAAGTGCCGTGTTTCCGAAAATAATCTCCAACATGAAAACGAATTTCATAGATTCCTTTATTCATATTGCGCCCCTCGATGAGAGGGTGATTGACGCGGCCATCTTCATTCGTATAGGTGGATAGTAGGAATTCGAATTTATTGTCTGAACCTACCCGCCACATTTCCACTAACACACCGCTTGCCGGTTTTCCCAAACTTAAATCAAGGACATGGGTAGTTACTTTTCCAGTCATGTCGGTGATTCCCCGGGATTTTCTAAATCTTCACGTGTCATGGAGAAACATTGAAACCCAAACGGAGGACGCGGTTCGGTAAAAACTTTTCCTTCTTGTGAGGCAGGAATTTCGTCTAAAACAGTTTCCCAAGTACGGTTATTGGATTCAAAACAAACTTCCACTAACTGCGGAAAGCGCTTTAATATCCGAAGACCAATCCGGTAGATTAAATTTTGAATGGAAGGAGAGTTTTCTTCATGAAAAACGGTATAAGCAATATCCCTGACTTGCTCTGCTGCAACATACCCATCTTTCGTACTTCCTCGGGCGCCCTCGAAATCGTGATAGCGCCACCCGATATTTAAAAAGATAAACAGCGGCCTGTCGTATGATTCCGGCAATGTTGTATATTCATCCTTTATAAAGCCGAAAAAAGAGCTTCCTCGTACCTTTAGAAGCTTTAGTCCTTTCAAACTGCTTAGATGATCGGCTGTGATGATCTCTTCTCCGGAGCGCTTCACTTCAACGGATGCAACAGACTGTTCATTTAATGAATAGCGAAACACCAATGGACTCGGTTCAAAACTACCTTTCGTCGGCACTTGAAGCTCGTCGAATAGGATTTGTTCGCTAGAAATGTCAACAGCACTCATATGTGGATAGGTCTCAAGGAAACGGCGGGCGACAAATTCTAGAAACCCTTCTTGTGTCGAACCTTGATAATCGCCGGCATGCTTTAGAATGAAATTTTTCATCGAATCGGTTGCTACCACTAAGGTATTATCTCCATCTTTAAAGGATGATAAGAAGGCATCCCCTTCCACTGCTACCTTCACATTCATTCCAAAAAGAATATTGCTTCGGCCAGTAAAAGCTGATTCAGGAATCGAACGGACTCCTGTAAGCGGGGCTGCATACGTACGGTAAACCCAAACATCATCTTTTCCATAGCGCATCGTTCTTTTCATCTCATCATCCCCTTTATTGAATAACATCATATACGCGGAAGCCGGCAATTTTATAGACCTCATTTAAGGCTGTCAGCAACTCTTGTTCATAGGTATTACCTACCCGTTCTTTCATCGCAGCTAGGATTGCATCCTTGTTTTGTCCTTTCACTGCCATAATAAAAGGAAACTCAAATTGCTCAACATACCTTTGATTGAGTGAAACAAACTCTCCATAATCCTTTGTCGAGAGCTTATCAAGACCTACACCAGCTTGCTCCTTTTGCGATACCTCTGATATTTTTAATCTTGTCCCGAGATCTGGATGGGCACGAAGCAGGGCCAATTGCAAGGTCCGATCGGCATTTTTCACCACTGCCACCATCGTTTGTAAGAGTTCCTCGCGAGATTTAAAGGGCAGACAATCCCACGACATTGTGGCCACCCATGGGGAGTGCTCAAACACCCAGCCTACTTTACTCACAAATTCTTCTTTATTCATTTGATTTACTTCTACGATGGAAGTCCTCTGACTATTCACTTCCTGTGGCCACACCCTTTCAACCATTGATAGTCATTTTTAGTATCGACATCAAAAAAGTCCGCATCATTTTCATATTCTACCAGCATTCCGGTTAATTCCCTTTTTTTAAAAAGCTGTCTTGCACCTTCGTCGCCCACTAGTTTCAATAAATCAGGAACCATTTGTGGTGAAAAAATGATCGGTGGTCTTGGAATTCCCTGAAAACTGGCGGCAAGGAATGGAACACGACCTTGCAGTAGATATCGGGATACCATATCATTGATGATTCTTAACGGCAGGAGAGGTTGGTCAGCGAGAAGGACCATGATTCCCTTTGGTTCCGTTTCCATCGCTGCCAGCAACCCAGATTGTAAGGAATGGGCTTGCCCTTTATCTGCTTCTCGGCAAACAACAGCTTTCCAGCGTTCCCGGAAGGTGGTTTCAAAAAGGGTGTCGTCAATCCAACGGAGCGAATCCTCTTCCCTTTTCACAACAATCGTAAAGTCCAGTTTAGAATTCACTGCCTTTTCTAAGACTGAATTACCAATTGTTTTCCCGCCGAAAGGGAGTGCCAGCTTGTTAACTCCCATCCGGCGGCTCTTGCCCGCGGCAAGATAGACTGCGATGACCCCGCATTTATCCTTCAAAAGAAAGCACCTTTTTATTCCAAACAGTTAACATTCCAACCCGAGTACTGTTCATTTATGACCTCCTGTTTTTTTCTAAGTTATATAACTCTATATATATTGAAAGACCTCTTAAAATACACCCATGTTCTTTTCCAATTTTCTTAAGGTCAGGTTGATTTACAGTAGGTAGTTGAACAATATTATTAAAGCTACCTGTCATCTTTTTTCATGATGAAAAATAGACTAATTGAAAAATAGAATGGAGAGGTTCTATGTCAGATTTTCACTTTATGGAAAAAGCGATTGAACTGGCCTTAAATAATGTGTTAACGAAACAAGGCGGACCTTTTGGAGCAATTGTCGTCAAGGATGGAAAAATAATTGGTATGGGGAAAAATGCAGTAACTGCAACAAACGATCCAACCGCACACGCCGAAGTGCAAGCCATTCGTGATGCGTGCCGATTTTTAAACGACTTTCAGCTTACCGGCTGTGAAATTTATACCAGCTGCGAACCTTGCCCGATGTGTATTGGTGCTATTTATTGGGCACGCCCTAAAGCTGTTTATTATGCTTGCACGAAGCAAGATGCGGCAAAGATCGGGTTCGATGACCAATTTATTTATGACCAACTCTCCATTCCCGTTGAAAATCGTAAAATACAAATGAAAAAAATTTTTCCAACGAATGGCGATTTGCCGTTTAGAACCTGGGAGAATGCAAATGATAAAGTGGAGTATTAAATTGACAGAAGAGGATGTTGTTCTATGGAGGGAAACCAATTAAAAAAAAGAATCTCTGTAGCATCTAAACGAGAACCAGCGGATACTGTCATTAAAAATGGCAAAATTATCGACGTCTTTAATGGAGAAATAATCGAAGGTGATCTAGCGATTGTCGATGGATACTTTGCGGGTATCGGAGACTATGAGGGAAATAGGGTGATTGATGCAAAAGGCCGTTATATCTCCCCTGCTTTCATCGATGGTCATGTTCATATCGAATCCTCAATGGTCACACCTAACGAATTTGCCAAAGTCCTTCTTCTGCACGGCGTGACCACTGTCATTGCTGACCCTCATGAAATCGCCAACGTATTAGGAGTTGACGGAATCCAATATATGCTTGATTCCTCTGAAAACTTACCGTTTGACTTTTTCTTCATGCTTCCTTCATGTGTCCCTGCGACCGAATTTGAGAATTCGGGGGCTACTTTACATTCAGCAGATTTAAAACCATTTTATCAGCAGCCACGTGTACTTGGATTAGCCGAGGTCATGAATTTCCCAGCTGTCCTAACAGTTGAGGATGATATGCTCAATAAAATCTTAACAGCAAAACAATTTGGCAAAAAAATTGACGGTCACGCGGCAGGGTTGTCTCCCAATGATTTGAATGTGTATATGGCAGCAGGCATTTCCACTGATCATGAAAGTACAACAGCTTCCGAAGCAAAAGAACGTCTCAGAAGAGGAATGTACTTAATGATTCGTGAAGGTACGGTTGCAAAAGATTTACAGCAATTAATTCCAATCGTCAATGATCACAATGCACGAAGATGTTTATTCGTAACGGATGATAAGCATTTAGATGACCTCATCCAAGATGGCAGTGTTGATCATAACGTCAGACTCACGATTGCTTCAGGTTTATCTTCAATCATGGCGATACAAATGGCAACGATCAATGCTGCTGAATGCTTTGGGCTCGAGTCTAAGGGGGCAATTGCACCTGGATACAAAGCAGATTTCTTCCTATTCGATGATCTGGAGAAAATAAAGATAACAACCGTTTTTAAAGATGGAATCGCAGTGGTCGAGAATGGAAGGCTTATGATTGAATCACAGAATCATACGCTAGTTGAAACAAAGCGGTTAAGAAATTCTGTCCGTTACCATGAGCTTACGGAAAATGATTTCCACATTCCATTAAGAACAAACAACGCAAATATTATTGAGATTATTCCCAATAGCCTTGTAACGCGTCATCTTATTGAAAAAGTTGATAGGAGTGATTTGGGGTTATTTCAACCTTCCATTAACAATGACCAATTAAAGCTGGCAGTGATTGAGCGCCATCATTTGAAAAATCAAAAAGGTTTAGGGATTGTCAAAGGTTTAGGTTTAAAGTCCGGAGCCATCGCCACAACCATTGCTCATGATTCCCATAATCTTATTATGGCCGGAACGACTGATTTTGATATGGTAGTTGCTGCAAAAGCCATTAAAAATATCCAAGGGGGTCTCGTGGTGGTCAATCATGGGCAAGTGATTGCCTCATTGGAGCTTTCCATCGCAGGGTTAATGTCTGACCGGCCATATCAGGAGGTTTATGCCAGTCTAAATGAAATAAATCTTGCCCTCAAAGAAATTGGTGCAAACGACCACTTCAACCCATTTTTAACGATTTCATTTTTAGCACTGCCTGTTATACCAGAACTAAAGCTAACAGATAAGGGACTGTTTCAAGTAAGCAAATTTCAGCATATAGATCTCGATGCATAGGAAATAATAAAATAGCCAGCATAGATGCTGGATAGAAAAATAGATCATGTCCCTTAACTCTCATTTAACCTTGGTTTGAAAGGATGAAACAATGAAGAAAAGTATGTTTAATGATGGCGATGAAGTTCATATCCGTTCTTCGGGAGAATCAGTAACCATCCATAAATCTCAATATGTAAAAAATATGAAACGGTACTCTTACATTGTCAATGAACATCCCAATACCTTTTTCTTTGAGGAAGAACTAACAAAAGAGTAGTTTATTTTGATGGAGACTTAATATTTGTTTAATTACAAAGGAGAAAAGCCCCTTACTGTCGAAGTTATAGTAAAGGGGTTGTCCAATGAATAAATCTGAATTATTAAAAAATCTACACTCTTCCAGTCGGAGTAATTTATTTTCAATTGAGATTCCAAAGGCTGCAAAAGAAGATGAAAGACTTATTGATGGCTTGGTTAGAGAGTTGGTAAAAGATGGTAAAATAAAATTAAGAGAAGTTGTGCAAAGAGACTGCTCCATTTATTTATCCGGAATTATCAAGTATGCAACCAAGTAATCCCTACTTGTGAGGGAGTTCCCTCAAAAAACATCCCCTCGCAAATAATTCCGAGGGGATTTCTTAGTTTAAAACACAATTTTATAACGCAATCGATTCTTGCCTTTCGATTTTTTTATTATAGTATCGATTAAGAAAATACCCATTTAACGAAGCAAGGGTTTGCTGAAACAGCATACCGACAACTACCGGTACCGCAACCGCAGCCGGGAAGTAAGTAATGGCAATCACTGCACCGGCACTAATATTCCTCATTCCGCCAGTGAATGTTAGCGAAATAACAGTATCTCGCCCACCACTTAAAAATCTCCCAATAATAAATGAAAACAAATAACCAGTCAGCGCAATCATAAAGACAGTTAGGGTTATACCCACTAGTTTAAGGTCTATATGTTTTAAATAGGGTGCGACAACTGCCCCATTAAGCATGACTACAAATCCAATGCTGATTTTCGAAAAGGGTGCAAGCCGAGTCCCTATTTGGTCTTTAATTCTCCCCTTTGTCACTTGGTTTAGGTACATCCCAATTAGGGAAGGAATCACAACCATCCCCAATAGACCCTTCATGATATTAAAAAAGTCCATTTCTATTTTTCCACCTATAAATAACGAAAGCGAAAATGGAACAATAATTGGCGAAAGCAACGTATCAATTAAAATAATCGATAAGACCAATGGAATGTTTCCTTTGTATATGGCCACCCACATGAAGCTAGTCACTCCTGTTGGAATGACCATGCCTAAAACAAGTCCAGTGATCGTATAAATATCGCCGGAAAAAGCCACATGACCCACACCCCAGGCCCAAATTGGCATCAGGACGTGGAGAATGGCCATGGCAATAATAATTGGAAACGGATGAACAATCACTTCTTTTAATGAACGGAAATTAGAACCTAAACTGCCAGCAAAGGTCATAAATGCAAAAATCCATGGAATTAAATAGGAGAAATCCTTTAAGTGAACACTGAACAATACCCCAGTCAGCACACCCACCGGAGTGATTAATGGCATGATTCTTTCTAGTTGTTTATTTAACTTTTGCAGCATAAAAACTCATCCCATTTCACTTTAATTGGGTACACACCATTATCAAGAATACCACATTTATAGAGGATTTTCACCTAGGGAAGGGTCGTCCTCTATAACAATGTCAGTATATGGTATATCTGCATCAGGTGGCATGGGATTCACGTGAGAGGATGACTCATTATTTTGGGAATCTGGCTGCTTTTCTTCTTTACTTTGGGGTTCTGGCTGTTTTTCTGCACTGGTTTGATTTTTTTCCATTTCCTCTTTTACAGCCTTCATTTTTGCTATATCCTCTTTTACTTGCTCAGTTATTTGCTTCGGTACAGCATCACTTCCGTATGTAGCACCAATGTTTAGGGCACCACTCAGATGATTAATGCCAAGCTGGGAAATGTTGTTGTTTTGCTCATATTTATCTAAATAAAGCTTATCTATATATAATGTGTTACAAATGGAATCTTGCTGTATAGTCGATTCTTCTGTTTCCACCATTTTCTTCGTTAATTCATTACATTTTTCTGTAAGATTATCCATTCTTTTAAGTAGCCCGGCTTGTACTTCATTAACCAGTAAATAATTATTTTCCAATGCAAGGACTCTCATTTTTATATTTGAATCAAATGATTCAACATCTAATTCTTCCGGCTCGTCCCCGTCAAAGGGTGAGCCTAATGCTGTCATTCCTTCTAATTTCGATTGATTATTTCTCTCTTCCTTAGAGAAACCGTTGAATTGAAGGCTTTCTTGTTCCATTAGCTTCAAAATTTGTCTCTCCAACGACATTACTTTTTCATGCATCATTTCTTGTTTTTTAATATGAGTAGCTAATTTTTCTGAAAGATGTCGTTCCACTAAATGAAGTATCTTTCTTTCCCTCTCTTTTTCTTCTTCTGCGGACAAGGATTTTTTTTCTCCACTGCCCATTCCAAACATGAATGCCCGAACTTGTTTTTCAAGCTTTAACAAACTTTTTATTTGAACTTCAAGTGCATTTATTCTTAAAATTTGCTGTTCTATTTCATTCAAATCATTTTTCGGTTTTTTACTTTTTTGATTAAAAATCCCTTTCATAGACATAATAAATCCCCACAATTATTTATTTTTTCCCACAGTATAAAGTCTAATGAAAACCAGTAATTCTACAAACAAGTTAGTTTACTCAATTGGTACTTGCTCTTCATTCCTAAATTGCCGTTTATATGCAACAATAAGAAGTCCATTATGGAATCTTGCCCGAATCTGATTTGGATACGTGGGTTCAGGGAGCTGAATTATTCGTTCAAAATCACCTTGATATCTTTCTTTTTGCACTAGCTCACCTTTATTTATCTGGTTGTTGTTTCCTTTAATTAATAGCTTTGTACCTGACACAGACAATTGAATATTTTCTTTCGCGTAACCGGCCAGATCCGATATCAACATTACCTCCTCATCTGTTATGTGGATATCTGTGGGTGGAAACGTTTTTGCTTGTCTAGGTTCTAAAGAAGAGTCACCGGCCTGCCAAAGATCTGAATTATTCTTCATAAATTCATCTAAGGAGGACTGTCCTAATATCTCATTCCAAAAATCGGTATTCTGATATTTTTTTGCCAAATCCATCCATTGCAACATCTTATTCATATCCATGGTGGATCCCCCCTAGCGATGTAACGTAGTGATTTAAATTATCCTAATAAATGTCTCATCTATAGATAATCATATTTAATTTTTATTAATTCATTCATAATAAAATCTTTACAGCTAAACTATAATAAATATTATCATTCCAATCTTATATACTATCTAGATTAACAGGTAACATAATTTCTACTTTAGATGCATATCTTTCAATACCCGGGAAGAAAAAAAGGAAGGATCATAATCTATGTTCTTTTTACCAACTAAGGTGAATATAGGCGCTTTTAAACTGAATAATATTGATCATTCAAGTTCAATATCATTTAGTTCCACCATTAAAAAAAACAGAAATGTAAGTGCAAAAAAAAATCAAGGGTTTGGGCAGCAATTGGCAGATAATACTCTAAGAGTTTACTCAAAAAGTTCAGTCATAGATAATGATATAGAGGATTCTTGCACAGAAAGATCAAGAATTTAACCTTTATGAAATACTTAGGAGGTTTGACATGGCTGGTTCGGTCCCTTATATCAACATAAATATTAATATTATTAAAGTGAATTCCTTTGAGAATGCATCAGCTATAAATGTTGGTCAAAATCTTTTGGCTGAATGGCATAATTCAGACAAGAAAAATATGGGATTAGGGCAAAATATGGGAGATGGAACAAACTTTTTTGGTACGACGAGCAGTGTTGATGATCGGGATCAGCTTGATGCCAATACCTCTTTTGAAACAGCTAATCTACCTAACCCCTTAGGAATGACACCATGACATTAGCGCCAGTTGTACTCAATATTTTAGGTATTAAGATTAATGCTATTGACCATGGATCAGTTGTCAATCTTGGTCCAAGTCAGCATCTGGATTTATTTGTTTCATACAAACGGAACCAAGGAATTGGGGAACAGAATGGAGATTTATCCCCCATCCTACAATCTCAATCAGGGGTATGGGATATGGATTTAATTGACAGCCCGACGGTCAAATCAAGTTTTTTGTAGTATCCCTTTTGGGACCAATCTTCGGCTTAGAGGATTTTCTATTAATAAATTGAGGTGTTTATATGGTATTTATCACTCCGACGGTCATAAATGTCCTTGGATTTAAAATTAATACTATGGATAATGGAGCTGTGGCTAATATGGGCTCGTTTCAATTAATCGACCAATTAGTGAGCTATAAACGGAACCAAGGAATTGGGGAACAAAATGGGGATCTATCCCCTTTCAATTTTCCAAGCGTTGCTTTGTTTGATCCTGACGGCAGCGATAGTAATACCGTTAAAAATAGTGTGGTTTAAAACAGCCGAACCGCTCGAAAAAATCAAAAAAAGTTCTTCCTCAAGCTACAAGAATACTAATCTTGTATGTAATTATACGTAGCTTAAAGCCTCGGGAAAACCGAGGTTTTTTATCAGTTTGAAGGCCTACATTGGATTAAATGTAAGCCTGAATGATAAAAAATAAGTGCACCTTCAAGGTATACATAGTAAGTAGCCGTATACCTTATTGGCCCTTTATTTAACTATTACTTTCCCAACCATTCCTCCCTGGAAATGGTACCGACATATCAGTTCATATGTACCTGGCTGTTTCGGTTCCACGGTAATGGTTTTTTCTTTTCCTGGTTGTACCTCGGCGTCAATTCCGAGCTTTTCCACTGTGAAGGTGTGCTCTTTCTTACCTTTGTTTTTCAATATCAACGTTGTGGTTGTTCCATTTGAAATAGTGATGGCGTTCGGATTAAAGTAATTATCGTTCAATTCGACCTCAAGCGATTTAACCGTCTCCATGGGCTGAGTTACATCACCGGATTCGGCAAATACGCCGGTTGAGCCTAGAGTTGTCATAACCACAGCCATTGCAAGCACAACAACCAATCCTATTACCCGCTTTTTCACAGACATTCGTAATCCCTCCTTTCCTAAACCCTAGTATTTTCTAGTTCATAAATTTTTATCAGTATAAAATTAGTTCCAACATGCATTCATTATGTATCATGAATTATACAAAACCCTCCAGTAACCAATATCGACAAGGATACATACCGTATATTGCCTTGTGTTTTAAATATGGAAGGAGAGTGCCCATGTATTATTACCCATATCACTATCCAATCTATCCTCCATTGCCCGTTTACCCGCCTCAATTAGTGGTACAGACATTCCCCAGGAGTTATCCGCCAGTAGATGTTAAAATATTTGAGAAGTCTGTCAAATCCTTTCGGCTATTAATGGAGCAAGGAAGTATATTGCTTGATCGACTAGGAGATTCAGACTTTGCTCGCAAAATGATGACTGCAGCCCAGCAAGGAAAAAAAGCGGAGGTTGATCATTTAATTAGTAGCATTGGATTAAAAGTCCCTGTTACCACAAAATTCACCCCAACTGGTGTCGACTTCGAGCTCTTCACTCAACCAAACGCAAACATGCCTGGTAGCTGCTGTACCTTAAAGGTGTACATGAAATGGGGAAATTAATCATTAGAAAAACACTCCTTCCGGAAAAGACCAATTAAATGGATCCAAAAAAGTGGTACCCCAATCAAAATGGGATACCACCATTCTTTTCATTTCTTGATAATAGATATTCAACCATCTCATCTGCAGGAATTGGCTTACTAAAGAAATACCCTTGACCAATCTTGCATTCATTTTCCTTTAAAAAATGGAGTTGTTCATTTGTTTCGATTCCTTCAGCAATCACAGAAAAGTTTAAATTCAAGCCCATATCTATAATTATTTTCACCATTTTTCCTTGATTGGAATGATAAATTATATCATCGACAAATGATTTATCAATCTTTATTTTATCAATTGGAAGATGCTTTAAATAACTTAAAGAGGAATAGCCTGTTCCGAAATCATCGATTGAGAGAAGGACACCCAGTTCCTTTAATTTATTTAAAATAATCGTTGAGTTCTCAAGATTTTGCATAATACTTTCCGTTATTTCTAGCTCTAAATGAATACCCTTCAGATCAAATTCGTCCAATAAAGCGGAAATATATTCGATGAGATGGTCATCCTCAAATTGACGGACCGAGACATTTACTGCGATAGGAAAGTCGTGAAAACCGAGCGATTCCCACGCTTTTCGCTGCCTGCAGGCTTCCCGTAAAACCCACTTACCAATTGGAACAATCAAGCCCGTTTCCTCCGCAAGTGGGATAAATTCTAACGGTGCAATCAGACCATGTTTAGGATGCTGCCAACGGATTAATGCTTCAATTCCTACTAATTCTCCTGTTATCAAGGACACTTGCGGTTGATAATGAAGCATCAATTGATTCTGTTCCAGTGCTTTTCTTAATCCAGTCTCCATCTCCATTTTCCTTATATATATCCCATTTAAATTGGAGGAATAAAATTGAAAATTATTTTTACCACGTTCTTTAGCCTGGTACATGGCCGTGTCTGCATTTTTTATTAAGGTTTCCACATCTATTCCATCGGCAGGGTACAAGCTAATCCCGATACTTGGTGTAACAAAGAACTCTTGATCATGGACTTCGAACGGATTTGAGAATTCAGATAGGATTTGCTGGGCTACATGTTTGGCCCGTTCCTTATCAATATCTTCTAATAGGATAATAAACTCATCCCCGCCTTGCCTTGAGACAACCCCATCATTCTTCACCGTCGCTGCTAAACGGGCGGCTACCTTTTGAAGAATGAAATCACCAACCGTATGACCCTTTGTATCATTAATAATCTTAAACCGGTCTAAATCTAAAAATAAAACCGCCAGCATTTTGTCATCTTGTTTAGCTAAGATTTCGTTTAGATGGTTTCTGAACTGATTTCGGTTAGGCAGGCCAGTCAATGAATCATAAAAGGCCATATACTGTATCGTTTTCTCCGTTTTCTTTCTCTCCGTAATATCCCTTCCGACCACTTGCACAGCAGATCTTCCTTCATAAAAGATGGTGGTTGCTGCCATTTCAACATCTATAGTCTGACCATCTAGCCGATTCACCTGGAATTCAAATCTTAATTTCTCTTGATTATGGAGCTCAAAACTGCCTGCTTTTTGCCTTATTGAATGAACAATATTGGAAGAAGCAAATTTCAGAGCAGACTCACCAATTACTTCTTCCGGACTCGATGCCCCAACTAACTTCCAACCAGCCTCATTTATATATTCTATTTTTTCCAAACTGACAACCGCTATAATATCAGGTGACATTTCTATTAAACTACGATAAAGATCTTCGCTTTCTTTCCGATCCGTAATATCAAACAGGACACTATTGAAATCTACAAAATTACCTTTACCATCAAGTGTTGGAAATCCTCTATCCGAAATCCAACGAACTTCACCATCCGGTCGGACAATTCGATATTCACTTGTGACGGCCTCTCCCCTTGCTAATTTTTTCGCTCTCTCATCTAAAACGGCTAAGTCATCCGGATAAATTACCCTTTTCCAAAGATCTAGGTCCTTATAAAAATCAATAGAAGAATACCCATATAATTTTTCAATCCCGGGTGTAATTAATAAAGCGTCTGACTTTAAATCATGTGACCAAATAGCTATATCTAACGTATCAAATATATTCTTTAATTTTAGTTTATTTATCCGAAGTTCATCGTCCTTCCTGCTCTGTCCTTTTAAGAAATGAATGAGGACGGGAAGGATGCCTATCAGAATAAAAAGCGAAGCAAATTTGATAATACCCACGGAAGGAAAAAATAAATCTAATAACTCCGACACGACAATCAGACTAAATAGGAGCATCCAATTTAATCTATCGTTTGTCTTTTTGATCCTCATTCTGGCTTCTCCCTTTTCTGCATCAACTTTCTGGCTTTTCGAAACCGACTAAACATGGCATTATCTTTAAAATAACAAAAAATGATATACATAACAATCGAATTGAAACGATTACAACATTTACATAATATTTAATTGATTTGGCTGTTCAAAAGTTCGTCATAACATTTCAAACATAATGTGAACTTATCACTATACCCATGTTGTTAAATGAAAAAATGAAATATAGTGTAATCATAAAGAACAAACAAAATTCGAAGGGCGGAATGAATTATGTTTAACAAATTTTTAAGAGAAAATAAAATTGCAGCGGCTATTCTTACAGTCTTACGTTTATACCTTGGCTATT
>NZ_BCUX01000023.1 GCF_001591445.1 Neobacillus drentensis NBRC 102427 | reverse complement strand
AATTGGTTTGTGATTAACCGTTTTGCATCTCACAAGTAAACTAGTTAGGAAAATATCCATAAGAGTTCTTCTTGCCTTAAATGAAAAATGTGCCAGAGACCATAAAGCTAAATAGGGACCCTAGTACTAAACCTATTGCCGCAAAAAAAGTTAGGATGGCACCGTGGACTTGATTACGTTCAAGAAAAGTCATAACCCCCATGAATACTGCCCCTACACCAAACAATAGCGGCATAAATAGGAGCGAAATGGCAAAGAACAGCCATCCTAATACTGCATACATTATCCCCTTACTTTTACTGGTGGAAGCAGCTTCATGATGAAGAGTTACACTCCCGCAACTTTGACAAACATTCGAGTTAACCACTTCGAAGGACCCGCCTGAAGGATTAAACATTTTACCCACTCCATTCCCTTTTCTTTTTAAATGACTGAATATTATAAAAATTACTATTAGATTACCATATTCTGATAATAATTCAAGTGAAACACATTACTAAAATGAAGAAAAATATATATTTTTCCAATTTTTTTGATAAAACACTAGTTTCTACTACGCAGATAATATTTATTTTTGCTAATTAGGAGACATTATTGAAATTTTTACATATAATTAAACAAAAGTTGCACATGGTAAAAACTTTAAAGGTGGGGAAAGAGAGATGGATAAACCTAATATTATTAAACTCGTGAATGGACAAAAAGGAAATTTGATAAAAATAACTGAGTTAAATCTAGAAGGTGTTATGAGAAGAAGATTATTAGATTTAGGATTTGTGACTGGAGCACTTGTGGAAGTTATCCGAAAAAGTCCATTGGGAGACCCGATTGCTTTTCGTGTCAGTCAAACAACGATTGCCCTCCGAAGAGAGGAGAGTTCTAAAATAGAAGGGGAGCTGATATCTAATGGGGAATGAATACCGAATTGCCTTAGCGGGAAACCCGAATACAGGAAAAAGTACCTTGTTCAACGCCTTAACCGGCCTTAGACAGCATACCGGAAATTGGGCAGGAAAAACCGTTTCCCTTGCGCAAGGAAGTGTCCAGTTTAAAGATAAAGTCTTTCAACTAATTGACCTGCCAGGAACCTATTCACTTTTTTCGAATTCAACTGACGAAGAAGTGGCACGTAATTATATTGTGTTTGAAAAACCCGATGTGACCATTGTGGTGCTAGATGCAACATCCTTAGAACGAAATTTCAACTTAGCACTACAGGTATTAGAGATGACAACTAACGTAATTATTTGTATAAATTTAATTGATGTGGCGGAAGAACAAGGCATTAACATTAATGAGCGGTTGTTAACCAACCGGTTAGGGGTACCTGTTATCAAAATTTCGGCCCGAAACAAAAAAGGTTTCCCGATGCTGCTCGATACAATTGACCGGATTGTAACGGGAGCGATCGAATGTCATCCGGTTCAGATGTTCTATCCGGATGAAATTGAAGCAAAGATTATGAAAATAGAACCAAAAGTACGTGAAATTGTGGGAGATCATTTATCTTCTCGCTGGGTAACTTTGAGATTACTGGACGGAGACGAGGCCTTACTTAATGAAATTAGTAAACGATTAGTGCCGGAGGAGGTTTAGCGCTATGCGTATAGAAGAACTATTTGCAGAGGCTCAGGAGTTATCGACCTCTAAGCTGCGAGATGACATCGTCCAGCATCTTTATGACCGCAGTCATAAATTATGCGGCGAGGGAATCACCTACACAAAATCGAAAAGGGATACACGAACAGAAAAACTAGATGAGATTTTTACCTCACCTATTTTTGGTTTTCCTATTATGATAATTATGTTAGGGGTTTTGTTTTATTTAACCATCGCTGGGGCCAATGTACCATCTTCAATGATAGCTGAGTTTTTTGGATTTTTAGAGGGATATATTACCGCGTTTTTTGCCTTTATTCATGCACCTGATTGGCTGCATGGGATCCTGGTTCTTGGGTTATACCGGGGAACGACCTGGGTTATAAGCGTGATGCTGCCGCCAATGGCCATCTTCTTCCCATCCTTTGCGCTGTTAGAGAATTATGGGTATTTGCCAAGGGTAGCGTTTAACATGGATCGTTTGTTTAAAAGAGTCGGTGCCCATGGGAAGCAATCATTAACAATGGCCATGGGATTTGGGTGTAATGCAGCTGCCGTTATTTCCACGAGGATTATTGAATCCCCAAGAGAACGGATGCTTGCCATTTTGACAAACAACTTTGTTCCGTGTAATGGCCGGTGGGGAACATTAATTGTCTTGGCTTCGTTATTCATGGCAGCTAATTTTACTGGAGGACTTAAATCACTAGTAACAACCGGTGTCATTGTCGGCATAGTCCTATTTGGAATTATTGTCACTTTCTTTGTTTCTTGGGCACTGTCGAAAACATTATTAAAGGGAATACCGACACATTATACGTTAGAGCTCCCGCCATATCGGAAACCAAAGATTTTTGATACGGTAATTCGTTCGTCCATAACAAAATCCTGGTCCGTATTAGTTCGCGCTGTTAAAGTTGCCGCTCCTGCAGCAATATTAACTTGGGTGTTTGCAAATTTATATATTGGTGACACGAGTATTCTCATGTATGCCGTCGAGTTCTTAGACCCGTTTGGAAAACTGCTTGGCCTTGATGGTTATATCATGTTGGCGTTCATTTTAGGGTTACCAGCAAACGAAATTGTCCTTCCAATCCTTTTGATGGGTTATTTATCAACGGGTTCACTGACGGAAGTGGATAATTTAGTGGATTTGAAACAAATTTTTCTAAACCATGGCTGGACATGGCTGACAGCATTGAATATGATGTTATTCTCATTGCTTCATTATCCGTGCGGCACAACCTTGCTAAATATTTATAAAGAAACAAAGAGTATGAAATGGACATTTCTTGCCTTCCTTATCCCGACCGTTATCGCGATCCTTGTTCCGCTGATTATCACACAAACGGTGAGATATTTTGGTTTACTGTAATTACAATGTTAAAAAGGGACTGACACGTTTGTTAGTCCCTTTTTTATATTCGATTAAAGGTTAATAAATAGAAGGGCTTGGTGGGATTTGAACCCACAACACACACTGCAGTCCACGAGATGGGACTTCAGGTTGCTCTGCCAATTGAGCTACAAGCCCTGATTTTATTTTGACCAAGTTCTTCAAGTATATCCCTTTCATTTTAAAAAATTAATCTATAATCCCAGTTTGTTTGATATCCACTTTTACATTCACATGAACTTTTACGGTTGGATAAAATCTTTTCCATTGTTTTTCGTTAAACCGGCGATAATGTTCCTTATATTTAGCCCCAAGACCCAGAGGATCCACACCAATCCCTCAAAAAACTTTTTTCTCATTATGCGTAGAATAGGGGATTTTATGCAATATATCCCATATTTGTTAAGCAAATATAAGGATAGATATTGTTAAGGAAGAATAATCAAAAGTAAAAAATGAGAAATTAAGTAGGCAGTAACTTATACTTTTGAGCGAATATTGTTGAAAGTTGGTGAAAAGTTTGAGAATATTCATGATTATTTTATTGTCTATATTATTAGGAGGCTGTTCAGCTGGTAATTTGAGTGACCAACATCAAGTCAATCCCTCTTCACCATCAAAATTAGAAGATGTCACCAATCATAAAAATAAAAAAGGTATCATGAACTTCCTATTAATTGGGAGCGATTCAAGAGGCGAACCTCAATCTTTCTCAGACGCAATCATTATTGCTCAATATGTTCCTAAAGAAGGTAATATCAAGTTAATCTCCCTGATGAGAGATAGTTATGTAAAAATCCCGGGGTACTCAAAAGGGTACGATAAGCTTAACAAGGCTTATTTTATAGGTGGAAATGAGTTATTAAAAAAGACCATTTATCAAAATTTCGGAATGCAAGTGGATCATTCTATTTCGATTGATTTTGAAGGATTTGCTAACTTCATTGATCTGATTGCGCCAGAAGGTATTACTGTGAATGTTAGTCAAAAGATGATTGACGATTTTAACATGGAAGTTAAGCCTGGGGAAAATGCGCTAAATGGAAGAGAATTACTAAAATATGTCCGGTTTAGACATGATGACGAAAGTGATTTTGGCCGTGTTAAACGACAACAAGAAGTTATCGTCAAGGTAAAGGAACAATTGAAAAATAAATTTAGCAATTTTGAGTCGCTGGCAGTGCTGCCGGATTTTGTGGAGGAAAGTTTAAATCATGTGGAATCAGATATGGACAAAGGGGAGATTTTATCAGTCTTATCTAAACTAGTCTTTTATCCGATTAAGAATATCGATAGTTTACGGATACCCGTCCAAAATAGTTTTGAAAATAAAACCTATCCCCATGCCGGAGCTGTTCTTGAAATAAATCTTGAAGAAAATCGAGAGGCATTAAAGGATTTCTTACTAAAACCCTCGCCGGTTAACAGGGAGTATCATTATTAGTGTCAAAAAGCAGACAATACTCCTAGAGTATGTCTGCTTTAAAAAAACTTATTTTTTCATTCTATTGATTTCTTCCGTTACGACAAATGCAAGGTCGTCATTGCCAAATAACGCTAACACTCCAAGCAAGGTTTCGTCGCTCACTTCACCCGCTTCTTCTTTTGGAACGGTTAACTCAATTGCTTCTTTTAGGGCAGGATTAGAGGCTTGATCGGGATAAGCCCGTAAATAGAAGTCTTCTGGATTAAGATCGTGATTCACGCACCATTGTGCAAATACTAGAATCATCATTTTCTCTTCACCGCGATAGTTTTCGATAATCTTTTCTTCTAACTGTTTTTGATCCATTTCAAGGTCTCCTTAGAAATCGTTATGAATTTATTATATAAGATTTTTGTCGAATATATAGTGGAAATACATAATTTCGAATGAAACCCATTCTTTTATGAGATAATGGTAAAAGTATATACTTTTTATATGAAAGGGGAACGTATAAATGAGTAAAGTTGAAGTAGGCGAAATTTTTACCATTAGCGATGAAAATGATGAGGAACAAGAAGTCGAAGTGTTAGGCGTCATGACGATAGAAGGAAATGATTATGTGGCTGTGGGATTTGCGGAGGATGTTAGACAAGAATCAGATGAAGATATTGATATCTTTTTTCTGAAGGTCGATGAAGACGGTGATTTTTCCGCCATTGAAAGTGATGAAGAATTCGACAAAGTTTCAGCAGCATTTGATGAAATGATGGACGAAGAAGAAGGAACAGATGAATAATATGCTTGGGACAAGAGGGATTCATTAGTCTCTCTTTTTATTTTCTATGCAATCAATTGGAAAATTTATGTATGTATAAAGTCTTTCTTGGCATACTACTGATGAAGAACATCTATAAAGGAGTAATGTAATGTTAATTGAAGAAGGTACAAAATATCAAATTTCCCCGGGTATTAAAGGTTTTTTCAATTCAGCTGAATCGATGACGGTCCAAAGTTATAATGGAGTCACTGTACAATTTATTCTAGCAGACAGCAAAGGTCATGGCTCCATGCCAATAGAACATTTAAATTATTTATTAAAAAAATCAAACCTTACACAAATTCCAAGTAAACGCATATTACTAAGCACAGACAATACTGAAGAGCAGATTAGCTAAAATACTCTGGAGTGGAAACCTATATGGAACTTAAGAAACTTACTCTCCAAGATACATCAATAGGATACATAGATAGCGGGTCAGGGAAACCAATTGTTCTACTGCATGGTTTTTGTGGAAGCTCTCGTTATTGGGAACATGTTATCCCGGCTTTGTCAGCTAATTACCGGGTAATAGCTCCTGATTTGCCTGGGCATGGACAATCTGATCCCTTAAAAGGTAACACTACAATTGAAAATATCGCTGATCAAGTAAAAAGCCTTTTGGATAAATTAAATGTACCTATAGTGACTATGTTTGGTCACTCGTTAGGCGGCTACATCACACTTGCCTTCGCAGAAAAATATAGCGGTCAATTAAATGGATATTCTCTTATTCATTCAACCGCCTTTCCAGATTCGGAAGAGGCGAAAAAAGGCAGGCTAGCCAATATTGAAAAAGTAAACCAGTCAGGAATCTACTCGCTAATCGACGGTTTGGTACCAAAACTTTTCTCGCCGGAAAACCAGGATGAGAATTACGTAGGTGAAGCGATGGAGATAGGCTATACTACTTCAGCAGAGGGTGCAATAGATGCCCTAAATGCGATGAAGAATCGGCCTGACCGTAATCATCTATTAGAAGTTTCTACATTACCTGTTCTTTTAATAGCAGGGGAGCAAGATCAAATTATCCCTTCTGATAAGACTTTTTCGGTTAGCAAAGACAATATAAAACAATCATTAATAAAGGATTCCGGCCATATGAGTATGTATGAAAATCCCATGGATCTCATTTCAGAGATTCAAAATTTTTTATCGAATATAAAATTATAAGTAGAGGAACCAATCTGGTTCCTTTATTCATTTATATTCTAATATAAAACAATTTTTCACATTGGAGAAAAAAACAATTGACTATCTATGTGGAAAGATGTTATCTTATAAACAACAAAAGTTCATATCTAAAAACAAAACAGAGATGTTTTTATTTTTTTGTTAACTTGTTTCTTAATATGAATCTTTTTTGCACATTAAGATGCAAATGCTGAAATTACTACAAATACTTAACTTTTTTGAGGGTTAGTATTCACATATTCAGCCACCCTAATGTTATTAGGAGTGTATTAAAAAATTTGCTAGTAGAAAGGATGATGAAATTGAATGCACCGATGATTTATGAGCTTCGTCGGCCAGCACAAATTGAACCAGCTAAAACCTATCCAGCATTGTTTCTAATGCACGGGATTGGTAGTAACGAGCAGAACATGTTGTCATTAGTAAATGGATTAGAAGACCGCTTTTTTATTTTCAGTGTTCGCGGTCATCTTCCTCAACCCCCAGGTTTTGCTTATTTTACCATTCAAGGATATGGAAAACCGCATCGGGAAGTGTTCGATGAAGGAGTTAGTAAACTAACTAGATTTATTGATTATGCATGTAGTGAATACCCGATAGATGAGAGTCAATTGTTCTTACTCGGCTTCAGCCAGGGGGCAATCCTTTCAATGACTTTAGGATTAGCACTGGGGAATCGAATCAAGGGTATCATTGCCCTTAGCGGTTACATTCCTGCTTTTGTAAAAGAAGAGTATAGCATTAAGCCAGTTGATAAACTATCCTTGTTTATTTCCCATGGAGAGATGGATCAGGTTCTTCCATTTGAATGGGGTTTGGCAAATAATGAGTATTTTCGTGAGTTGGGGGCTGATGTCACCTTTAAGACTTATCAAGAAGGACATACAGTTTCAATGGAAAACCATAAGGATTTCATGCAATGGATAGCGGAAAAAGTAAAATTATAAAAAATAAAATCATAAAAAACAAATTACAACTAAGGGGAAATGAAAAATGTTAAATAATAAATTTGAAGCTAGTACATTAATATTAAGAGTTATCTTAGGAATTACTTTCTTTGTTCATGGGTTAGTTAAATTCCAAGGTGGAATTGAAAATATCGTTGGTTGGTTTGACAGTATCGGGTTACCAGGATTCTTAGCGTATGGTGTTGCATCTGTTGAGATGATTGGTGGGGCAGCTTTAGTTCTTGGATTAGGAAGCCGAATTGTTTCAGGTTTACTTGCTTTGTTGATGATTGGAGCAACTGTAAAAGTGAAACTTTCAGTAGGCTTTTTAGGGAATGGACAAATGGCAGGTTATGAATTAGATTTAGCTTTGTTGGCAATGGCTGTGTTTATTACGATCAATGGCAGCAAAATGTTCGCGTTGGATCAGCTAATTTTCAAAGGACAAAAGGAAGAAACAACCTCTTTTTCGAAAAGTTTAAGTAACTAAATAGGGGGAATTAGTATGTTACCATCTTTTTTTATTGCGCATGGTGCACCGTTATTAGCGATGGAGAATAATGATTATACTCAGTTTTTAAATCAGCTTGGGCAAACGCTGCCCCGGCCAAAGGCGATTATCTTATTTTCAGCCCATTGGGAATCAACGATGCAAAAGGTAAGTGACGTCGACACGTATGACACGATTTATGATTTCGGTGGCTTCGATCCGGAATTGTATCGCATTAAATATCCAGCCCAAGGTGATCAGCAGATTTCAAAAGAAATTAAAGATTTGTTTACTGAAAATGGGGTAACATTTGAAGTTGAAACAAAACGCGGGCTCGATCATGGGGCATGGGTGGTTCTTCGTCTTCTTTATCCGAATGCTGATATTCCGGTGATTTCGATGTCCGTTAATCAAAATCTAAAACCTGAAGAACAATATAAAATCGGTAAATCTCTGTCAGCCTTACGTGCAAATGATATTTTAATTATTGGTAGTGGAGGAACCGTTCATAATCTTAGAGCGGTAAAATGGGCAGATAACGAAGTCGACCAATGGGCGCTTGAGTTTGACGATTGGTTGGCACACCACTTGAATAATTGGGATTTAGACTCCTTATTCAAGTATGATTCTTTAGCTCCAAATGCTGAATATGCCGTACCCCGTTATGGCAAAGAACACTTTATTCCGATCTTCTATGCGCTGGGAGCAGCAGATGATAGTCGAAAAGCGGCTTTGTTGCATCGCAGTTTTCGATATGGAAATCTGAGTCATAGTGTTTGGCAGTTTGGGTGAATATAGGTTCAAAAAAATCCCAACCGAAATGGTTGGGATTTTTATTGTTATTCTTATTCTGCTGGTACAGAACCTACGAAACTTCCATTTATAAATACGTACATTGCTTGGATGCCATCAGCACTAATAAAAGGTACACCAATCATTGTTACACCCTCTGCAGGCAAGACAACTTCAATTGAATGTGCTCCATTCCATTTATTACCCGATTTAAGGAGTTCCAATTTCTTAGCCTTAAACACTTCACTACTTATAAACTTAGCAACAATTTTATTTCTTTCTGCACCTTGAATTGGAATTAGTTCGTGACATGTACAACCATCATCTGGTTCTGCTGCTTTTACCGTATTCCCTGTAGTCACAAACAACGACAATGCAATAACTACTCCACATAAAACTGTTAATAATTTTTTCATCTTTTTTCCTCCTATATTTTAACCTCTTTAACTTGATTCTCTTTTTTTCGACAATCTCCTTCAAAAAGTGTGGAAAAATATTCGACAAATGTAAAAATTTATTACAAATTCGTGTCAAAAGGGGTGTCAGGCACCAAGTTGTTGTCATTTTTCCATAAATAGGTTCTAATGGAAGTACGACTCTAAACAGTAAAAGGAGATTTTCCTGTGTGGTTTATACTTGGTATTATCTTAATTTACAATATGCTTTTATTTTACATAGGCTGGAATGGCTGGAAATGGTTAAAAATAATCATTGGAGACAAAAAGCAGGTGAAGTACGTATTTTGGCTCATTCTTGTTCTGTTCGGATATTCCTTTGTTTTCGGGCGCTTTGTTGAAGATAGTGAAGTGCTTACCTGGATAGGTGCGATTTGGCTGGGAGCTTTTTATTTTTTACTTATAGTTCTACCGCTAATTAATCTGCTAATCTATTTGACGAAATTTACTCCTCTATCTAAACATACTGTCATAAAGTGGTTTGGGCATACTGTGCTCATCGGGATGGTAGCATTCTTTGCTTTTGGTATTTATAACGCGTATACCCCAGTAATCAAAAATTATCAAATACATATAGCTAAGCCTGTGGAAGGGAAACAAAGTCTAAACATTGTGATGGCATCCGATATGCATCTTGGGACGTTAGCAGGTGCAAAGCATGCGGAAAATCTTGTTCAACATATTAATGCGATGGAACCTGATCTTGTTTTCTTCCCCGGCGATATCATTGACGATGACGTGAAGCCTTATCTTGATGAAGGAATTCCTGACATACTAAAGCAAATTAAAGCACCGGTATATGCTTCTTTTGGAAATCATGACCGTGATGAAGGTGTTGACCTAAAAAAGGTGTTCAATGAAAGCGGAATGAAGCTTTTAGCGGATGAAACACTTGTTTTGGAAAATGGAATTACACTCATAGGCAGGAAAGACAGGGGCTATCAAGATGTATCTCGTGCGGAACTTTCCGATTTAATAAAGCAGGTTGATTTAACGAAACCGGTCTTCCTCCTGGAACACCAGCCCTATGATTTTGACATCGCCTTAAAAAACGGCGTGGACTTAATTTTATCAGGGCATACACACCGTGGACAGATTGCTCCGATGAATTTAATTACAAACATGATTTATGAAAATGATTGGGGCTATTTAAAGAAAGATAAGCTGCAATCGATTGTCTCATCGGGCTATGGTTTTTGGGGAACACCGATTCGAATCGGGACACGCTCTGAAATTGTTCAAATAAATGTTACCTTTAATTCGAAGTAAATCATTGACTACCAAACAATGAAAAAAGTAAAGGGAAGGTATCCAATAGAGATCCATTACTACAGAAACTAAAAGGCTGCTCCCCATTTAATGGAGGGAACAGCCTTTTCATATTTAATATCCTTTTGCAGTATAGTATTTCAATGGTTCTTTTGATGAATTCTTTAATTCTGTAAAAATAGTCCCTGTTAGACTGTGGGATCCTTGGGCATCAAGTCCTGATTCCCAAAGCATCATGCCACCAAAGCCGTGATCTAGTGCCAAACGTGTTTTCTTTTTCATCGTAGCACTGCCATTATAATGATAAGTTGTGCCATTCATCTTAACAATGTCTTTTCCAGCATTCGCAGGGTTCTTGTTAATAATCGCGGCAAAGGAAACCTGTTTGATTTTAGGATCTTCCGGCTGAGCGTAAAAAGGTACACCTAAGACTAGTTTTTCTTTTGAAAGTTTCTGATTCTCGAAAAGATTAGACCAATAGTTTACGATTTTCTCAGTAAAGGGATAGGGTGATAAATTTGCTGCATTGTAACTGCCGTCCCACTGACCATCATAGGCCATAATATTGACATGGTCGACATGCTGGAACATCGAAGGTTCATACTTAATAAAGCCAACCTCCGTTAAAGTCACCGCATGAATCTGTGAATAAACAGCAATGGACAGCTCCTTCTTTTTTGGATGAAGCTGGGCACTTAACTCCTTTGCAAAGACAGCCAAATTTCGTGAATCTGCCTCAGTACGAGGGTGTTCAAAATCAATATCAATGCCGTCCAGCTTTTCACGGACTGCAATATTAGTAAGCTCTTTAACTAGTTTTGCGCGTGATTTAGGATTAGAAATCGCTGGTTTAAAATAATTATAGGATTCGCCGCCCTTGATGTGATACCAACCGCCAATAGCAAGCATCACCTTTGTGTCGTGTTTTTCTGCTTTTGAAACAACGGTTCGAAGATTATTTAATGCTGTATCACCATTAAATAAGATTTCCCCATCTTTTGTCGGATGAACAAACGAAAAAATGACATGTGTTAGTTTAGAGTAATCAATCTTGTTAGGATCCCGATAATCCTGAACATAACCAATGAGTACCTTTCCTGGTTTCGTATTAAATTTAGGAAACTCTTTTGAATCTGGGTTAATTGCTGACTTTGGTGCATCTTCTAAAATTAGCGTATTTGGACGATCTTGATTGTCATTATTGGTGGTGAAAAAGACTCCAGTTAGTATTCCTCCAATGAAGGTAACCGCAATTACCAGGCCAAGGAGGAGATAACGTTTAATCATAGTTTTTGTTCCTCCTTATTATTTCTCACTTATAAAATTGTAACAGAAAAGCGGAAGAAGAACGGTTGGTAATATCCACCTATCTACATCAAAGAGTGAATAAATTTGAATATCTATGCTTGTTTTTGATATAATTATAAGGTTAATGTTAAAAACTACGTGTTTTTTATATATAAAATTGTAAGGTGGTCAACATGAATCAAGAATATAGAGTATTACTGTATTATAAATATGTAACAATCGAGAATCCCGAAGAAGTGACTCAAGAACATCTGAACGCATGTAATGAAATGGGCCTTAAAGGCCGAATTATCATTGCGGCGGAAGGGATCAATGGAACGGTGTCAGGCACCATTGAACAAACGGATGCCTATATGAAATACATGGATGAGCATCCATTATTTGCAGGGACTATTTTTAAAATAGATGAAGCGACTGAGCATGCGTTCAAAAAGATGCGGGTGCGTTGTAGACCGGAGCTTGTTACTTTGCGTTTGGAAGATGATGTCGATCCGAACGTACAAACTGGTAAGCATCTAAAACCAAAAGATTTCTTTGCTGAAATGAAAAAGGAAGATACGGTGGTCATCGACGCCAGAAATGATTATGAATATGATCTAGGTCATTTTAGAGGGGCGGTAAGACCGGATATTTTAAACTTCCGTGACCTTCCACAATGGATACGGGAAAATAAGCAGGAGTTTGAAGGTAAAAAGATTCTTACTTATTGTACTGGTGGAATTCGTTGTGAAAAATTCTCAGGCTGGTTATTGAAAGAAGGCTTTGAAGATGTATCACAATTAGAGGGAGGAATTGTCACCTACGGTAAGGACCCTGAAGTCCAAGGCGATTTATGGGATGGACAACTCTATGTTTTCGATGAGCGAATAAGTGTTCCTGTTAACCAAAAAGAGCATATTATTGTCGGGAAAGATTATTTTACTGGTGAGCCATGTGAACGATACGTCAATTGTGCCAACCCAGAATGTAATAAAAAAATTCTTTGCTCTGAAGAAAATGAACATAAACACTTACGCAGCTGTTCACATGAGTGCAGGGTCCATCCTCGCAACCGTTATGTTGCTCAACACGGGTTAAGCGAGGAAGAGGTCCAAGAAAGATTGGCAGTGATTGAGAAAGAGTTAACCAGATAATTGATTGATTTAAGCAAGCAGGTCATTTCGATGTCCTGTTTGCTTTTTTTTTAGGCTTGCGAATAGGAATTTAGGAATATATTTATTATGATAGAGGATAGAAGCTATTTTTGAAATTTTTTACATTGAGAGGAGCGGATGGGCAAATGGTGACCTATACAAATCGAAATGAAGTCCCTGCACATGAAAAGTGGAACTTAGCCGATATCTATTCAGATATTAAGAAATGGGAAGAGGATTATCTGCTGATTGAAAAGATGGCGGCGAACCTAAAGCAATATGATGGGAACATTCAAGATGGACACTCACTGTATCAATATCTAAAGCAAAGAGAAGAGTTATCTTATACCTTCAACAAAATTTATGCCTATGCCATGTTGAGTGTAGATGAAAATACGAGGGATTCCCAGGCACAGTCCCATTTAGACAGAGCAAAACAACTGAGTGTTAAGGTTAGTGCGGCTACCTCTTTCTTTATGCCTTATTTATTAAGCCTTGATGAAGAAACTTTAAAAGCCTACATATCCGCAGAAAAAGAGCTAGACTACTTTGCGGAGGATTTATGGGAGTCGTTTCGTTATAAGCAGCATGTACTAACCAAAGAACAAGAAGCTGTTCTCTCGCAGTTAGGTGAAGCACTCTCGACCCCAGGGAACATATTTGGCATGATGAATAATGCAGATATTAAATTCGGGGAAGTTACTAGTGAGAACGGCGATCGTGTGGAACTAACTAGAGGCATGTACTCTAAGTTAATTGAAGATACGGATCGAGAAAAGCGAAGAGAGGCCTTTAAGGCGTATTACCAGCCCTACCTGCAATTGAAAAATTCGATTGCTGCTACCCTTTCAGCCGCCATTAAAAATAATGTGACGACAGCTAAAATCCGTCAATATCCATCCGCACTAGAAAAGGCACTGTTTGGGGATAAAGTCCCGAAAGAGGTATACGAGAATCTGATCAAAACAACCAAAGATAATATTGGTCCACTTCATCATTATTCACGTATTCGTAAGGAAAAGTTGGAGCTGGATGAACTTCGTCAATATGATATGAGTGTCCCGCTTGTCGGCGGTGTAAAACAAGTGATTTCATATGAGGAAGCCTATGACACGATGTGTAAGGCCTTAGCTCCGCTTGGAGAGGATTACATCCATATCCTAAAGGAATTTAAAACTGCTCGGTATCTAGATGTTAGAGAAACACCCGGAAAGCGTTCAGGTGCCTATAATCTTGGTGTCTACGGGGTCCATCCTTATATCCTTCTTAATCATCAGGACGATTTGGACAGTTTATTCACGTTGGTTCATGAGTGCGGGCACGGTGTCCACAGCCGCTTGAGTTCTCAGTACCAGCCGCAAATTACTGCTCGGTACAGTATCTTCGTTGCTGAAGTGGCATCTACCGTCAATGAGGTTCTGTTAATTAACTATTTATTAAACAATGAGCAAAATCCCGATGTTCGGAAGCATTTAGTCAATCATTTCATTGATCAATTTAAAGGAACATTTTTTACACAAGTCATGTTTGCTGAGTTTGAGATGAAAACACATGAAATGGCAGAGAAGGGGCTTCCTTTAAATGTGGAAGTATTTAATCAAACCTATGAGACTTTATTCCGGGAATACAATGGGGATGAGGTTGTCTTCGATGAGGAAGTAAAATTTGGATGGTCAAGAATCCCTCATTTCTACCGTCCTTTCTATGTTTACAAGTATGCTACCGGATTTGCTTCTGCTATCCATTTGGCAACCAAGATTCTTGATGGGGACCAAGAAACGCTAACTTCCTATTTGGAATTCTTAAAAAGCGGCAGTTCGGATTACCCTCTGGAACTGTTAAAAAAGACGGGTGTCGACCTAACCACTCCTTATCCAATCGAAAATTCAATGAAAAGGTTTGGTGATTTAGTAGAGGAATTCTCTCGCTTGTAAAAATATTCAACTCCAAAACCCATGTCTGTCTTTCTACAAGAGACAGCCGTGGGTTTTATTTTTTTATAGTGGAATAATTGGAATTATTGTAGAATAAGGAAAGTTAAGTGAATTAAAGGGGTAATTTGGATTATGGAGAGTAGAAAAGACAAATATCGAGGGCGGAAAAAATCATTTATCCCCGTCATTATCGTTGTTGCAATTTTGCTGATTGCTGGTGGCTTTTATTTGAACAGTCGTAAGATGGAAGAGAATGCAACTTCAAAAAGCACCAACCTCAAGGAAAAACCTGATAAGGGGAAATTTATTGTCTATAGTTTAGGCAACTTTATGTTTGGCGGAAATAGAAATCCAAGTGATAAGGATATGTTTGTGTTTCAACAAACCTTTCATTTGAAAAATGGAGCGTTAGATGAAACGAAGGAAATCAGCGTTGTGCCATTTTCTATCTCTTCGGTTTCCTCGCGGAATGATTATCAGCCTACTTTATTGACTGGTTCCGAACAGAATAGAGTCAAGCAGAAAATAACAAAATCAATGGTTCCAATTGGCTTGTTTATGAAAAAAATGATCAGGTTGCGGAAAAAGAGAACTAGACATTTTTTAATATTAATTAAAGGGACAGTAACCGCTGTCCCTTTAACTTATGCTAATGGTAGTTATTTTTAATCCAACGTTCGAATAGATAGTATTATAAAAGGTAAAATCACGATTCCTATACTGATATTGCTTCTTACTTGGTATCTGTTTTCTGATATTAATTTTTAAATAATCATTAAAACATAAAAAGATCGAATAGGTTGATGTGGGCAGGTGGTTTAATAAATTTAAATCTACCTCTAATATGCCATCCCCACTTTTATCTACGCTGACAGGCAGGGAAGATTCATTCAAGGCATTTTTAGTATCACGAATTAGTCCGTGTGTGATTGAATCTAGATAATCACCAAACACGTTAAATTTAAGATAATATCTATTTTTATCCACATATTCTTTTTCAAAAACAGAATGCATAGGAATCCTGATATATTTGTATTTGTCTTCTAGGAAGGGAACAACAACAAAGGGGAGATTCTCTTTAATGATAACCTCCTTTATTTTTTCCTTCTTTTCCCACGCAAAAAGGCTCTCCAGCTGCTTATATTTACGATCACAGTACAGATTATATACCATCTTGTTCATTGGTTGGATGAATTCCTCGGAAAACTCATAATTTAACTTTTTCGTTGTTTTTAACACTTGGTTAAGCATATAGTAATAAACAATTTTAAGCTTAGTTTTTTGAAAATGAGGTGTATGAAAAAACCTTGAAATCGAATCAAATTCATACAGTCGATTTAAAACCATCTTCTCTTTTTCTAAATCTAACTTTTTATTGATGATATGATTAATCACTTTAAGGTTACAATTTGTCTTTTGAATAATGTTGGTTTGATTAGACAAACGTGTGTTTTCATTATCGAGCCGATTTAAATAATAAATGGGATGTTGTGTCGTAGAAATCGTCCGGCAATGTGTTAAAACATCAATAAAAAATTGCTTATCTTCAGCAAATTTCATTTCTGGAAATAATATCTGATTGTCCTTTATTACACTTGTTTTTATCATGCGAGCTCTTGGTCCTAAATGATGGAAGATATGAGGAATCGAAAAGGGTGATTCACCTCTTCTTTCTTTACAGGATTCATGCTCACCGATAATTGTCTTCCCTTTGGATTGAATCTGAATAGTTTTACCTACGGCATAATCATCACCTGTTTCCGCTAAGATGGTCGATAATACTTCCAGGCCGTTGGGTTCAAGCCAATCATCGGCATCTAAGAATGTAATATATTTAGAGCTAGCCAACTGTATACCGATATTACGCGGGCGACCAGGTGTGCCAGTATTTCTTTTTAGAAAAACAACGATGAGGTTAGCGAATTTTGAAGAGTATTCTAATAAAATATCTCTTGAGGAATCGGTAGAACAATCATCGATTAATATAAATTCAATATTCTCCATGCCTAGGGATTGATTTAGGACGGAGTCAATCGTTTTCCTCAGGTAATTTTCAGCGTTATAAACGGGTGTAATCACCGAAACTAATGTTGAATTCCGCTCAGTGTTTAATTTTTGGTCGATGATATAATAACCTTCCACGTTATAATTCATGAGTTGCTGCTTTTGTTTCCATTTCCATACCATGTTTCCTCACCTCAGCATATGTCCGTCCTTTACGACTTTTTATTGATATGTAAAAAACTTCAGACCATTATTATTTTTGGGCAAAATAATGAATCTTATTCGAAAAATAAAGTACTACCGGTAAAACTAGTCCAAATTTTATGTCCTTTGACAACATTTTACACTAAATATATCGGAATAATGATAAAATAGGTCTTATTATAATGATACTAGGAGGATTTTAACGGTGGATAAAAAGTTTACGACACCCAAAGGTTTCGGAGAAATACTCGATCATACCTTCCAATTAACAAAAAATCGTTTTAAGGACTTATTTATGATTTTACTGATATTCATGGGTCCGGTTTACTTGCTTCAAGCTATTCTACAGCTCAGTTCTGGAACTAGTTTTTTTAGAGAGGTTGGCAGCGGTGGTGTTTGGTTTGAGCAGATCCTTTCGAGTTTTGAAGAGACAGGAACTTTTGATTCCAGCAGTCTAGGTGCTGACATTGGTTTAATAGTCATCGGATTGGTTAGTGCTATTTTGGCACCTGTTGCGGAGGCAGCCATCCTATTTACGATCAATCATGTCCGGAAAAATGAAGTATATACCGTGAGTTCAGTGATTAAACAAGCCTTTTCCCGATTTTGGCCGATGATTGGCAGTAGTATCCTTTTCTTTCTTATTACGGTGGGGGTTATTATTATTCCCCTCGGTATTGTCGGTGTCGTTGGTGGTGTTGTTGCAACGAAGGTAAATATGGTATTAGGGATTCTTTTAGGCGTCGTCCTATTTCTAGGTTTCGCCCTTGGAATTGGTCTATTATTAACACGGTGGAGCTTTTATTTCGGCTCTGTCGTTTTGGATAAGGATTCACCTGGCCTTGGCAGAAGTTGGAGATTGTCAAGGAAACGGACATGGGCATTGATGGGACTCTATATCGTGTTTTATTTTATTATTTCAAGTATAAGTTTTGGAGTCCAAATGACGTTTGGGATCGTTTTAGGTAATAGTGTGTTGTTAACACTGAGTTCAAACCTCGTCACGTTAGTAACGACAATGATTTTCTCTGTGGGTTATGGAGTCATGTATCTGGATTTAAAAACAAGACATGATGCGGATGATTTAAAGGAAATGCTAGATGACTATAAGACTCTATAATAAAAAACCTATTATGTTAGGTGATGATTATGTTAGATACAGACAAGGCACGCGATGACCTAGAAAAAATTTTAAAAACAAAAGAATATACTGTTTATAACAATTCAAAGGGATTCATTGAATCTTGGTGGGATCAAGCAAAGGAGTGGGTGGCAGCACTGATTGAAAAGTTGTTTCCTGCGATTGATTCTGCAAGAGGGGCATCTGGTCCGATTCTTATTTCAATTATTGCTGTTGTCATTATTCTATTAGCATTATCTGCTTATTTTCTCATTCGTAATTCTAAGCGAAATCGTCTTCTGCACGGACAGAAGCCCCTTAAATTGAGAAAAGATATGAATTGGACGTATCTACGACATCTGGAAGAGGCAGAAAAACATGAGGGTGATGAGGAATACACACTTTCAATCCGTCATCTGTTTTTAGCTTTACTGCTTAACTTCCATGAAAAGGGATTGTTAGAGGCAAGGATCTGGAAAACGAATTGGGACTACTATGATGAGCTAAGAAAAGTAAATCAACAAAAAGCTGAGCTTTTTTTTAAGCTTGCACGTTTTTTTGAAGAAGTGACCTACGGGGAACGCAATGTGCAGAAGGACGAATATTGGCAATTTCACAATGAGGCTATAAGTCTGCTTAGCGATAAGGAGGAGGGGAACCGTCTATGAAACCTCTTTCTAAAATACGCGCATGGATGTGGCTTATTATCCTGCTCTTCTTATTTTTGGTCTTTAGTTATATGAGCTATTCACCAAAACCAAAGTTTTACCCAGATTATGTTACCAATTCACCTTCGCCAACGGGTGTCAAGGCGTTTTTTACATATGTAGAGAAAGAAAAAGCAGGGAAAACTTGGAGTCATGCACCAGAATTGTTAAATGCAACGGTGGAGCAACAATTACTTGTTATGGTCGAACCGGCCTTTATTCCTGAAAAGGCTGAGATGAATGCCTATATCCGTTTTATGAAGGCTGGAAACACCATTGTATTATTACAAAACAATCCACAAGGGATGTTTGATGTAAAAACAGGGTCAGTTGAACCCAACAAGGAAATGAAGATCTATACACAAGAACATACTTCCTTTCATGCCCAAATTGATTCAGCTGTCCGATTGCAGATCAAAAAGGAAGATCAAGTTTTACTTTCTGATCAGGCTGGTCCCATTGCGGTGAAAAAATCGTTTGGAAAAGGTCATTTAATTGTAGCAGTAACCCCTAAGTGGATGACTAATGCTAGCCTCTTAAAAAAGGATCATTTAATGCTGCTTTTCTATTTGCTAAATGGAGAGAAAGCGAACACAATCCTGTTTGATGAATACATCCATGGCGGGGAAAACGCATCAACTTTTTGGAATGTGTACCCGATGTGGTTTTTACTGCTTGTTTTGCAGGGAATACTTTTGTTGGTTCTCTGGTTATGGGCAAAAGGAAAACGATTTGGCCCTATTTTTGAACCAAGAGAAGCGTCGGTTCGCTTTAGTGATGAGGGTATCCATGCCCTAGCAGCATGGTATCTCCGTGGCAAACGGTATCATGATTCAATTAAGATTCAGGCAGACTATATCAAACTGGTTCTCAATGAAAAATGGCAGATCCCTTATAACAGAGGATGGATGGATATATCGAGTACCTTTGAGAAAAAGTGGACCGGGTTGTCTGCTTATGAAATCAATTCCTTCTTAACAGGATTGGTCAACATTCTTGAAAAAGAAAAAATCACGAAACAAGAATACTTATTATGGTCGAAAAAGCTTGAGGAATTAAGGAGAGAGGTTGAAGAATGAAAACAGAATTAACATCTTTTTTGGAAAAATATGAAAGCAGGATATTAGGTCAGAGCCTAAATCTTAGACTCCTTTTATCCGCTATTTTAGCAGGGGGTCATGTTCTTCTAGAAGGAGTGCCAGGTACCGGCAAAACGGCAATGGTTCGAACCCTTGCGAATCTTCTAGGAGGGACCTTTAATCGAATTCAGTTCACACCGGATCTATTACCAAGTGATATTACCGGGAGCGCGATTTACAATATGAAGGAGAGCACCTTTCAAACATTGAAAGGCCCTATTTTTACAAATATCCTGTTAGCTGATGAAATTAACCGGACACCTGCGAAGACACAAGCTGCACTGCTCGAAGCCATGGAAGAAAAACAGGTGACGATTCAAGGGGAAACCTATCCGCTATCCGAGGTGTTTTTTGTAGTTGCGACCCAGAACCCAATTGAATTTGAAGGAACCTATCCACTCCCAGAGGCGCAGCAGGACCGTTTTTTATTTAAGCTGAAAATAGAGTTTCCTAGCTTTGAGGAAGAGAAAAAGATCTTAAAACAAGTGATTGAAAATAGCTTTGAAGAAAAGCTTGTTTCATCCATCCTAGATATGGAGGATTTTTTAAGGATTAGACGAGAAATTGAAAAAGTCACGGTGAGTGAGAATGTATTAGACTATATGATGAAAATTGTTAGGAAAACTCGCGAGGCAGAAGCGATCCGCTTTGGGGCTAGTACAAGAGCAGGCATTTCAATTGGAAAGGCAGCACAAGCGTGGGCATACCTTTCAGGCAGGGATTATGTCACACCCGATGATATCAAAATGGTTGCCAAACCTGCGTTAAGGCATCGGATTCAGTTATCCCCACATGTAGAATTGGAGGGAGCAACCGTTGACCAAATTATTGAAGAGCTTGTGGGCTCGGTTCCTGTTCCAAGATAAAGGGGTTTTACCATCGAAGCGATTATTGTTCGTTTTCCTCTTGTTATCACTTATATTATCGATTGGAACGGTTTGGAATATCGCGTGGGAGTATGTTATTGCAGCAAATATCATTGTATTTTTGATAAGTCTGGTAGACTTGCTATTTTCGCCCTCTAAAAAGCAGCTTTTCTTTCAGCGATCGATCGCTGATGAATTAGAAAGAGGAATCCCTTATACGGTAAAGATTGAAGTGCAGAATCCCTCTGTATATCCTATTAGCTACCGGTTGGTCGATAGTTTGCCGCAGACCTTCGAAAGACCGTTTCCTATTGTTGGTTCTATACCTAAAGAAGCAACGGCCGAGATTTCGTTTGATACAACTGCCATGGTCCGAGGAAAATACGAGCTTAACAAGCTTTATTTTCGATATACGAGTTTGCTGGGCATGTGGGAAAAGCAAGTAACCGTTGATTTGAAGGATTCTGTGAAAGTCATCCCTGATTTAACCGAGACCAAGCAGTATTTAGAAAATGCACAAAGATATTTGGTTTACGAAGGGTTAAAAATTCGGAGGCAACGCAGTGGTGTAGGCGATTTTTCTAAGATTAGAAATTATGTCATCGGCGATGATCCCCGTAAAATTAACTGGCGCCAAACAGCGAAGCTCCAAGAAGTAATGACGAATGAATATGAACCGGAGCACGGAAAGTATATTACTATCTTAATGGATTGCGGAAGAATGATGGGGGCAGAATTGTCGCAGGGAAATCGCTTAGAACAAGCGTTAGAAGCGGCCTTGACCGTGACAGCGGCAGCCCTCCAAAAGGGGGATTATGTGTCTGTCCTAGCCTTTTCAAAAAATATTAAAGTCTATGTACCGCCAGCAAAAGGAATGGCGCATCTTCAGACGATTCTCCAAGCTATCTATGACGTAAATGTGGATGCAGCTGAGTCCAATTATGCTGCTGTATTGCAATATTTAGAAACGGTTCAAAAGAAACGAAGTCTGCTGCTATTATTTAGTGATGTTCGTACCTTCCTACATGAGGAAAGTGCTCTTGTCCTTTTAAAAAGGCTTCGCAAGCGGCATTTATTTTTAATGATTGGAATAGAAGATCAGACACTTTTAAGGAGAGTTAGGGAGGAGCCGAATTCCCTCCAAGCAGCCATGCGGAAAAGTATTGCGCAGCAACAAATACTTATAAAGAAAAGAGAAAAAATCAAATGGGAAAAACAAGGCCTCCAAATGATTGAGGCCCGAGAGGACAAGTTGGCGGTTACAGCCGTATCTCATTATATTGAAATTATGAATCAAAACCTTTTATAATCTTAGTAAGTTTTAATTTACCAATTACCATATAGAGGATCAAGCCGACTACCGTTAAGAAGGCAACGATGTACTTTGCTTCTAATGAAATAGCTGCCGGGGTGATGAATCCTTCGATGATACCTGCAATAACAAACAAAGGAATGGTGCCAAGCAGAAGTTGAACGGATCTTATTGCTTGCTGTTTTAATTGATAGCTTCGAGAAAATTGTCCTGGTACAAACAGCTTGTAACCCATAAGAAGACCAGCGCCACCCGCAATAAAAATGGCTGTGAGTTCAATCATTCCATGGGGAACGATATATGCCCAAAAATCATACGATTTTCCATGATGCCAAAACAAGGCAGCGAGGGCTCCAATGATAATACCATTGTAGACCATCAAATAAACGGTCACGAGCCCAAAGGTGATTCCACCGGCAAAAGCAAAGATGGCCACCTTGATATTATTTGTCATGATACTTGCCGACATGAGGGAGGAGTCCACAGCTTCATGGCCCTTCCCAAGTTGATCAGGGTCAACACCTTTGGCAATTTCCGTCGGCAGAATGGCATAGATGTGAAGAGGATCATTCATAACTGAAAGAAAACTCCCCAAGGCGCCAATCAAAAATAAAATCATCGCAAAGATGACAAATTTCCATTGCTCTAACAATAGTCCAATAAATTTCACACTAAAAAAATGACGAGTTTGTTTGAGGCTTGATACTTGGTCTTTATAGAAAAGGTTATGGGATTTGGCAACAAGTCCATTCAAATATTGGGTAACTTCATCATTAGGAAAATAGGTTTGACTGTAGGAAAGATTTTGGGCTGCCTTTTGGTAGAGTCGATGGTATTGAGTGACACGGTCACCTGTTATAGATCTTCTGTGCTTGCTTAACGTCGTGATTAATTCTTCAAGCTGTTTCCATTCTTCACGATGCATTTTTACAAATTGTTTAACATTCATTTTGACACCTACTTTATATTAGAGCTTTATATTAATTAATCTTTATTCTCCTTATTATAGTAAGATTGTAGAAAAATAGAAATAGAAATAATCAACCATGTGACGGGGGAAGCAAATGAATGAAGATCAAGTAGATATTAAAACACCAGAATTTGTGTCAATTCAGTTTCAAATCGCTGGTTTAGGAAGCAGGTCTGCTGCTTTTATCATCGATCAGTTACTATTAATGGTCATTAACGTTTTGTCATTGATTGTCCTTTTTTTCGTTCTGGACGGAATGTCAGAGCTAGAATTTATTTTGGTTGGGAATTCGTTGCCAATAGCGATAACGATTATCGCCTTGTTTATCGTGAATTGGGGTTACTTTTTTGTGTTTGAATTTTTCTCAGGGGGCCGAACGGTTGGGAAGAAACTTATGGGAATTAGGGTCATACAGGAAAACGGTCATAGTATTACATTGCTTTCGAGCTTTATTCGGAACCTCATCCGAATCATTGACTCCTTGCCGACTGCGTATTTTCTCGGAATTATCATGATCTTTTTCCACTCCAAACATAAGCGGCTCGGTGATATTGTCGCAGGGACGATTGTCGTTCATGAGCGTAAGGCAAAACGGAAAAAGAAACAATCTCCGTTTGAAAACGAAATTACAAACAGAGGGCTTTCCAAGGATGGTCTCATCATTGATGAATGGACGCTGAAATCTTTAGGGATAAAGGAATGGAAACTAGTCAGTACATACGTCCATCGTTTTCATCAACTCCCATTAGCCGAAAGAAACCAACTAACAATCCAAATCGCCGAAGTATTATTTCCGAAAATCGGACTGGATCCTGCAGGGAAAACGACTTCAGAGTTTGAAAACATCCTTCTTGTGCTCTATTTAATACTCCGAGAGGAATGGGAGTTTGAACTGTAAGGGCGAATGAATTACTGACAGGTGATGGATATTAATAGAATGAACCCAAATTCGATAGAGGTGTATGAGATGAGTAATGATTTACAACGGAACATATCAGTTCCGTTAAAAGTTAATGGCAATAGCATGACCACACCAGCAATCAATATAAATTCCAAGCTACTGGTGCCATTAAAGGAAGTGTTTGAAAGTGTTGGTGCTAAGGTAAAAATAAATGAAACTTTTACAACTGCTACTGTAAGTATTAATGATTTCTCATTCCAAGTGGCAGCAGGTGAAACTCAAGTGACGATCAATGAGCCGGGTTCTACGACACTTAGTATAGATCACCCGGTCCTTTTTGAAGATGGTGAACTCTTTGTCAGTGTTCGTTTAGCATTGACCGTATTGAAAGCTAAACTAGGCAGAGAGTCAGGGGCGGGGATTGTAACGATTGAGACGCTGCCTGAAAATGACTTAAAAGTAACTTCACCAGCATTCGAGGCTTGGGGAAATATTCCACACAAATTCGTCCAGCATAGCGTTGGCGGTGAAAATATTAGTTTGCCGATAAAATGGACAGGTGCACCGACAAACACGAAATCATTTGCAGTAGTAGTCTATGATGCCCATATACTGAATGAATATTGGGTTCACTGGGCCGTGGTTAATATTGACAGTAATACAGCGGAAATTGCAGAAAATGCAGCTGAGAGTTTGACAGGGCAGCAACAGATTAAACCGTACTACGGGATGCAGCCCGCTGAATTAACAGGAGATCATGCGTATCAAATCGCTGTTTATGCTTTAGATATTGAAAGGGTTGAGGTTCCGAATCAGGTGGTATTCTTTGAAGACCTAGCGCCAATTTTGGACTCACATACGCTTGCTAGTGGAACTTTGGTTAGCTTTTTTCAAAGTTAAAAAAGCTGCAGAGGATCCGCATCTATCTGTTGGGGGACGGTAGGTTAATCACCTGAGCTAATAAATAGACGGAAAAATTCCGCTTAATTCGTAATTATTATTAAAAAAGGCTTAAATAGACGGAGAGATTCCGTCTATTCACTCGAAAAATTCGAAAAGGGAGGTTTTTACTTTGCATAACCGGAAAACCTCCGCTTATATCCCCTGAAACGGGCTCCATTTTGCATTTAACCGGAAAAGCTCCGCTTATTTTACTTTTACTGCTTACTCGATTAAGGACAAGATATCTTATTTAAAAAGGAGTTAGTTTTATATCATAAATCTAACCTTCTCTTAGCCTTCACAATTAATAGCTGGGGTACATTTTTATGTAGTAATTTTATTGAAAGAGAGGTTTAATTTCCCAAAACATCCGACTTGTGTCTCATTTACTCGAAATTCGTCGAATTATTTTCGATTAGGATGTATAATAGGGAAATGTGGTTTGTTATGTAGAATAAGGAGGAAACTTATATGATGGAATGGACATTTATTCTGTTAATTGCGATATCAGCTGTGTTGCTAATCGTTTCAATAGCATCAAATCGGAACGCAGAAAAACAGAAACATAAGGAAATTGATATGGTCCATATTGCTGTTATGAAAGATATCAATAACGTGAACGAGCAAATTCGCAACCTGGAGCTTGATATAGAGGTGGTCACAAAGGAAGCAGGCGTTCATTTGACTCCAGAAGAAATGATTTTTAAACGTGAAGTGCTAGATTTATATAAGCGCAAATATTCGATTGAAACGATTGCTCAGAAAAAACAAGTTTCAGAGAGTGAAATCAACCAATTACTTGCCCCGTATCTAGCAGCAAAGGATGGAAGGAGCAAATTAGCCCATGAAATTTAATGTAGTGAGCAGCTTTGCGACCGGAATTCTTTTAGCAACGACCATTTGTGGTGCTGTTTACTATACTGAAGATCCGGTAGTCACAAAAGCAGCATCTAAACCAACACAAACCGTGCAGAAAGTTGTTGCTCAACCAACAGAAACAGAGATGCAAGAAAAACTATTAGCTGCTGGGTATGTTGTACAACCGAAAGCAGAATATGATAAGACATTAGAAGAAGCAAAAAAGGCGGCTGCGACAGCTTCCGCAGCTAATAATAATTCTAAAAAGATTGCCTACCGAGCAGTTATAACCGTATCACAGGGAATGACCAGCATTGATGTCGGTAAAATGCTTGAAAAGGCAAAAATCGTACCTGATGATTTTAAATTCTCTCAAGATGTGGAGAAAAAAGGTGTCGAGAAAAATTTACGTCCGGGTACATTCACAGTTGATACGGAAATGACGTATGATCAAGTTATCGCGACTATTTTTAAAAAGTAAATATAGATATAACAAAAGCCGGACAGCATGGTAGAAACTGTCCGGCTTTTGTTTTGTTTATTATTGTTTACTTACGAATTCCTGAATCATTTCGCCCGTAACGTTTTTTCTCGTGGGTATAAAGCGCAAGTTTATTTTATTAATCCTATTGGTGACTGCATTTATTTTATCAGTAGAAAAGGGTTGGCCTTGTTTACATAACTCAATTGCTTCCTCGATATATAGTTCCCGTTGTTGGTCGAGAGCCAGGAATTCTTGATAGGTTACATGTTGATTGGCCGCATGTTTAATTAAATCTTTATGTACACTCATGATTTCACTCCTAAAGTAATTAATTAAATTAATCATACCATAAAAAAAAGGAGAGAGAGTATTAGCGCAATAGGATGAAGTTAAGCTGATTTTAAGATTCACCCAATTCATGAAACAGAAAAACAAATTAAATCTCTGGTGTAGACACGAATGAAACTTCCCATACTAAAGATAACTTTAGTTCCCTTGGGATGTTAAAAGGGTGAAAAGTTTCTAAGGAGAGATGCAAATTTGGATTCATTTTACCGTGCATTATTGATTTTTGTGGTGGGGTACTTATTTTTAAGGTTAACTGGAAAAAAAGCTGTTGCACAAATGCACTCTTTCGATTTATTGTATATTCTTGTCCTAACCAATATCATCAGCAGTCCAGTAGAGGTTAATAATACAGGAAAGGCAATTATCTATGCTGGTATCGTAGTCATTCTATATAAGGTATTTACACGTTTATCACTACATAATAAATTAAGATGGATATTATATGAAAGTCCAACGGTATTAATCCAAAACGGGGATATTGATCAAAAAGGGCTGAAAAGGGTGCGTATGCCTATCAATCAATTATTGTCCCATTTAAGAGAAAAAGGGTACACAGATACGCAAAACATTGCCATTGCAGTAATGGAGGGAACAGGTAGTATTAGTGTGATCCCAAAATCGGACTATCGGCCAGTTCAACCTAATGATTTAAATTTACATGTAAAGAAAGAATATCTCCCGATTCCATTGATAATGGATGGTCAAATCATTCACCATAATTTAAAATATCTGCAATTAGATCGTAGTTGGCTAATGGACGAAATTGAAAAAATGGGTGGAAAATTAGAAAATATTACATTAGCCACTTTTTTAGAAGATGGAAATTTATTTATAGATAATAATGAAATGAAGGACCATAAAGGCGATCCTTATTATTACAAGCCAGGGAGCGAAAATTGAAAATAAATGTGGGATAGTTGAATCAGAACTAGCAGCAATAATTAATGAGTTTGTCCTAATAAAAATCATAGTGAAAGAGCCCTTCCTAATTTAATTGACTTAACATAAATTGTAAGGAATACATCTAAAGGGGGTCAATTAAATGTTTGGATATGGTGGATACGGCGGATTTGGTGGTTGTTGTGGTGGCTATGGCTACGGTGGCGGCTTCGGGGGCGGTTTTGCTTTAATCGTTGTATTATTTATCTTGTTAATCATAGTTGGAGCTTCGATCTGTTTTTAAGGAAAATAATTACACTTAGCTTAAAAAAAGCCCTTTATGGGCTATTTTTTTTGAACTTTACCACATAATCATTCATGTGGATAGCCAGTGCGATAAGTCTTATTTTGGAGAATTCTTTTAATTTTAGATAAGCACAAGTCTATACACTTTTAATAATTGAAAATATGCTATTAATACACCAAAGCCAAATATTTATAAATCTTTACCTCTAAAGAACGTTTGCCTATAAGGCAGACGTTTTTCGCATTTATTTTTAAAAAATAGGCTCTAAATCCTATTATCGCTACATTTTTGACGAAAATGTGAACTTCTCATCAAAGGGCTTTACATTTTTTTTAATGATTATATAATACCCCTATAGGTATTAAACCCATTAGGGTATATCTAAAAAGAAATAAAATTATAAAGATAGTAAATAAAATATATTTGGAGGGAATAACATGACACAAAAAGTAATTATCGTTGGTGGAGTAGCTGGAGGAGCAACAGCTGCTGCAAGATTAAGAAGAATCAGTGAAGATGTGGAAATCGTTCTTGTCGAACGTGGAGAACATATTTCTTTTGCAAATTGTGGATTACCATATTACATCGGTGAAACAATTAAGGACAGAAGCAAATTATTAGTTCAAACTGTAAAAGGAATGTCGGAACGATTTAACCTTGATATCCGCAATTTAAGCGAGGTCGTATCCATTAATCCAGATGCCAAAAACGTAACTATCAAGAATTTACAGACTAATGAAGTATATGAAGTATCCTATGACAAGTTACTGTTATCACCTGGAGCAAGACCAATTGTACCCCCAATTCCAGGATTAACCAATAGCCATAGTTTATTTACATTAAGAAATATTCCTGATACGGACAAAATTAAAAACTATGTTGATTCTCATAATCCTAAAAAGGCAGTTGTAATCGGTGGAGGATTTATTGGGATTGAAATGGCTGAAAATCTTGTTGATAGAGGGATAGAAGTTACGATTATTGAAATGGCTAATCAAATTATGGCTCCAATTGACTTTGAAATGGCAAGTATCTTACACAGGCATTTAAAAGAAAAAGGCGTGAAGTTAATCTTAGAAAATGGTGTCGAGTCATTTGCTGACCACGGTAAGAAGGTTATTCTTACTAATGGAACAGAAATCGAAACCGATATGACAATTCTATCAATCGGAGTCAGACCGGAAAATGAACTAGCTAAGACAGCCGGCTTGGAGCTTGGCGAGCGTGGAGGAATTATTGTAAATGATTTTCTTCAAACTTCTAATCCTGATATTTATGCAGTTGGAGATGCGGTTGAGGTTGTGGATTATATTAGCGGTACCAAGGCTATGATCCCACTTGCAGGACCAGCTAACCGCCAAGGGCGCATTGCGGCTAATAATATGATGGGCAAAAAAGAAAAATACCAAGGAACATTAGGTACTTCCATTGCGAAGGTGTTTGATTTAACGGTTGCAGCAACCGGTAATAATGAGAAAATATTGAAACGTTTAGACATTTCCTATGAAGTCGTTCATATTCATCCAAGCTCTCATGCAGGGTATTATCCAGGAGCAGCACCGATTGCATTAAAATTAATCTTTGATAAAGAAACAGGAAAAATTTTCGGGGCACAAGCCGTTGGACTGGATGGGGTTGATAAGCGAATTGATGTTATCGCTACTGCTATTAAAGGTGGATTAACGGTTGAAGATTTGACAAATCTAGAATTGTCTTACGCACCACCATATTCTTCAGCGAAAGATCCTGTAAATATGGCTGGATATGTAGCTTCTAATATCATGGAAGGCGAATTGGAAATGATTCAGTGGCATGAAATTGATAAGATTATTGCAAAGGGGGGACTTTTAATCGATGTTCGTGAGCCAATGGAACGTGAATTTGGATTTATTGAAGGTTCAATCAATATTCCTCTAAATGATTTAAGATGTAACATGATTCAATTGCCTAAGGATAAACCAATTTATGTATCTTGTCAGGTAGGCTTAAGAGGATATCTAGCAGCACGTATCTTGAATAATAGCGGGTTTAAGGCTATTAATTTAGATGGTGGTTGGAAAACATATTCTTCTGTATACGGAAGCAATTTAAACAAAAATGTTGAAACCACAACAAACGACCGTGGCGAAACAGTGGTAGAAAGTATGAATGAAATAAAGGTTGCTACACTTGTAGATGTTACAGGATTAACTTGTCCAATACCAATTATTAAGCTTAAAAAAGGTATTGATTCACTGGAGAGCGGACAAGTAATTGAGCTTCATGTAACTGACAGGGGTGCCTTAAATGACCTTCCTGCTTGGTCGAAAAATGCTGGTCACACCCTGTTAAAAACAGAACAAGTTGAAAATGTAATTAAATTTTGGATTGAAAAGAAATAAAAGAGATATTAAGGAAAAGCTTCAGGAAAAAGGTCTCGACTTTCAAAAGGAGTTTAAGGTGCTGGAAGAAAAGATGAAGCAATTTGCACAGGGCATTGAAAACCGGTTAATCAGTTGCATTGATAAAAGCATATGATTTTATTATATAAATTCGATATTTTTCTTTGACCGCTATGTTTATTGCGGTCAATTTTTCTATAAGCAATTTTTAAAAATTAAACCATTGACATTATACCTATAGGGGTATATTATATAACTTGTCGATGACATTAGTTCATTGAAGGAGATTTTAATGTTATTATTACTTTTAACTACAATAATTGCTATTATTTTATATAGAAGGTATTTCCCGGTTTTTGGTGTACATTGTATCAATTTGAAGGACCTTGTTTTGGGTAAAATAAAGATAATTGATTTAAGAGATTATAATGAATCAGATAAGAACCCAATTAATGGAGCACTGAATATGCCTATTGCTTATCTTAAAAGAAATTTCAAAGAGGGAACTGCATTTAATTGTATCAAGCCCTCTTGAAAAAAATATAGGAATACGCTTCTTAAGAAAAAAGGGTTTTTGTGTTGTAGGATATTCAATTGTTAACCATCACCAATTATTAGTAAGGGAAAATTCCTTGAAAATAGAAACAAATGGTTAAAGGAGGCAAAAACATTGGATTATAATGATCAAATGAAAAACAGAGTAAAAAGGATTGAAGGACAGTTACGAGGAATTTTAAAAATGATGGATGAAAACAAGGACTGTAAAGAAGTTATCACCCAGTTATCTGCAACTCGAAGTGCCATTGACCGTACTATTGGGGTAATAGTTAGTTCCAATTTAGTGGAATGTGTTCAAAAAGCAAATGAACAAGGGGAAAAAAGCATGGAAGAATTAGTACAAGAAGCTGTTAAGTTGCTAGTAAAAAGTCGATAAAAAAGGGTTGACACCCTCTTTTATTTTTAATAACATTAATACCCGTAGGGGTAATTGTAATTGATTGAGAGGAGGAATAAAACATGAATATAACAAAAGTATTTGATGCTAAAGGTTTAGCTTGTCCAATGCCAATTGTTAAAACAAAAAAGGCGATGAATGACCTTGAATCCGGTCAAGTTTTAGAAATTCATACTACGGATAAAGGTGCTAAGAATGACCTTACAGCCTGGGCTAAATCAGGTGGTCATGAACTATTGAAACATGAAGAAGAAAATGATGTTTTTATGTTTTGGATAAGAAAAGGATAATTTTTTTCATCTTATTAATACCTATACAGGTATGGGTTAAAATTACATTCAGGGGGTCACAACATGACAGAAAAGAAAAAGACAACAATCGTGTTATTTAGTGGAGATTATGATAAAGCTATGGCTGCTTATATTATCGCGAATGGTGCAGCAGCGTATGATCATGAAGTAACGATTTTCCATACGTTTTGGGGATTGAACGCCTTACGTAGAGATGAAAACATTAAAGTGAAAAAAGGATTTATGGAAAAAGTGTTTGGAAAAATGATGCCGAGAGGTGCGGATAAAATGGGACTTTCAAAAATGAACTTTGCAGGATTTGGTCCCAAAATGATTAAAGATATTATGAAAAAGCACAACGCGATGCCTTTACCGCAATTAATTGAATTGGCTCAAGAACAGGATGTAAAACTAGTAGCATGTACCATGACTATGGATTTGTTAGGTCTTAAAGAAGAAGAGTTAATAGAATCAATCGAATATGCAGGAGTAGCAGCGTACTTGGCAGATGCAGAGATAGGAAATGTCAATCTGTTCATATAAAAAGGGAGGGTTAATGAATGGAATATGTAAACTATCTTGTTATTGCACTATTTCTATTGTTTATATTCAAGAGGTTCTTACCAACAAAAGGTGTTAACAATATTTCAACAACTGAATTAAGAGCCGAATTAAATGACAAAAATAAACAATATGTTGATGTCCGCACACCCGGTGAATTTAAAGGAAACCATATTAGAGGTTTTAAAAATATCCCTCTTCAACAACTTGCCCAAAAAGCAGAGAAAGAACTTTCAATGGAAAAAGAAGTAATTGTCATTTGCCAAAGTGGTATGAGGAGCGGGCAGGCTAGTAAGATTCTAAAAAAATTAGGATTTTCAAAAGTAACAAATGTCAAAGGTGGCATGAGTGCTTGGTCTTAAACAAAATAATAATAGGAGGAATTAAAAATGAAACAAATGACAGCAAAAGAAGTTGAAACATTATTAAACGAAGGAAAGAAATTAAATATTATTGATGTACGTGAAGTGGGTGAGTTTGCTACAGGCAAAATCTCAGGTGCCGTAAACATTCCATTAGGATTAGTTGAATTTCGAATGCATGAATTAAATAAATCAAAGGAATATATCATGGTATGCCGTTCTGGAGGCAGAAGCGGTCGTGCCACTCAATTTCTTGAAAGTTATGGATTTAATGTGATAAACATGGCTGGTGGTATGCTTGCTTGGGAAGGTAAAGTTGAATAATTTTTTTAACAAAAATAATACCCTTGCAGGTATATAAACAGGAGGTCTATCATGAATAACATAACAGCAAATATGATTTTAGATGCAAAAGGGCTAGCTTGTCCGATGCCTATTGTTAAAACAAAAAAGGCTATGAATAACCTAGAGGCAGGTCAAGTATTAGAAGTGCAAGCAACAGATAAAGGTTCCAAAGCGGACATGAAAGCATGGTCTGAAAGTTCAGGGCATCAATATTTGGGAACCATTGAAGATGGTGAAGTGCTGAAGCATTATCTTCGCAAATCTTCTAATGATGAAACTATAGAAAAGAAGCACCTCAATGTAACAGATAATGATGTTCTTGAAAAGAAAATTAAAGCCAATGAAAATATCATAGTTCTTGACGTAAGAGAAGCGGCAGAATACCTCTTTAATCATATCCCCAATGCAATCTCAATTCCATTGGGTGAATTGGAAAAGCGAATTGACGAATTAAACAAAGAAAATGAAATCTACGTGGTATGCCGGACAGGAAGCCGCAGTGATCTGGCAGCGCAAAAATTAACGGAAAAAGGATTTACGAATGTAATCAATGTTATACCGGGTATGAGTCAATGGACTGGGAAAACAACAGGAATTTTAAATTAGCATATTTTTTTCAACATAATAATACCATAGGGGGTAACTCGAAAATGACTGTTAATACCATGACTTCAAAAGAAGTAACAAAAAAGGTGTTAAACAAAGAAGAATTATTTATTCTAGATGTTCGTAATGAAAATGATTTTCAGGATTGGAAAATCGAAGGCGAAAACTTTGACTATTTAAATATTCCTTATTTTGAATTGCTTGATGGCGTAGAAGAAATCATCGAAAAAATCCCCACCGATAAAGAAGTATTGGTCGTTTGTGCTAAAGAAGGTTCTTCCGTAATGGTAGCAGAAATGCTTTCTGAAGCAGGTTTGTCTGTTTCTTACCTAAAGGGCGGAATGAAAGTGTGGAGTGAACATTTAGAACCGGTTAAAGTTGGTGGCTTAAATGAAGGTGGCGAAATTTATCAGTTTGTTCGAATTGGTAAAGGGTGCTTATCTTATATGGTTGTTTCGAATGGTGAGGCAGCACTATTTGATGCAACACGTATGACGGACATCTATCTTGATTTTGCTGAAAGTATCGGTGCAAGAATTACCCATGTATTTGATACACATCTTCATGCGGACCATATTTCCGGAGGACGTACAGTCGCTGAGAAAACTGGTGCAACCTATTGGTTACCACCAAAAGATGCAACAGAAGTAACCTTTGATTACCAACCATTAGAAGACGGCAATGATGTACCAATAGGTAAAACTACAATTAATATACATGCTTTATATTCTCCCGGACATACGATTGGATCTACTTCTTTTGTTGTGGATAAAAAGTTTTTACTTTCAGGTGATATTTTGTTTATTGATTCAATCGGAAGACCTGACCTAGCTGGTAAGGCGGAAGATTGGGTGGGGGATTTAAGAGAAACTCTTTATAAACGTTACAGAGAATTATCAGAAGATCTTCTTGTTCTTCCAGCACATTTTATGATTATTGACGAATTAAACGATGATGGTAGTGTATCAGAAAAATTAGGTACATTGTTTGCAAAAAATCACGGTCTAAATATTAACGATGAAAACGAATTTAGAAAAATGGTTACCGAAAACTTACCACCACAGCCAAATGCATATCAAGAGATTCGTGAAACGAATATGGGGAAAATAAATCCTGACTTAGATAAACAACGCGAGATGGAAATCGGACCAAACCGTTGTGCAGTTAGATAAGGTTGAAACAATTGGGAACCAATAAAGGTTCCCTTTTCTAAAGGAGGACACTATGGATATTAGCCTTATAATAACGCTCTTCCTAATTGGATTTGTTGGGTCATTTATTTCTGGGATGTTAGGGATAGGTGGAGCTATCATCAACTATCCGATGTTGTTATATATTCCGGTCATGCTTGGGGTGGGTCATTTTACAGCACATGAAGTTTCAGGTATTACAGCCATACAAGTGTTATTTGCGACAATTGGGGGTGTTTTGGTTTACCGTAAAGGTGGATATTTAAATAAAACGCTTATTGCCTACATGGGAATTAGTATTTTAATTGGAAGTTTTATTGGGGGATTTGGTTCCACTCACATGACGGAAAGCGGAATTAATATCGTATATGGTTTATTAGCATTAATTGCCGTTATTATGATATTTGTTCCAAAAAAAGGAATTGATAAAATTCCATTAGAAGAAGTCCGATTTAATAAATTTCTGGCAGCGTTATTTGCTTTCATCGTTGGGATTGGAGCTGGTATTGTAGGTGCGGGAGGCGCATTTTTGTTAGTACCAATCATGCTGGTTGTTTTAAAGATTCCAACACGAATGACCATTGCTTCTTCCTTAGCTATCACATTTATTTCATCCATAGGAGCGGTCTCCGGAAAAATCTCAACAGGGCAAGTGGATATCTTACCTTCGCTCATTATGGTTATCGCCAGTTTGATTGCTTCACCTATTGGAGCGAATGCTGGGAAAAGGGTAAATACGAAAGTTTTACAAGTCATTATGGGGATTTTAATTTTGGCTACAGCAGTGAAGACATGGATAGTAATTTTATAACCTTTGGTATTTAGTAAATAGAAAGGAGGGGGAAGGTCTAGTGGCACAAAAGCCATTAGATCCTTCCTCCCGACATCTTGTGGTTCCAACATTGCATTAATTGGTGTATACCTTTTTCAATTTGGTCTAATGGAATACCGCCGAAGCCTAATAAAAAAGTTGGGTATTGATAGTCAATGGGACTTAACAAATAATCGCTTATTGGATAGATGGCAATATGGTTCATTGCCGCTATTTGTTTTAACTGATCTTCCTCTATTGACAAGGGGACGGAAATTAAAATATGCATTCCTGCCAGGTCACCTGTGATTATGACATCCGGATAATACGTTTCTAAAAAACGGGTTAATTTTTCATGTTTTTTGCGATAAATTTTCCGCATCCTGTTTAGGTGTTTGGAAAAATAGCCATCTCTCATAAAGTCAGCTAAAATATGTTGATCGAATCTCGGTACGGTTGATGTGTAAAAACTAAATGTCTCCATATACTTTTGCAGTAAGGTTGAAGGTAAGACAAAATAAGCAACACGTAAAGAAGGCATTAATGATTTGGTAAACGTGCTCAAATAAATAACTTTTCCGTTTTGGTCTAACCCTTGTAAGGCGGGAATAGGTTTTCCGATATAACGAAACTCGCTATCATAATCGTCTTCAATGATGTAGCGGCTTTTATCCTTTGCAGCCCAGTTTAATAGCTGTGTTCTTCTGGTTGCGGATAGGACGGCGCCCGTAGGGAACTGGTGGGAAGGGGTAATGTAAACAATATTGGCCTTCGTTTTTTCCAGTTCATCCACGATTAAACCATTTTCATCCACCGGAATAGGGATGGCTCTATTTTGCATTTGTATTTTAGGTATGGCAGAATAGCCAGGATTTTCAAGTGCAAATTTTAAATCATTTCCAAGTAACCTTAGAATCATTGGAAGCAGCTGTTCTGTTCCCGAACCAATGACAATCTGTTCAGGGCTGCAGACAATCCCCCTCGATTGATAAAGATATTTGGCAATTTCCACTCTTAATGCGAATTCTCCTTGCGGGTCTCCAATTTCCAGCAACTCTTTTGAACTGATATCATATACATTTTTTGCATATTTTCGCCAAAGTGAAAAAGGGAAGGAGTCTGCATCAATTTTTCCGGGATGGAAGTCGAATTGAATGATTTTTTTCTCGACCTTTCCTACAGGCATGTTTAGGAGTTCTTTTTCAATATAGGGTAATTCGTCGATCTCTTCCACAAAAAAACCGATGCGGGGCTTGGATGCCACATAGCCTTCTGCCATGAGCTGGGCATAGGCAATTTCAATGGTAGTTTGGCTGATATTTAAAAATTCCGCTAATTTTTTCTTCGATGGCAATTTGGTTCCCACTTCAATTTGTTTTTGGATAATGGCATCTCTGATCCCATTATAAAGCTGTAAATACAATGGTTTTTCTGTACCATTATCCAACTTAAACATTAGCATATCCATTTGCAATTTCCTCCAACTGACCACATTGTTTTTCATGAAACTGAACCTTTTCATGTAGTCAATTTCTATTATACTAGTAATTATCAAATGGATGGAGGTTATTTTATGAAACTAGTGGGAACCGAAAGAGTAAAACGAGGAATGGCTGAAATGCAAAAAGGCGGCGTTATTATGGATGTCATTAATGCCGAGCAGGCAAAAATAGCTGAGGCTGCCGGTGCGGTTGCGGTAATGGCGTTGGAGCGGGTACCTTCCGATATTCGCGCAGCAGGGGGCGTTGCAAGGATGGCAGATCCTCGGATTATGGAAGAAGTAATGAACGCTGTAACCATTCCAGTAATGGCAAAAGCACGGATCGGCCACATTGTCGAAGCACGTGTATTAGAAGCAATGGGCGTCGATTACATAGATGAAAGTGAAGTATTGACACCTGCGGATGAGGAATACCATTTATTAAAAAGCGACTATACCGTACCTTTTGTTTGCGGGTGCCGCGATTTAGGGGAAGCTGCACGTCGCATTGGCGAAGGAGCATCTATGTTACGAACAAAAGGGGAACCAGGAACTGGAAATATTGTAGAGGCGGTTCGTCATATTCGAAAAGTGAATGCCCAAGTAAGACGCGTTGTCGGTATGAATACGGACGAATTAATGACGGAAGCAAAGAATTTAGGAGCACCATTTGAATTATTGCTAGAAATTAAAAAATTGGGAAGGCTGCCTGTTGTCAATTTTGCTGCTGGCGGGGTGGCGACACCGGCTGATGCTGCTTTAATGATGGAACTTGGGGCTGATGGTGTATTTGTAGGATCAGGTATTTTCAAATCCGAAAATCCAGAAAAATTCGCACGGGCTATTGTAGCTGCAACAACAAACTACCGAGATTATAAACTGATTGCCGAAATCTCAAAAGAGCTGGGGACACCGATGAAAGGTATTGAAATTTCTGCGTTAGATGCAAAAGACCGTATGCAGGAACGTGGTTGGTAATATGCTGAAAATAGGGGTACTTGCATTACAAGGTGCAGTCAGAGAGCATATAAGACAAATTGAAGAGCTTGGCTGTAGGGCGATTTCAGTTAAATCGGCTGAAGATCTAAAAGAATTGAATGGTCTTGTACTGCCTGGCGGAGAAAGTACAACAATGCGGAAACTGCTGGATCGATACGAGTTGCTTGAACCCATTCGAGCTCTAGCCGCCGGGGGAGTTCCGATGTTTGGAACATGTGCAGGCCTGATTTTACTGGCAACAGAAATCGTTGGTTATGATACGCCACATCTGGGGGTGATGGACGTCGTGGTCGAACGGAATTCATTTGGCCGCCAAGTCGATAGTTTTGAAGTCGAGATGTCCATCAGCGGAGTAGGAGAGGATATTCCTGCTGTTTTTATCCGGGCTCCACATATCGTTGCGGCAGGAGAAAATGTTGAAGTACTCGCAAAACATGAAGAGCGCATTGTTTTAGCGCGGGATGGCCAATTTTTAGGATGTTCCTTTCATCCGGAATTAACAGAGGATCTAAGAATTATGAAGTATTTTATTGAAATGGTGCGAGAGCATACAAATGTTTTAGTTCATTAGGTGAAGCGGGGACGCCGATTGGTGATAAAGACCAGTCGGCGTTTTTTATCGGTTATAGTGGGAAGATTCAAACCTGAAGTCGTTGATCATATTAAATAAGTAAACTGCGTAAAATATAAATTTGACGCAATTAACTTAATTTAGTAAAATATAGAAGTGGGGTGATTTTATGGTAAATCAAAATAAGCAGCATCAATTTCAAAAACTACAAACGATCCTTAACGAACTTCCTTGGTATGTTGACGAATACATCAACCATAAATTACGTAAACTTTCGACGGCATCCTTATTCAATTATTGTCATGATTATAAAATCTTCTTTACTTGGATGATCAATGAGCAATTAGCTTCTGGCAGCATCAAAGATATTCCTATAGAAAGATTGGAGCAAATGACTGTCTTAGAGATTGAAAGTTTCTTAAACTATCTCCATTATCAATTAAGTAATAAAGAGTTAACCGTTAATCGGAAATTATCGGCGTTAAAATCACTGTTTAATTATTTGCAAAATATTGCTGAAACACCAGACTTAAAGCCGTATTTGAATCGTAATGTCATGGCAAAAATCGAATTTAATGAAGTAAAAGACAGTATGGAAACGAAGGCAACTAAAATGGAAGGCAAAATTCTTCTGGGCGATGAATATGAGAAGTTTCGCCTCTTTGTTGCCAATGATTACGGCGATTTAAATAAAGAAAATAAAAAGTTATTTAACTTTCATCAATTGAATAAAGAACGCGATACAGCCATTGTATCATTAATTCTTGGGTCTGGACTTCGTCTTTCCGAGTTAATTGGCATTGAACTAGATGATATTGATTTTAAAAAGTACTGTGTCAGGGTTATCCGCAAAGGAAATAAAGAACAATTCGTTTATTTTAGTCAAGTGGCTATGGCTGACCTCCAAGAATATTTAGCAGTCCGAACTGCCAAATACAACGTTGATAAAAATGAAAAGGCATTATTTGTTAGTGGACCAACGGGTCCGAAAGTAAAATCACGAAGATTAAAAGCTAGAGCCGTTGAAAATCTGATCGAAAAATATGCCACCTCATTTGGTAAACCTTCATTATCCGTACATAAGCTGCGTCATTCGTTTGCAACCAGATACCATGCTGAGATCAATGATGTTCCGAAATTAAGACGGCAATTAGGCCATTCATCCATCCAAACAACGATGATCTACACGCACATAAAGAATGATGATCTTAAAATTGCAGTTGATAAGATGGATATGCCGAAAGAACAAATAGACTAAATAATAGGACTGTCATCATTATGGCAGTCTTTTTTATATAATTTATCAGTTTACATAATAATATTATGTAAACAAAAATGCGAAATATCTCAATTCCTAAGTATACTTAAGATAATGAGATGCAGCGAAATTTTTATTCATTTTCCGGAATTAAAAAAAGCGTTCAGAAAGCTCAAAGCTTTCCAAACGCATCCATTTATCCTGCATCTTTCATTGAATTACTGCCAGTAAACTGACTATTATACAGATCCGCATAAAATCCGTCTTTTTCAAGTAATTCAAGATGATTTCCTTTTTCAATCACACTTCCATTATTCATCACAAGGATTAAATCTGCCTCTCTAATCGTTGATAATCTATGGGCGATCACAAAGCTGGTCCTTCCTTTCATCAAATGGTTCATCGCCTTTTGAATTTGTACCTCTGTCCGGGTATCGACACTGCTTGTTGCTTCGTCAAGGATCAGAATCGCAGGATTAGCGAGAATCGCTCTGGCAATGGTTAACAGTTGTTTTTGGCCCTGAGAAATATTGGATGCTTCCTCATTCAAAATCGTATCATATCCATCCGGAAGAGTTCGAATAAAATGGTCCGCGTTAGCAGCACGAGCCGCTGCCACCACTTCCTCTTTAGTTGCCCCTTCCCTTCCATAGGCAATATTATCATAAATCGTACTATTAAATAGCCAAGTATCCTGCAGAACCATCCCAAATAAGCTCCTCAGGTGTTCCCTTTTAAGATCTCTAGTATCAATTCCATCAATTAAGATTCGACCGGAATTAAGCTCGTAGAATCGCATTAACAAATTAATAAGCGTGGTCTTCCCTGCCCCTGTTGGTCCGACAATCGCAACTGTCTGGCCCGATTTCACATCAATTTGCATATTTTTAATTAAGATTTCATTTTCCTCATAACCAAAGGTAACCTGTTCAAAAGTTACTTCGCCCTTTGGAGCAGTAATTACTATCGCTTGAACTGCTTCTGGGACCTCTTCCGTTTCATCTAATATTTCAAATACACGTTCTGCACTGGCAATAGTTGATTGAATAACGTTGGCAATCGATGCTGTTTGAGCAATTGGCTGGGAAAACTGCCGCGCATATTGAATGAAAGCCTGAATATCACCAATTTCAATCGCTTTTTTCGTAACCAGGATTCCGCCCACGACTGAGACTAGGACATAGCCAATATTATTAATAAATGACATGAGTGGCATAATCATCCCGGATACAAATTGGGCCTTCCATGCGGATTGGTAGAGAGTTTCATTAATTCCTTCAAATGTTTCAATCGATTTCTGCTCATGTCCAAATACTTTGACTACCTTATGCCCTGTGTACATTTCTTCCACATGACCATTAAGCTGGCCCAGTGATTTTTGCTGCCCTTTAAAATACAACTGTGACTTTTTGGCGATTTTTGCAATCGCCACACCACTTAGTGGCAGAGTAACAATTACAATCAATGTCATCAATGGACTGATTGATAGCATCATGATGATTACTCCGATAATAGTAACTACAGAGGTAATCAACTGGGTTAAGCTTTGCTGTAAGGTCGTGCTAATATTATCGACATCATTGACCGCTCGGCTAAGAATCTCCCCATGGGTATGTGAATCAAAGTATTTTAAAGGCAGCCGGTTAAGCTTTTCCTCTACTTCTTTTCGAAGATTATACACTGTTTTCTGAGCGACACCTGCCATGATGTATTGTTGTAAATAGGCGAAAATTGCACTCAATATATAGAGGCCAATGAGTAAGATAATAATTTGACCGATATAATCAAAATCTATTTTGGCCCCGGGGACACCCTTCAGCTTCATCATCAAGCCTTCAAATAATTTGGTTGTTGCTTTCCCCATAATTTTCGGGCTGACGATCGAAAAAATGGTACTAATAATTGCAGTTAACAATACAGAAAGCAGCTGTAATTTATAAGGCTTCAAATAGCTGATTAATCGATTTAAGGTTCCTTTAAAATTCTTTGCTTTTTGAACGGGCATACCCATACCCATAGGGCCAAATCCTCCGCCTGGGCCCGGGCCAGGTCTGCGAGGTTCGGAATTATGTTCGGGTTTTTGATCCTTACTCATGCGATTTCCTCCTCTGACAGCTGTGACATTACAATTTCACGGTAAACCGCACTCGATTCCATCAATTCCTTGTGTTTGCCAATTCCGGAAATTTCGCCGTTATCTAGGACAATAATCTGATCGGCATCCATAATTGTTGTTACTCGTTGTGCTACGATTAATACAGTGGAATTACCAGTTTCTGCTTTTAAGGCTGAGCGAAGTTTGGCATCTGTTTTAAAGTCCAATGCGGAAAAGCTGTCATCGAATATATAGATTTCTGGCTTTCGAACGAGGGCTCTCGCAATTGATAATCGTTGTTTCTGTCCGCCAGAAACATTTGTTCCCCCTTGCGCAATTACCGCATCAAACCCTTCAGGCATATTGGCAATAAATTCTTTGGCCTGGGCAACTTCTGCCGCATGTTCCACCTCTGCTGTTGTTGCCGTTTCTTTCCCATAACGTATATTTTCTGCAATGGTCCCGGTAAAAAGCACGGATTGCTGGGGGACAAACCCAATTTTTTTCCTAAGCTGTTCTTGCGCCATTTCCCTAACATCGATCCCATCGACAAGGACTTTTCCACTGTCGACATCATAAAAGCGCGGAATCAAGTTAATCAATGTCGACTTACCAGAGCCAGTTCCACCGATTATAGCTGTCACTTCACCCGGCCTCATCGAAAAAGAAATATTAGAAATAGCAGGCATTTCCGCCCCAGGATAGCTGAAAGTTACCTCTTGGAATTCTACATGCCCTTTTAAGCCATCCTCTGATAACGGCGTTGATGGATCCTTAATATCTGCTACGGTTTCAAGAACTTCATTGATTCGGACCGCAGATACGGATGCCCTTGGAATCATCACAAACATCATCGACAGCATGATGAACGAGAACATAATTTGCATGGCATATTGAATAAACGCCATCATATCACCAACCTGCATATGACCATGACTAATTCGTAGTCCGCCAAACCAGACAATCGCTACAGTCGAGAGGTTTAACACAATCATCATAATCGGCATCATGGCCGCCATGATTTTATTAACCTTAATCGCGGTTTGTGTTAAATCCCAGTTCGCTTCATCAAACCGCTTCTTCTCATGCTCGACTCGATTAAATGAACGAATGACACGAATACCGGTTAAGTTTTCTCGTAAAACACGATTGAGATTATCTAATTTAACTTGCATTGCTTTAAAAAGCGGGATCCCTTTTCTTGCAATAACTACGATGGCCAGCACGAGGATAGGCAAAGCGACAGCAAGAACCAAGGTTAGCTTGGCATCCTTTGAATAGGCCATAATGATCCCGCCAATACACATCATTGGTGCCATCGCCATCATACGTAACATCATCACTAATACCTGTTGGATTTGGGTAATATCGTTAGTTGTTCTGGTAATCAGTGAGGCTGTTCCGAGTTTATCAAACTCATGTAACGAAAAGTTCCCAACGTGTGCGAAAATCTTGCTCCGCAAGAACTTTCCAAAGCCTGAAGCTGCTTTAGCTGAGTAGAAACTCGCAGCAATTGAACAAATCATCCCTCCTGCTGCAACGAGCAGCATGAAGCCGCCGATTTTCCATATGTAATGTGTATCACCAGTCACTACACCTTTGTCAACGATATCGGCCATTAAGGTTGGCAAGTAAAGCTCGGACAAGGACTGTAAGAGCACGAGGCCTAAAACCATATAAATGGATAATTGAAATGGCTTTAGAAATTTGGTTAATTTAATCAAAATTCTTCAACTCCGTTTTTAATAGTAATTAAGAGTAATTTTATCCTAGTTTTATGAACTGAATATGAACAAAATAAATTATTAAATTTTTATCGTAGCTGTGTGGCTTGCTAAGCAATCATAAGTATATTCCCGACAGATTATCCCGTCAATTATTATCAAAATAAAAAACACAGGAAGTCCTGTGTTTAAAAAAATCATCTAGTTAATTCTTTATTTACAATTGTACTTTTTAGTTTCCAATGACCTCTTTCAAACGTCCAAGTAGATTTAACAGATGCAATGACGTCCGCATTTGCGATTCCAGTGACCCTTTGTTCCCCCTGTAACTCCACTTTATTGCCCTTTATTGCGATCGGTTGGAGCTGATTAAATGGGTTTACGGTTAGCTCAGTAGGCTCATTTAGTTTTCCTTTATAATAAAGTCCGAGCCTATTATAATATATCTTTCGGTCCTTTAAATCAAACTGATAGGCTTTTCCTGTTTCGGTAAGTTTGATTTCTGCTTTATATCCTTTTAAAAAATGGCTATCCATTTCAAGCGGCTCCGGCAGTGGTATATCAATTTGTACAAAATCTTTTAGGGAATAGGCGTAGTTTTGGACAATTCCCTCACTTTCCCCCGTCAACACACTTGCAAATAAATCCTGTAAGCCATCTCCGTTTAAGTCCACTAACTGAAATGAAGCTCTAGCACCACTTTCCAATGGGAAGGAATATTTCTTACCGTTCGAGGCGTTAATTTCAAGATAAATTTTCTCCAAAAATGTATCTTCCTTCTGATAAGGAACCCCCTTCAAAAGGATCTCCTCCACTTTACCATCACTTGTAATGTCTGCTTCCTCTTTAGAAATCGTGACTATTTTAGTCGTTTCTTCGATGGCATAGACCCCGGTAATCGCAGTAAGTGACATGAGGAAAAACGAAGCAATAACCAGAAGCATCTCTTTTTTCATTCATGAACCCTCCCAACTCTGTTAATAGTTAGTATGTCCAGTTTTGGAAAAATGATGAAAAAAGACCCTCTAGATTTCTAGAGAGTCCTGCAAAAATTTATAGACCTGGTTTTTCTGATGATGGAACTTTCCAAACAGTTGTTACTTTTCCGTAGTCATCTTCATCAAGAATAAATGACCCATTCGAATAACGGTCACTATAGTGAATATCTACTGAATTCAATGTCTCAATATGACCTTTTTCTGTTTGGATATAAATAACATCCTGTTCATTTACGATAACAAATCCAGTAATTCGGTGTGGATTGGACTTAAGCTCTCTTAAAATGACAACGCCGCGCTTGGCTCGTGTTGCTATTTCAAACTCTTTCAGTTTCATCCGCTTCACAGCTCCACGCTGCGTCGAAATAACAATGGTTTCGTTACTGTCTGAATGAATAATTTTACCACCAATGACAAAATCGTCATCTTTTAAATTAATCCCTTTAACTCCGGCAGCACGCGCACCGACAATACTGATTTCTTCTTCATGAAACCATAAAGAGTAACCTAAGTGGGTGATTAAGAATAATTCTTTTGTTCCGTCTGTTAGATGCACATCCGTAACTTGATCATCATCCTTAAGGTTGATAGCAACGAGCGGTTTGGAATATCGCTGTGCTTTATATTGTTTCAACTCTGTTTTCTTGACCATGCCATTTTTCGTGACAAAGACAAAGAATAGATCTGCCTCAAAGTCTTTCACTGGAATGGCTTGGATAATCTCTTCATCACGCTCAATTGGAATAATATTCGCAATATGCTGGCCAAGGTCTTTCCAGCGGATATCCGGCAGCTCGTGTACTGGGCAGAATAAGTAATTTCCTTTATTCGTAAACAGGAGCAATACATCTTTTGTATTCATTTCAAGTTGCGCTAACAATCGATCTGAATCCTTCATGGCAAGGTCCTGACCACTGGAGGCCGCAAATGAACGCGGGCTCGTTCGTTTCACATAACCCTGTTTTGTAACCGTAACAATTACGTCTTCACTTGGGACGGTGACTTCAAGATTGATTTTTAATTCTTCGATTTCTGCTTCGATCTTAGATCGACGCTCATCAGCAAACCGTTTTTTGACATCTTTTAATTCTTTTTTAATCACAGAGAATAGCGTTTTATCGCTTGCTAAAATACTAGTAAGCTCGTCAATTTTCTTAGCTAATTCTTCAGCTTCCTGTCTCAGTGCAGTGATATCGGTATTCGTTAAGCGATAAAGCTGTAAAGAAACGATTGCTTCTGACTGCAGCTCTGTAAAGGCAAACTTAGCTATTAAATTGTCCTTCGCATCGCGTTTATCCTTGGAAGCACGGATGGTGGCGATAACTTCATCGAGAATCGATAAAGCCTTCATTAATCCTTCGACGATATGCTGCCGCTCTTTGGCTTTATTTAGTTCAAATTGCGATCTTCTTGTCACAACTTCCTTTTGGTGCTCGATATATGCATCCAACATCTCTCTAAGTCCCATTAATTTTGGACGTTTTTTATGAATGGCAACCATATTAAAATTGTAGGTTATTTGAAGGTCACTATTTTTGTATAGATAGTTTAAGACACCTTCCGCATCAGCATCTTTCTTTAAATCAATGACAATTCTAAGGCCTGTCCGGTCTGTTTCATCACGGATTTCAGAGATGCCTTCCACTTTTCGATCGAGACGGAATTCATCCATTTTTTTGACAAGATTGGCCTTATTGATCTCATAAGGAATTTCGGTGATAACAATTTGCTGCTTACCACCACGTACCTCTTCGATTTCTGCTTTACTACGGACGATAATTTTTCCTTTACCAGTTTCATAGGCTTTTTTAATCCCAGCTACCCCTTGAATGATACCGCCTGTAGGAAAATCAGGACCTTTGACGATTGTCATTAAATCATCCACTGAACAATCGGGTTGATCCATTCTCTTGATGACCCCATCAATGATTTCGCCAAGATGATGCGGCGGGATATCTGTTGCATAGCCCGCTGAAATTCCTGTTGATCCATTGACAAGAAGATTTGGGAACATGGCTGGCAAAACAGTTGGCTCTTTCGAAGTATCATCAAAGTTTGAAATAAATTCCACGGTGTTTTTTTCAATATCACGCATTAATTCTGATGCAATCGCTGAAAGTCTTGCTTCCGTATATCGCATGGCTGCCGGTGGATCCCCATCGACGCTGCCGTTGTTTCCATGCATTTGGACCAGAACATTTCTTACCTTCCAATCCTGACTCATTCGTACCATAGCCTCATACACAGATGAATCTCCATGTGGATGGTAGTTACCAATAACGTTACCGACCGTTTTAGCTGATTTACGAAAACCTTTATCATGCGTATTTCCTTCAAAATGCATCGCATAAAGAATTCTCCGCTGCACTGGTTTTAAGCCGTCACGTGCATCGGGAAGGGCTCGTTCTTGAATAATATATTTACTATATCGACCAAAACGATCACCAATTACATCTTCTAGAGGCAAGTCACGGAATTTTTCATTTGTACTCATCCTTCAGAATCCTCCTCGGAGACCGTAATATTTTCATTCTCTAATATGGTGTCATCCTCTTCTAAACCAAAGGCCACATTGCTTTCAATCCACTTGCGACGTGGTTCCACTTTATCGCCCATTAGCGTGGTCACCCTGCGTTCCGCTCTTGCTGCATCATCTATTTTAACACGAATCAACGTCCGTGTTTCCGGATCCATCGTTGTATCCCATAATTGGTCGGCGTTCATTTCTCCAAGTCCTTTATAGCGTTGAAGAATATAGCCTCTGCCAACTTTTTTTATTGCACCCTGGAGGTCATCATCACTCCAAGCGTATTCGATGATTTCTTTTTTGCCTGTCCCTTTACTCACTTTATATAACGGCGGCAGGGCAATAAACACTTTTCCTGCTTCAAGCAAGGGTTTCATATAACGGTAAAAGAATGTAAGCAGTAATACTTGAATATGTGCGCCATCAGTATCGGCATCGGTCATAATGACAATTTTATCGTAATTGATATCTTCTACACTAAAATCGGTTCCTACTCCACCGCCAATGGCATGAATAATCGTATTGATTTCTTCATTCTTAAAAATGTCTGCAAGCTTGGCTTTTTCGGTATTTATTACCTTACCCCTCAGTGGAAGAACAGCTTGGAAGCGTCGGTCACGACCTTGTTTTGCGGAACCACCTGCGGAGTCACCCTCCACCAGGTAAAGTTCATTTCTTTGCGGATTACGTGATTGGGCTGGTGTTAGTTTACCAGATAAAACCGCATCTGAACGCTTGCGTTTTTTCCCGCTCCTTGCGTCTTCACGCGCTTTTCTTGCAGCCTCTCTTGCTTGATAGGCTTTTATTGATTTCTTGATCAGAAGGGAGCTAATATCAGGGTTCTCTTCTAGAAAATAAGAGAGATGTTCAGAAACAACAGCGTCGACAGCGGATCTAGCTTCACTTGTTCCTAACTTACCCTTCGTTTGTCCTTCGAACTGGAGCAGTTCTTCCGGGATTCGAACGGAGATGATCGCTGACAAACCTTCGCGGATATCTGCACCATCAAGGTTTTTATCTTTGTCTTTTAAGAAAGAAACCTTTCGTGCATAATCATTAAATACTCTTGTCATTGCTGTTTTAGCCCCGGCTTCATGCGTACCGCCGTCTCTTGTGCGGACATTATTAACGAACGAGAGGACATTTTCTGAATAGCCATCATTAAATTGAAACGCAAAATCAACTTCAATCCCATGATTAGCGCCTTCGAGGCTAATAACTGGATGTAGAACATCCTTTTCTTCGTTTAAATAGGCAACAAACGCTTCAATTCCATTTTCATAATGAAAAACTTCGTGGAAATCATTCCGTTCATCGATAATTTCTATTTTTAATGCTTTAAGTAAGAAAGCGGACTCTCTTAACCTCTCACATAAAGTCTCAAAGTTATAAGTGGTCGTCGAAAAAATGGTCGGATCCGGCTTAAAATGAATTGTTGTTCCGGTTTGATTGGTTTTCCCGATTTTTTCGAGGGTTGTTGCTGGCTTTCCGCCATTTTCAAAGCGCTGTTCATATACGAAACCGTCTCTTTTAATTGTGACGGTTAACCATTCAGATAACGCATTAACTACTGATGCACCAACACCGTGCAAACCGCCGCTTGTTTTATAACCGCCTTGACCAAACTTACCGCCGGCATGAAGAATAGTTAAGATAACCTCTGGTGTCGGTTTCCCCATTTTGTGCATTCCCGTAGGCATTCCACGTCCTCGGTCATTTACACTAATTGAATTATCTTTGTGTATTTTTACAATGATTTGATCGCCAAATCCACCAAGTGCTTCATCGACAGAATTGTCAACAATCTCGTAAACAAGATGATGGAGTCCTCGTGCATCGGTGCTGCCAATGTACATTCCCGGGCGTTTTCTAACGGCCTCAAGACCTTCTAGTACTTGTATGGCATCATCATTATAATCAAAAACTTGCTGATTCCTTGCCACTAAAATACCCCTTTCATTCCCTACAAAAAGAAGTATCCTTCTAATTGCTTCATGAACTAATTGATTAGTCGTTCATTTAATTATCTTTTTTAAATATAAAATAGAACCAATGTTTGCCGCTTCTTATTTTATCATATAACTCGCGGCGTCTATGCTTAATTGTAGCGATTTATTTTATTTTGGCAAATAGGTATTTTTAAACAACATATTTTTGTAATAATATTAGCAGGCGTAATTGGGCGAAATAAAAGAAAAAAACTGCTAATCTTTAGCAGTTTTTTGGTAAAAAATTATACCCTTGTCAACGCATGTTCAACTTTAATACAGCGGTTCATAATGACAGTATAGCCCTTATTTTTTAAAAACTCATAGGCTTCTTCATTTTCAAGACCAAGCTGGGCCCAATATACATCTGCATCGATTAGATCAAATTCTTTCGCAACATCGAACAATTGTTCTGACCTGCGAAAAACGTTAACGATGTCCACATGACCTTCAATATCCTTCAGTGAAGCAACGGCTTTTACACCAAGCACCTGATCGATTGTTGGATTCACTGGAATAATGTCATAGCCAGCTTTTTGCATAGCAGCGGAAACTTGATAGGATGTTCGTTCAGGATTATCACTCAACCCAACAACAGCGATTCTTTTTGCCTTATTTAATATTGTTCCAATTTCATTACGACTTGGATTTTCAATCGTCAAAAGTCTCACTCCCTTTCCCTCTTTATTTTACCTATATTTTCAAAAAAAACATAATAAAAGGTTTTCAAATAGAAAAAGACCCTGGTAAAAGGGGCAAATTAGTATTAACTTGAACCAGAAATAAGTTCTGGATTAACTGCGGCAGCTGCCTTCGGGACGATGAGGCAAAATCGGACTCCATCTCCGGTATTTTCTGCCTGGACACTCCCGTCCATGTTTTCCAATATCTTCTTTGCCAGAAAAAGTCCTAAACCAGTGCCGTGTTGTCTCGTCGTAAAATAAGGATCGAAGATTTTTTCAAGTAATTCTAGTTCGATTCCACCGGCATTATCGATAAATTCTGCTGTGATCTCTCTGTCCGTTTCACCAATGGTGATGAATATTCTTCGATTTTTTGTATCGTTTTGAACAAAGGCATCCCTTGTGTTTGTTAATAGATTAAGGACAACTTGGCTATATTCATTGGGAAAACCAAATGCCGTATACTGACCTCTATATTCAAACTCCACCTGAATGGCGTGTTTTTTTAAACTTGTTGAAAAGATAGATAGGGCATCTTCAATCGAATCTCCTACAGAGAATGGGGTTTTTTCCTTGTTCGGTTTATAAAATCTGCGAAAATCATTAATTGTTTGCGACATTTCCTTAATTTGGAACATACTTTCTTTAGTAAACCGTTCCATATATTGATCGTCAATTTCCCCGAACTCTAATGCTTCTCTTACATCCTGGATTAATAGTGATAAGCTATTTAACGGTTGACTCCATTGATGACCCATACTAGCAATCAATTCTCCCATCGCAGCAAGTCTTGATTGCTGGATAAGGACAAAATCTCTCTGGCGATTCTTGGCTACTTCTTCTTGAATTCTTATTTCTAAATCTTGTTTCAAAATATTCGCAGCTTCATATTTTTTTGCCAAGTCCCGGTAGCTGTTTTCACTTACTTTTAGTTTTTTCATTAGTTTACGGCTTTTATGAATTGATTGGAAAATAACATAAATGAATAATCCAATTACCAAGAATATGAAAATATACAACAAAAGCACACTGACCACCTTCTTAACTTTCTTGAATGTAATTGGTTACACAGTTTCGACCATTATTTTTAGATTGAGTGAGTGCCTTATCTGCCTCTAATATCAATTCATTTTTCGCTTTGCCTCGAGTAAACTCAGTAATCCCAAAACTACAAGTAATCTGATCAATATCTTTAAACTGAAAGTCTTCAATGATGGCACGGATAGATTCTGCTAACTCTATTGCTCCATTTCCGTCGGTTCCGGGAGTGAGTATAATAAATTCTTCTCCTCCCCAGCGGACAAAAATATCTGATTCTCTAATCCGTTGCTGAACAATCGTAGAAATGGTATGGAGGACTTTATCACCAGCTTGTTGCCCAAACCGTTCATTCACATGTTTAAAGAAATCGATATCGATTAAAATAATCGAAAATGGCTGACCTAATCTTTCGGCACGTCTTATTTCCATTTCCAAGATATCATCCATTTCCAATCGATTGATACTGTTAGTTAAGGAATCCATCAGGACTAATTGCCGATTCATTCTACTTTCTTCCTCTAAAGCAGTGATATCGTTACAAATAAATAGATATTGATTGGTACCTGGAATGACCGCGGTCTTTAGTAAAAAGATCGTATCTTTGCTGTTAGTATCTTTCCAGTGCATCTTTACAGCGTTTTTTCCAGTTTCCAAGATTTCCTCATACAATCTACTCATATCGTTTGGATAAAAATAATTTGAATCTTCAGCAAAATAACTAGATAGTAATTTACTCTTATGTAGCTGAGTCTGACTCTTCCTAATTCCAGTAAAGTTGGAAAAGGCTTGGTTGAATTCAATTATTTCATCGTTTTCAATGACAAAAATGGGGTTATCCTGAAAATCCAAAATGGCTCTCGCTAGCTTCTTTTGTTTGGCAAGCTCTTTCTCTATTTGCATTTGATAGACTGATTTTTGAATCGCCTGCAAAAGGAAATCCAAGTCAATTGGTTTGTAGATAACATGATTAACTTTATTTGCAATCGACTGAATAAAGGCATCTTGATCATCATAAGTGGTTGTTGCGATAATCTGAACTTGCTCATTTAAGGCACGCATCTTATTAATGAATTCTAATCCACTCAATTGATTCATTTTGATATCACAAATAATTAAATCTGGTTGGTAACGCTGGTAGAGCTGTAAAGCTTCCACATCGTCAATTGCCGCGTGAACATCGGCAAAACGACGCTTTAGAACACGCAAGAGTTTTTCTCGCGAAAACTTTTCCTCTTCAACATATAATATCTTTATGTCTTTATGATGATTATTTAAGTAATACTGGAGATTTGTGGCCATTGGTTTTCACCTCAATTGTCATTCAAAATTATTTGATACATGAAAACCGACCCTTTCACTCGTTTCGTCGGTCGGTTTTCATGTGTTTTATATGATTATATCTAAATTATATTGACTCCATTCATTGCTTTCAATCGATAAACAAAGGGTTTGAAAATTCTCCTTATTTTCGTAATAATATTGACTCTAATTGTCCTTACTTTGGACAGAAACGGAAAAGCGTGGTGTTTTTTCTATAATACATGGTAAAATAGAAGAACTGGATCTTTACGTAGAAGGAGAATTTATTCATGGTTCAAATTATTTTAGTCCTAATTCTTGCTTATTTACTTGGCTCGATTCCCTCTGGTTTAATTATCGGAAAAGTATTTTATAAAACAGATATTCGTGAACATGGGAGTGGAAATTTAGGGGGTACGAATACGTTTCGTACACTTGGTGTCAAAGCAGGTATGGTGGTAACTCTTGCAGATATATTAAAAGGTACGTTTGCAGCTTCCTTGCCCCTCCTGTTTAATGTAGAGATAAATCCGCTTTTAGCCGGGGTTTTTTCGGTTGTTGGTCATACCTATCCAATCTTTGCAAGGTTTCGCGGTGGAAAAGCAGTTGCCACTTCAGGGGGTGTATTATTACTTTGTGCTCCGCTTCTGTTTCTTACAGTATTAATAATATTTTTTATTAGTCTTTACATAACCAAATATGTCTCTTTATCATCTATGATTGCTGGAATAACTGCTTTTCTGTTTGCTTTAATATCTGGTTTTATTCAGAAGTGGGACATCCCATTGTTGATAGTAGTCTTCCTGCTTGCCTCGTTCGTAATTTACCGGCACCGTGCAAACGTGAAACGAATAATGAATAAAACAGAGCCGAAAATAAAATGGCTATAAGAAAAGCGGAAGCGCCCTGTTCAGCGGCGTTTTGAAAATGGGAACCGATTTTCGGTTCCCATTTTCTTACTCATTTTAAGAAATTTGATTGGAGATCATAGGATGAAAAGTAACAACCGAAAAGGGATCTTGTTAAGTGTATTATTTATATTGATGTCCTATTTTTTTACAAGAGGTCTTTATTCTCCTTTTTTTGTTCTACTAATTGCATTATTATTATTAGTCGCCTTTTTTAAAGAAAGGATGCGCTCATTTGCCTGGATGGTTATTTCTTTTTTTCTTGGTAATCTTCTGCTCGTTTATATGGATACCTTTATGGAAAGCTTTCATTTCCCTCACTATTCACTAGTTATGTTTAGTCAAATGTTATTACTCATTCCAATTCTTTTGATTAGCTATGTTATTAAGAAATTTAAACAAGAAATCATATTTTATTTTCAAAAACCTATTCTTACAGGGAAAATACAACTCCCTTTTAACATTGCATTTTCTCTGAGTAAATTTTTTCTGATCCTTTGCCTGCTTTCAATCCTCTCCATTATTGGGACATTATTTGTAAAAAATGAAGATATGCGCTTGTCTGCTGTCCTATTCATTTTATTGTTTGCTAGCATCAATGCATTGCTTGAAGAGGTTTTGTGGCGGGGGATATTTCTTCCAAAGCTGATAGCGATATCAAATCACCAATTAGGTTTGGTCGTAACAAGTATTGCATTTGGTTTACACACGACCATGTTTGGCTTTTCACTGATTATATCTATTTCTTATATGTTTTTAGGTATATTGCTGGGCATTCTTACTATTAAATTTAAAAGTATCTTCCCATCGGTAGTAGTTCATTTCTCAGTAACTACACTTTTATTAATTTCCGGCTGGATGGTGATCCCCATTATTAATTAATGGCTTTAGAAGTAAACTTAAGGCTCACTTGAAAGATAGTTATTCTTCAAGTGAGCCTTTCTTATCTATCCAAATGTGTTCAACCAAGCCTTCTTTTAGTAATATTTCCTTTTGCCTTTCACCAATTAAATCAAAATGGGAATAGCCATCGACCCTATGATGAATCCATTCTTTTTTTAGACCGTGTTTCTTTCCCCAAGCAGCTAATTTTTCAAGATCATTGCAACCAACCTTAGTAACTGTCTTACATCCGGGAAATCGGTCATCAAGCCAATAATGGGTTAAAAAGGCTATTTCGCCATGATCAATATTTCTTTTCCACTTGATGACTTCCTGTCTTTTTATTCCAAAAGCCAATCTTATCACCCCAATTTACATGTCAGCTAGTTTGTTATTTCTTCTTAATTTCTTCATATTTTAAATACCACTCAGGAAAGGCTTTTTTGAATGAAGTGGGTCTAAAATTTTCTTTCTTTACGATAATATGGGTTGATTTCCCCTCGGCACAAATTTCATCATCCCCATTTAAAATCGTATAGCCATAAACTGATTTGATGCCATCATTTAATTCTACCCACGTTTTTACAAAACCCTTATCACCATACCGAAGTGGTTTTTTGTAAGTAATTTGAATATCATAGACAGGTGAATAGAAACCTGCCTCCTCCATAGACAGATAATTGTATCCAATGTCTTCAATTAATCCTGTTCTTCCGAGTTCAAAAAACTTTAAATAATTTGCATGATAGATAACACCCATCATATCTGTATCAGCATAATAGAGCTGAATTTCTCTAGTCGAAGTAAATAAATTTCCCACCCAGTCACAACCTTTTCATCGATAGTATTAAATATTTTTACTAAATGCCATTAGGACATCCTCTACTTCAAGCAGCAGGGATTTTTCAAACAGATGTTCATCTTCTTCTGAATCCATTAGTCTTGAGGCTTGAGCTTGGATCATTTCATCGACCATGTTTGTGGCAAAACGACCGTTCCCTTTAAAGGATTCCTCATTCATATTTTGAAGTAACAGCGCCTTAGCTTCCTCTGTTAATTGATATTGAAAACTTTCAGCATAAACGACCATGATTTCCAGCAGTTCTTCTGGGGTATAGTCAGGAAATAAAAAGAACTTTTTAAATCGTGAACGCAGACCCGGATTACTTTCAAGGAGCAAGTCCATTTCATGTGGGTATCCCGCCAAGACAACGACTAAATTTTCATTATGCTTGGTCATTTCATCAACAATTGTATCAATAACCTCTTTACCAAAATCTCCTGTTGTGGAACTAAAAAGGGAATAGGCCTCGTCAATAAATAAGACGCCTCCGAGTGCTTCCTTAATTTTCTTCTTTGTTTTGGATGCAGTTTGACCCACATATCCGGCTACAAAATCAGCCCGACTAGCCACGATTAGATGGCCTCTTTTTAAGATGCCGCAGTCCTTTAAAAGCTCCGCATAAACTTTAGCAACTGATGTTTTTCCTGTACCGGGGTTTCCAGTGAACACCGCATGAAGCTGAATGGGTACAGGCGGCAGTCCGTTTTTCAACCGGTATTGCTGCATTTTTACAAACGAGATAAGTGATCTCATTTCCACCTTTAAAGCTTCTAAACCAATAAGCCGGCCCAATTTATCATATGGTGACTCAGAACTTTCCTCTTTATCTAAAAGAAAGTCTTCTTTATTCAAAACAATAAAATCGAGAAGGTTTTCTTTATTTACTTCTTTGACAGACCCCTTCTTAAAGATTGCATCAATTACGATATTGTGAACAGTCCTTGCGTTTCCAAAAGTATCATCAACCCGTTCGCGGTCTAGCCGATGATTGATTTCGGTCTTAGCATCCTCACTGAGGAAATAATCATTATCAGAAGCGACTTGTTCAGCAATCCTTATTAACTCTTCATTTGAATAATTTGGCAGATGGATGAGATTCGAGTGAGGAAAACGACTTCGTAAACCTGGATTTGCATCCAGAAAGGAGCGCATTTCCTCCGGATAGCCTGCCAAAATCACAGCGAATTTCCCGCCATATTCATTTCCGGTCATCAGCGAAACGAGTGTATCAATGGCTGCTTGGCCATAATCATTGCCTGTTTGCCCTTCGCGTTTTAGACTATAGGCCTCATCAATAAATAGCACCCCGCCAATGGAACGTTCGACTATGTTTCGGACGTTTTCTTCTGTTTGGCCTACAAACGCACCTACAAGCTGTGATCGGTCCGTCTCAATCACTTCCTCATGAGGCAAGACACCTAATTCATGATAAATTTTCGCAAGTAACCGGGCAAGTGTTGTTTTTCCAGTACCCGGATTCCCGGTTAAAATCATGTTCAAGCTCAGATCGTCCTTCATTTGAAAGCCGAGTTCCTTTCGCTGTTTTTGATACTTTAGAAAACGGTAAAAATCATTGACCCGATTTTTAACAAACTCCATCCCAATCATTTCATTCAGTTGATCTAGGGCATTTTTTCGTGTTAGGAGACTCTCGGCTTGTTCTTCAAGAAATTGCCTTTGCCAATTCTCTTTGATTTCCTCTAGATTCGCTAAATGTAATTTTAAATCATCATAATAGGTGGAAGTATGGAAAACACCAGTAATGGATTGGTCGTACTCCTCAGCCGCCTTAAATAAATTTCCAGTTTCTTCTATCGCCGATGTCAACAGCTCAGAGAGAAGATTGTATTTTAGATATAAAGCCTTATTTATTATTTTCGAGGACAGGTCTCTTTTAGCTTCTAACTTATTTTGAATCTCATCGGCTTGGGCTAAAAAGGTTTGACACACTTCTATGTATTGTTCCGCAGTTTTCTTCTTAGCGGTTCGATTATCCGTTTCCCTTATTGCAGGAAAGGTAAGCGGTGAAAGTGAATCTTCAAACTTCTTCCAATCAGATTGAAGCATATATTCCTTTGCTGATTGATTATCGGGGTAGAGATTAAACGCTCTTTCAAGCCATATTTCAGCCAGTTTATCATGTTTATTTCGCCCAATCCGTGACAAAGCAGCTATTGACAGCAGTTTTGATAAGATAACTGGGTTGGATTCCTTCGTTAGTATGGAAATCAATCCACTCTCATTTGAAATATATCCGTTGTCGTTCAATTCAATTTCCCATTGCTTTAATTTTTCTTCATTTATACTGTTCTGTTTATTTACGAGTTGTCTCAAAGTTATCACTTCTTCTTCAAAATTTCCTTTCTATCTTACCATAACAGTGACTCCATACCTAAACAAAAGACCTGTCCACAATGAACAGGTCTTCCACTTTATTAACTTTCTTGGTTGTGTGCCTCATCCTTAATTTCTGAACGGAAGGAGTCGATACTTTCACGACGGCGTTCATTCTTTGCTTCAATTTGCTGACGTTGGGTGTCACTATCAGCTAAAGCTAATGATTCCTCCGCTGCTTCGATATTATTTTCCGTATTTTGAATCATTGCTTGGAGCTTCTCAACATTATCACTGCGATCATCTGGATTCGGTTTGTTATTATAGGCCATCGTAATTCCTCCTATGTTGTAATTGGTACAGATATAGTTTGTTACTGACATCAAAAATTAACCTAAAAAAATTTTTTAATGACAAAAAAGACTCACAGGCTTTCGCCTATTGAGTCTTGTCATCCATTCCTATTCACCTTTTGTTTGAATTACTTGGGCATGCTGCCCTGATGTATCATTCATTTTCTTACCCTTATTTCCACTAAATCCTCGTGGTTGAGTACCTAGATGACTAGGATTATAATGTTTAGCGTGTTTTTTTGGATTACCCATGTCATGATCCCTCCTTATGTACATTTTGTCCATATGGAAAGAAAACATAATTGGTAAATCTTTTTTAGTTACTCAGCTTTACCAAGACGTTTATCTTCTAAGCGCTGTTCAATTTTTTCAATTGCAGCACGATCTTTCAAAAGTTGTGATTTATTTTCAGATACAAGCTCTGCAAAAGAGCGTTTTCTAGGTTTTCTCATTCATATCACCGTCCTTATTTCCTATTCTAAAAGTCCTTATTTCCTATTCTAACAGTTATTATGTCCGGAAACGGTTGCAATTATTACAACTTTTTGAAAATTTTAAAGAAAAGCGGATTCTTTAAAGGCGGTGTGAGCAGAGTTAAGTTACACTTCATTTATCCCCGGAAACTTTGTATTTTCACTATGACTTGTTAATTTGACTCACTTATGCGGCGCTCCGCCCGTTTTCCATAGAAAAAGACACTGGAGCAATCCAATGTCTTAGGTCACTTAAGTTTTTTTGTGTAATCCTTCATATCTTCAAGTTTCATTCCACCGATATATTTATTCTGGATAATCCCTTTACTATCAATAAAATATGTGGTCGGAATGGAAAGTACTTGATAGGTTTCATTCACTTTATCATCGACATCTAGTGGGATTGGAAAAGTAATTTTATTTTCATCAACAAACCCTTGGACATCTAATTGTGGATCAATGTTTACCGCCAAAATAACGATATCCTTATCCATTTGTTTAGAAAATTGCTCCATAGCAGGCATTTCAGCTTTACAAGGCGGACACCAAGTTGCCCAAAAGTTAAGCATCACTTTTTTTCCTTTTAAATTAGAAAGCTTTATTTTCTCGCCTGTTAATGTTTTGAGTTCAAAATCAGGTGCCTTTGCTCCAATAGCGAGACCATCTTGACTGGCTGTTGTTTGATTTGTAGTTTCGGGAGTTTCTGTTTTTTTATCCATGGCCTGAACAATCGCTACTGTAAGTAAGGTAACTAATACTACTGCTGCAATGACTTTTTTAATCATCCCCGAATCCTCCTTTACTTCATACTATGCTACATCGATTTTACACTATAATCCTAGGTGAAACAAAACTTGGATATGCCGAAACTGTGACAATTTAAAGAGGATATTATTTTTAACGATGTTTCAACTAAATTGTTAGAAAATTTGTTAAAATATAAGCAAGACTGGAGGGGATTCTATTGAAGATTCTTGTTTTAGGTGGAAGTCGCTTTTTAGGGAGAACATTTGTAGAAGAGGCTTTGAGGCGAAATCATGAAGTGACCATTTTTAATCGAGGGATTCAAAATCCGGGAATAAAGGACGTTGAAGTCCTCACCGGGAATCGGTTCGGTAATTTGAAAGCGCTTCAAAATCGTGACTGGGATGCTGTTTTGGATACGAGTGGATTTATTCCATATACGGTCCAGAATACAACCAACTTATTGAAAGATCGAGTAAAACATTATACATTTATCTCGAGTATTTCTGTGTACCAAGACTGGGTTCAAGAAAATTTGGATGAAAACTACCCTGTCTTAGAAATGACAATCGAGGAAGCCAATAAACTTTCTATGGATTCGGACGGCCCTGTATATGAATATTATGGACATTTTAAAGCGTTATGTGAGCAGATTGCTGAAAAAAATATGCCTGGACGAGTGTTAAACGTGCGTGCAGGTCAGTTAATCGGCCCGAATGATTATACTGATCGTGTTCCCTATTGGATCCATAGAATCGCAAAAGGCGGTAAGGTGTTAGCCCCTGGAAACCCTAATCGTCGTGTCCAGGTTATTGACAATAAAGACCTTGCGAATTGGATCCTTGATATGGAAGAAAAGGATACCATAGGTACCTTCAATGCGACGGGCCCTAATTACCCGCTTACGATAAAAGAGTTTGTTGATTCATGTATCGATGTGACTGGTTCAAATGCAGAAGTGGTTTGGGCAGATGAGAAATTCCTTTTGGATAAACAAGTGGCACCGTGGACGGAAATGCCTCTCTGGGTTCCGGAGAATTATCCTCTATCTCAAGAAACGAAAGAGCCTTGGAAAGGGGCTTTCTCGATCAATATTGATAAAGCGATCAATAGTGGATTATCTTTTAGATCGCTAAAGGAAAGCCTAACTGACATCCATGAATGGGAACAGACACGACACCTGACTGATTACGATTGGAAATCCGGGATGCGGACAGAAAGAGAAAAGGAGCTGCTAACCTTATTAGGTAAAAACTAACTAAAAAACAAGGCAAGAGAGCTGATATATCTGCTCTCTTGTGAATTTATCCAATAAGCTCTTTTTTTTGCTTAAGGAGTTCTTTATATTCTTGATCTAAAACACGATATTTTGGATCTTTTTGATCAATTATTGATAGTTCCCCCAATATCATGGCAATTTTGTTTTCAATTATTAATAATGCTTCTTCATGGTTCACTTCTTTCTTTACGTCTTTATTAAAATACTCCTCGGGTTTCATCTCAAATCGTTGAATTTGCTGGTTTTCAAATACCAAAAGCCGTTCACAAAGTTTATTCAGAAAATAATAGTCATGGGAAACCGTAATAATCGTACCGGTAAACTCCGAAAGCGTATTTTCAAGCTGCTCCCGGCTCGGCAAATCCAAATGGTTAGTGGGTTCGTCTAGGATAAGAACATCGTATTCTTTCATTAAAATGTCAACCAGCTTTACTCTTGTGCGTTCCCCCAAACTTAACGTTCCGATTGGTTTATTGATTAACGCTTCCTTTAAGCCTAAGTTGGCCAAAAGGGTTCTCGCTTTAAGAACACTCTCTCGATCTGTGAACCCTAGTGCCTCGATGGAGGTTTTATCTGACGGTAAATCATCTACGTCCTGACTTAAAAAGGCAATTTTTATCGAGTCGCTCCTCCATAAGTCGCCCTCAGTATATGACTCTTGATCTACAATCATTTTGATTAAAGTCGTTTTCCCACAGCCGTTTCCCCCTAAGAGACCCACTCGCTCACCGTGATTAATATAAAAGTTAGCGTTATAAAAAAGGGTCCTATCCTTATACGATTTCTTTAGGCGCTTGGCTTCAATTATCCGTTTACCTCTCTTCCCTTGCGTGTCAAACTGAAACCTTATTTGTACTTCCTCTGCCGGTTTTTCAAGCTTATTTTTTTCAAGCTCATTTTGGAGCCGTTTCATTTTTGATTTCACTTGATTGTCCCGCTTTTTTGCCTTGGCGCGGTGATACTCTTTTGGACCAAAATCCCTGCCTTGTTTTGTGGAATTCCGATGTCCCTTTTCTGACCAAGACTTTAATTGCTCCATTTGTAACTCAACCATCTCAATTTGGCGCTGCTGGACACTATACTGATGCTGCTGATTTTCCACCCGATGCTGTTTTTCTTTACGATAGTCACTATAGTTTCCATTGTAGAAGTGAAGCTTCCCATGTTCTAATTCGAACACACGTTTAACTGTTTTATCTAAAAAATGACGGTCATGAGAGATAATTAAGACAGGGCCTTGGAATTTTTCCAGTTCGGTTACTAGCCACTCAATCCCATGAAAATCTAAATGGTTTGTCGGTTCGTCTAAAATTAATAAATCAGGTTTAGTTGCCCACACCATTGATAGTGCCAGTTTTAACTTCTCTCCTCCACTTAAATGGTTGAGACGGTCTTCCTCCCAATCGAAGACCTTATGAAGACCTAACTCACTAGCATGCTGGAATATTCCTTTTGATTTGCTTCCCGCTAATGACTGATGAAAATCACTGATTTCATAATCAATCGATTGTGATAAGAAACCAATCGTTAAGTCGGTTGATTTTTCAATGACACCTTTATCGGGAGTGACTTTACCAATAAGGATATTGGCCAGTGTTGTCTTTCCGGTGCCATTGTATCCGACAAGGCCAATTCGTTCCCCATTCTTTATCTCAAATTGGATATTGTCCAATACCTTCCTTAAATGAAAACTTTTTTCTAAGCCGATTACTTTTATGATTGTCCGTTGTTTTGTATGCATAAAAAAACTCCCTTCAAATGAACCTGAAGAGAGATTTATGTCATATTATCGTTTAGTGGCACAACAAAAAAACCTGTAAAGGTTTTAGTGTGTTCGCATTTATACGATTAGGACATAAAAAAGGACAGATTAATCCTATTCTTCAGGTTCAACATTTTTCTTTATACGAATCATGTCTGAAAAATAAGATTATAACTTCATGCCTCTTTACCATTCCTTTTCGTTTAATAGTATTATTTTATGAGAGAATCAGTTGATTTGTCAAATGCTCCTACGCAAAAAAAACACCATGCCAGCTGGCATGGTGTTCTTCACTATTAAGCTTGTAATTTTTCACGAAGAACCATTGGAAGAATTCCGCCGTGACGGTAGTAATCAATTTCAACTTCAGAGTCAAAACGAACAAGAACTTCAAATTCCTTCTTGTTGCCAGCTTCGTCAGTTGCCGTTACTTTAAGAAGGTCACGTGGTCTTACGTTTTCATCCACTTGAACATCAATTGTTTCTTTTCCTGTTAAACCAAGTGTTTCAGCGCTTTCGCCCTCTTTAAATTGAAGTGGCAGCACGCCCATTAACACAAGGTTTGAACGGTGAATTCGTTCAAAGCTTTCAGCAAGAACTGTTTTAATGCCTAAAAGGTTTGTTCCTTTAGCAGCCCAGTCACGTGAAGAGCCCATTCCGTAATCTTTACCAGCAAGGACAATTAAGCCAGTGCCGTTTTCTTTATACTTCATGCAAGCATCGTAAATGGATGTAACTTCGCCAGTTGGCCAGTAAGTCGTTACTCCGCCTTCTGTACCTGGTGCGATTTGGTTACGAATACGGATGTTGGCAAATGTTCCACGCATCATTACTTCATGGTTACCACGACGAGATCCGTAAGAGTTAAAGTCGCGGATTGCCACGCCTTTTTCTAGCAGATATTTACCAGCTGGAGTATTTTTGCCAATTGCTCCTGCAGGTGAAATATGATCAGTTGTTACAGAATCACCGAATTTACCAACTACACGAAGACCTGCTAGTGGTTCAACTGTACCTGGTTCTGGAGATAAGCCTTCAAAGAAAGGCGGGTTTGCGATGTAAGTTGAATCCTCATCAAAAGTATATAAAGGCTCATTGCTTGTTTTGATTTCATTCCAACGCTCGTTGTCACCGAATACGTTCGCATATTCCCGGCGGAATAGTTCAGGAGTTACCGTGCGTTTAACAACATCATTTACTTCAGCAGTTGATGGCCAGATATCTTGGAAGAATACATCATTTCCATCTTTATCTTTACCAATTGCTTCTTTAGCAAAGTCAATGTTTACAGTCCCAGCAAGAGCGTAAGCGACAACTAATGGTGGTGATGCAAGGTAGTTTGCTTTAACAAGCGGGTGAATACGTCCTTCGAAGTTACGGTTACCTGAAAGTACGGATGTAACTAAAAGATCGTTTTCAGCGATTGTTTTTTCAATTTCTTCTTTTAATGGACCGGAGTTACCGATACATGTTGTACAGCCGTAACCAACAAGGTTGAAGCCAATTTGCTCTAGGTAAGGAAGTAACCCTGAATCACGAAGATATCCTGTTACAACTTTAGATCCCGGAGCTAAAGAAGTTTTCACGAATTTTGGAACTTCCATTCCTAATTCAACGGCTTTCTTCGCAACAAGCCCAGCACCTACTAGTACATAAGGGTTAGATGTATTTGTACAGCTTGTAATCGAAGCAATCGCAACTGCACCTGTTTTGATCGTTGTTTCGTCACCGTTGTTGAATTTCACTTCAGCTGATTTATCAAGCTCATCTGCTTGTAAGCCGAAGCCTTGGTTTCCTTGTGGAGCCGAAACAGCTTTCACGAATTCTTCTTTCATTTTTGAAAGTGGAATTAAATCTTGAGGACGCTTAGGACCTGATAGATTCGCTTCAATAACTGAAAGATCGATTTCAACTACATCCGTATAAACTGGCTCGATAGCTGGGTCGAAGAACAATCCGTTTGCTTTGCAGTACTGTTCAACTACATTGATATGCTCTTCTTCACGACCTGTTAAGCGCATGTAAGCGAGTGATTCATCATCAATTGGGAAGAATCCACAAGTTGCTCCGTATTCAGGTGCCATGTTTGCAATCGTTGCACGGTCTGCAAGTGGTAGTACAGAAACCCCTGGTCCGAAGAACTCAACAAATTTCCCAACAACCCCATGGCTGCGAAGAACTTGAGTTACTTTTAATGCAAGGTCAGTCGCGGTTGCACCGTTTGGAAGCTCGCCTGTTAATTTAACACCGACAACTTCTGGTACTGGGAAATATGAAGGCTGACCTAACATTCCTGCTTCAGCTTCAATTCCGCCCACGCCCCAGCCAAGAACACCAAGTCCGTTGATCATAGTTGTATGTGAGTCTGTACCAACCAATGTATCAGGATATGCTTCTAATTCACCGTCAACGTTTTGAGCAACGTGGACAACATCTGCCAAGTATTCAAGGTTTACTTGGTGTACGATACCAGTTGCAGGTGGTACAGCACGATAGTTATTAAATGATTTTTGCGCCCAGCTTAAGAATTGGTAACGCTCAGCATTACGTTCGAATTCATAATCCATGTTAATTTTTAAGGAATCAGCTGCACCATAGGCATCAACCTGTACGGAGTGGTCGATTACAAGATCAACTGTTTTTTCAGGATTGATTTTGTCAGGATCTCCGCCAAGGTCTGCCATTGCTTTTCTTAAAGAAGCAAGGTCAACAACTGCGGGTACACCCGTAAAGTCTTGAAGGATAACACGAGCCGGCTTAAATGGAACGTCCACTTCTTTTAGCTCATTAGTGCCCCATTTTGCTAAGTTTTCAACATGCTCTTTTGAAATCGCGCGGCCATCTAATTGGCGTAGTACAGATTCAAGTAGTACTTTTACAGAGTAAGGCAAGTTAGAAACGTTCCCAATTCCTGCCTCTTCAAGTGCACTTAAGCGGTAATAGTTATAACTTTTACCGTTCACTTCAAAGGAAGTCCGTGCGTTAAATACATCGTTTTTTACCATGAAAAAAACCCCCTTAAATTCGTCATAAATTAACGAAAAGTTGAAAAGTTTGAATTTTCCCATCCAGTTTAACTTTTCTCACAATTCTAATCTTAATACAAGCGATTACATAAGTAAATAACAAGAAAGTTATTGTGATTGATAAGTTTCACTTATGTCTTTTATGTATTTTGTTCTGAAAATTCAAAAAACGTTAATTGTGCTTATGTAATTATAGACATGGGAAAACCATCTTTTCATTGTTTATTATCTCAAAAAACCTTTTCCTTGTCATTTTTTTTGCTATGGTGGAAATAGTAAAAGTGTAGGAGGTGATTAGAATGGTGAAACGAAAGTCTAATCATGTAATTCCAGGGATGAATGCAGCCAAAGGGCAAGGAAAAGGTTCAAATTTTAATGAGGAAATGGCCAGTGATCCAGAATTAACTGCCAAAGAAAGAATGAATAACAAGAAACGTAAAAAGAATCAGTAATAACAAAAAGCTGGAGCTGGATTCAAAAGAGCAGGCGGACCTTCCCGCCTGCTCTTTCTATTCTGTCTGGTTTACTTCTGTCACCATGCTTTGTAAGTCCTGTTGGAAACGCTCAAGTTGTGACCGTTGATGTTCCGAGGCCACTTCTAGTGCATTTTGAATCTGCTGATAAGCTTCGTTGACTTCGTCTTTGAGATGCTTAAGTTGATGACCATAACCTGCACTATCACTTACAATTGTTTCATATAGTCCTTGTGCATTCTCATATCCCTGCTGTGCTGCTTGAAACGCTTGTTGTTTATCTTTATTGTATGGGAATTTATCCATTGTTCTTCCATCACTCCTTCATTTTGTTTACCGTTAAATTGCACAGAACAACAAAAAATATACGGTATAAAAGGACTTTATCACTGCATCCTAACATAATAGGAGGGATGAAATATGAACAAAAACGATGGCAAAGACATGCGAAAAAATGCACCAAAACAATCGGGACAGCCTGAACCATTAAGCGGTTCTCATAAAGTTAAGAATCGCAATCATTCAAGAGCCAAACATAATACACATCATGATATGTAAAGTTGTGTAAGTAACAGCCCATAAAAATGCCCTGCACTTGGTTGAAGTGCCGGGCATTTTGTCCGCTCTTATGCTTCACTAAATTTGATTAGGGCCTGAAGTAAGTACTCTTCCTCTTCAGCAGTCACCGTACGTAAATCAATGATAAACTCATCCTTTTGAATCCGTCCAACAATTGCCGGTTTCACTTCGATTCGAAGCTTTCTTCCCAGCTGTTCTGCTGTCAGTTCACGATGTTTTAGGGCGACAACAATGGTAGGAAGCTCTACATCCGGCATAGTCCCCCCTCCCACCTGACTCGTTCCCTTTGTAATTTTCGTAACATATTTTCCAGTATTTTGTAATAGATTTGTAACAAAAGACTGCGATCGTACGTCTAATTCTTTAGAGGTAACTAATATATCACGGACTGTTGGAATGTTTACCAACCCATTTTCTCCACGGGCATAATCAATTAACGTCCCCTCAAGTGCAGCTAATGTCATCTTATCAACCCGCACCACCCGTGCTAGCTGATGTTTTTTTAAACGATCAATGATTTCTTTTTTACCGGCAATGATACCGGCCTGTGGGCCGCCTAGGAGCTTGTCACCACTAAAAGTTACAACATCTGCCCCTATTTCGATGACCTCTTTTACCACCGGTTCTTCACCAATTCCGTGCTTTTTGAAGTCGTATAACGCACCACTTCCGAGATCTTCATAAAAGATGACACCATCCAACCGTTTAGTAAGATTAACAAGTTCATCAGTTTCAACAGATTTTGTAAATCCAATCACTTTAAAGTTACTTGTATGGACCTTCATGATAATCGCGGTTTCGGAGCTAACGGCTTTTTCATAATCATAAAGATGTGTTTTATTCGTGGTGCCAATTTCTACAAGCTGTGCGCCACTCTCTTCCATTATGGATGAGATTCGAAAAGATCCTCCGATTTCAACAAGCTGGCCTCTTGAAACAATCACTTCTTTGTCGACGGCTAGTGCTCTTAAGACCAAATATACAGCAGATGCATTATTATTAACCACCATGGCAGCTTCGGCACCCGTTATATCCTTAATTAATTGTTCAACATGACTATGTCTTGAACCCCTCAACCCTTCTGTTAGCTTGTACTCAAGATTTGAATAGTTCCGGGCTGTGTCAATTACATGGTTGATTGCATTTTCACTTAATCTAGCTCTGCCTAGGTTGGTGTGTAAAATAGTTCCTGTCGCATTAATGACCTTTTCTAATGTATAAGAATACTGTTTCTGTACTTTCGCATCAAGAATAGTAAATAACTCTTCAATAAAATGGTTGGTCCCCGGTATGGAGCCAGTCCATTGATCATTGAGGATAGCTTCCCTTATATTATCAACGACTTCTTTTAATTGCTTGGTAAGCTGCTCAAGATCTAGCTTATTATCTTGAAGGAGAGTCAAAAACCGTCGATGATTTTGAAGTTCATGGACTGGTGGAATTGAGCGTAGCCATTCTTTCAACATAAAAACTCCTTTAACAATTGTTTCTTTTTCTATGTAATTCGCCTAATTTTTTGTAACCGCTGAATGATTGGAGCTTACAAACAGGCGCTTCAACATTAGCAATTATATCACATCCGTTTCACGTTTTATCTCATAGTGAATAAAATGAAACGAGCAAGGGGGATTAGATATGTCAAAAAAGAAACAAATTAAAAATCAAACCTTTAATTTTGATTTAGTGGAGAAGTGGCTGGAAAATTATTTTCTTGATCCACTTACATCTTACTACGATGAAACACAATTTCCGATTGATCTCTATGAAACAGAAAAGGAATGGATTATTGAGGCCAATTTAAGTGAATTTGAGGCTTCTGAAATAAAGGTATATATTGAAGGAAATAAATTAATCATTACCGCAATGGAATATCCCCCTTCTGTGAAAAAACAAAAACGGATCCGTTCCATTAATTTTCCCTTCCCGGTCATTAATCAGGCAGTACACGCTAACTTTACAAATGGAATTCTAGAAGTATTTATTTCAAAAATGGATAGAGGTTTAGGAAAAAACAGATATATTACTCTGCCTTAAGTATTCTTGTGGCTTAATTTTTTAAGCTACAGTTTACATAACGATATTATTAAAAACCCTCAAATCCAAACGATTTGAGGGTTTTACTATTTATTTGTTGGATATGATTTCAATCATTTCATCGGTATCAGGGAAAATCCCTGTATCAAGCTTCGAATAAATCTTCTCACCATTTACTGTCACTTCAAATGCACCACCAGAACTTGGAATCAGTTCTAACTTTTGAATATCTCTAAAAAAATGGTTAAATAGCTCTTCCGCGAAACTCGCGGCCTTTGGTGCGTAATTTCATTGCATACAAAATTCAACAATTACATGGTAATTCTTCATAAAAAATACCCTCCAAAAAAAGTGTTTCCTACATCATGATAGTGTTAATATTTTAACCTATCCCCTATTTTACTGCAATTTTTATGTCCATTCGTGCGGATTTAATTTGAAAGAGTTATACTAGAAAAATGGAGGTGGACATGTTGAGTGAACAAGATAAAATTCGCCTGACTTCGATGTCAACAAAAGCCGGTTGAGGCTGCAAAATTGGTCCTGAGGACCTGGCGCAAGTTTTGCGTCAATTACCAAAGCAAGAACCTGTTCCTGAATTATTAGTTGGACTTGATACTTCTGATGATGCTGGAGTGTATCAAATTACCGATTCTATCGCATTAATCCAGACAGTCGACTACTTTACTCCGATCGTCGACGATCCATATATGTTCGGTCAAATCACAGCCGCAAACGCATTAAGTGATGTGTATGCTATGGGCGGGGAACCAAAAACCGTCATGAACATTGTCGGCTTCCCGATTAAAAAACTGGGTGCCGAAATGCTTGCCGATATACTTCGAGGAGCGGCTGATAAAGTAAAAGAGGCTGGCGCGATTACCGTTGGCGGCCATTCGATTGATGATCAGGAGCCAAAATTTGGACTTTCCGTAACAGGTATAGTTCATCCAGATAAAATATGGAAAAATGTCGGTGCCAAACCAGGTGATGTTCTCGTATTGACGAAACCAATCGGTGTTGGAATCATTACAACCGGTATCAAAAGAAGTGCGGTCACACCTTTGCAGGAACAAATTGTAACAGAAACCATGGCGACGCTAAATAAGGGGGCTGCTGAAGCACTAAAAGATTTTCAACCTCACGCTGTTACTGATGTGACAGGATTTGGCTTACTCGGCCATGGCAGTGAAATGGCAAAAGGCAGTAATGTGAGTTTTGAAATCTCATTATCAAAAGTGCCAGTTTTAGAGGGCGCACTTGAATTAGCAAAACATGGTGTGGTTCCCGGAGGTTCTAAGTCGAATCATAAATGGATAGCTGATGATGTGATTTATGAGGAAATCCTACCCGAGGAGCAATTGGTTCTTTGTGATGCCATTACCTCCGGTGGTTTATTCGTCGCACTTAGCGAACAGGAAGCGGCTCAATATGTCGATAAACTGCATGCTAATGGACTAGTATATGCAGCGATTATTGGTAGAGTTACCGACAAAAAAGACAAATACCTATATGTAACACGTTAACAGCGAAGCCTTAAGTGCTTCGTTGTTTTTTTTACAAAAAAAATCCTGAGCTAACTTAGCCCAGGATTTTTTCATATTATATCTTCTGACGGAGTTTCTCCACCATGTCTTTCGTCATTTTATCCAAATCAAATGCGTATTTAAAACCCCATTCCTCTTTTGCTGCGGTAGCATCAATGGAATTTGGCCAACTTTCCGCAATCTTTTGACGGTCTGGATCAACAGCATACGAGATTTCAAATCCAGGGACATACTTTGCAATGGATGCAGCAATTTCTTCTGGCTCAAAGCTCATTGCAGTAACGTTAAAGGCATTGCGGTGGATTAATTTTGATGAATCGGCCTCCATTAAATCAACAATGGCATTGAGGGCATCTGGCATATACATCATATCCATGTACGTACCTTTATCAATGTAAGAAGTATATTTGCCAGTTTTAACCGCTTCATAGTAAATTTCGACCGCATAATCCGTGGTTCCTCCACCCGGGAGAGCAACATAGGAGATTAATCCCGGGAACCTTAAGCCGCGTGTATCGACACCAAACTTTTGGAAATAGTAATCCGATAATAATTCCCCTGCCACTTTATTGACACCGTACATCGTAGTTGGGCGCATAATCGTATCTTGGGGGGTGTTGTCCTTTGGAGTTGACGGCCCAAAAGCACCAATCGAACTAGGTGTGAAAAATTGTGCCTTCAACTCTCTTGCCGTTTCAAGCCCATTCATGAGCCCGCCCATATTTAGATTCCATGCAAATAGGGGCTTTGCTTCTGCAGTAGCAGATAAAAGGGCTGCTAAGTGCATTACGGTATCCACATTGTATTTTTTAGCTACTTCGACCATTTTGTTTAAATCCGTTACATCGACGGTCTCAAAAGGCCCACTTTGGGCGGCTTCGCTGTCATTCTTTTTAATATCAGTAGCAATAACATTATCCGCACCGTAGATGTCTCTTAGCTTTAAAGTTAATTCTGATCCAATCTGCCCTAAAGCACCTGTGATTAATATCCTCTTCATCGTCGTTTCTCCGTCCTCTACACATATGCTAAAAATAGTGATTTACTCTATATTTACGTTATTCTAATCATTTGGAGTGATGATTTAAATAACGCCCATTTCCTTGCCGACTTTTTCATAAATAGCAACTGCTTGATCGAGCATTTCTTTTGTATGAGCAGCAGTTGGCATATTACGAACACGTCCGGTTCCTTGTGGAACGGTTGGGAACACAATGGCCTTGGCATAAACTCCTTCTTCATTCAAACGTTTGCTAAATTGTTGGGTTAAGGATTCGTCTCCAATGATACATGGGGTGATTGGTGTTTCGCTGTTACCAATATTAAAGCCTAACTCTTTCAAGCCCTTTTTTAGATAGTTCCCATTTTCCCAAAGCTTTTTGTTAAGTTCCGTGCTCTCCATTAGGATTTCAATCGATTTCTTACTCGCTGCCACATCAGCAGGAGTTAATGAGGTCGAGAATAAGAAAGGACGGCTGCGGACCTTTAACCAGTCAATCAGATTTTTCTTACCGGCCACATAACCGCCAACCACACCGATTGCCTTTGATAACGTACCGATTTGGAAGTCAATTTTATCAGAAAGACCAAAATGCTTAACAGTCCCTGCTCCATCACCAAGCACCCCTGAACCATGAGCATCGTCTACATAGGTTATCAAATCAAATTCTTCAGCTATCTTAACAATTTCAGGAAGTAAGGCAATATCTCCGTCCATTGAAAACACACCGTCGGTTATCACCATAATCTTATTGTAAAGACCAGACTCTTTTGCTGCTTTTGCCTTTGCTCGTAAATCTTCCATATCTGAGTGATTGACGCGGATAATTTTGGCTTTAGATAGACGGCAGCCGTCAATAATTGAAGCGTGGTTTAATTCATCTGAAAGAATCGCATCGTTTTTATCCATCACAGCAGAAATCGCTGCCATGTTACAATTAAACCCGGATTGGTAGGCAATTGCCGCTTCAGTATGCTTAAATTCAGCTAACTTTTCTTCTAGTTCCACATGAAGTTTAAGTGTTCCGTTAATGGTCCGAACCGCCCCTGCACCAACTCCGTATTTTTCAATCGCCTCAGTGGCCGCTTTCCTCAAGCGGTCATCCGTTGCTAAACCTAAATAGTTGTTCGAAGAAAGATTCACAAGCTCCCTGCCGTTTATCGTAATTACGGGGCCATTTGCGCTTTCAAGTGGATCGATGACATTGTATAACCCTTTTCCCTTTAGATCATCAAGATTTTCATTTAAAAATTGTTCCAAAATAGTACTAGACATTTTCCATTCCTCCTCTATTTGCTTGAACCTGTTTTGTCGTATCCGGAAAAACAATTGTCCGTTTCAGGCGGACGTTAATAACCTTGTTAGATAGCGGTATCAAAGGATTCCCAAAGTATACTTTATCATATTTTTTTGATGTTGTTCATATCTAGCGGACAAAAAAACAAAAATATTTTTTTATTCTTTTAGAGTACCCAAATCAAAAAAAGGTTATTTCTTTCAGATAATCAAAAGCTCTTTGATAGATTAATTTAAAACTGGCATGGTTTTACGGTATAATGGTTTCTTAACTGCACTTAGAAGAGATTTGCTCTATTGCTTGATAGAAAGGGTGTCACACTTGTCATTCATGTATTCTTTACTTTACACACTTAGTATTGGCGCGGTATTTATTTTTCTATTTATTCTCGCCTATGATTTTCTTTACGGTGAAAAATTTGAAAAGCAAACGAAGAAAATACACAAATATTTTCAAAAAGAGACCATTAAAAAAATCGACAGGCTGGAACACCACCCTCGAAAATTTACAATGTACCTTATAACAACAAATAATGGAGTGAAAAAGATAAAAATGAAACCTGGTTATAAAGTAATCAATATGGTAACAAAGGAGAAACACAAGAAGTAACGAAGATAAATTTTCATAAGATCGCCCCGATTTCAAAAAAAATAGGAACCGATTCGAGTGAATGGTTCCTTCCTTTTTAACAAAATATACTCTCTTATTTTACCGACAACGAACTCAATTTCCCTGCATTTTGATTAATATTTTGTAATGCTTCATTGTATTCCACTGCTAAGCTTTCAATTATTTCACCAGCAGATTCGATTTTATTTATTGCTCCAACCCCATGACCTGCGGACCATATATCCCTCCATGCTTTTGCATTTGTTTCCCTTTGCATACCATCAAAGTTAACCTCGTCTTTTTTGACAAGTTTCTCTGGGTCCAATCCAGCCTTTTTAATACTAGGTACTAACATATTGCACATAATCCCGGAGAATGCATCCGTTAAGATAATATCCTCTTGTGTTGCTTCAACTAACATTTCCCGATACTCATCTCTTGCCATACTTTCTGTCGCTACGATAAACCGAGTTCCCATATAAGCAAGGTCAGCACCCGCTGCCTGTGCAGCTAATATCCCCTTCCCTGATGAAATCGAACCAGCAAGGACGATGATTCCATCCCAGAAATTTCGCACCATATCCACGAATGCAAAACTGTTGATTTGACCTGCGTGACCGCCTGCCCCACTTGCTACCAATATCAGACCATCGACACCAGCTTCAGCTGCTTTTTTAGCAAATTTTAAATCACTAACATCAGAGAATACCAATCCACCATATTCATGTACAATATCCACGACTCGTTTCGGACTGCCTAAGGAGGTAATTACCAATTGCGGCTGATGCTTTTGGATCAATGAAAGCTCTTCCTCTAGGCGGCTGTAAGAGCTATGTACAACCATATTCATCGCCCATGGAGCAATTTTTCGGTGAGGATCAAGCGCACGAGCCTCCTCCAACGCTTCATTTAACTGTCCCATCCACTGATCAAGAACTTCAATAGGTCTGGCATTTGGAGCAGGGAACGAACCAATCACGCCATTTAAGCAACAATTTTTAACGAGTTCGGTGCCTGACACCAAAAACATTGGTGCCGAAATAACCGGTAATTTCAGTTGGTTCCACCATGATTCAGGTATAGATTTCGTCACTTTTACTCACCCTCTATTTTAGAATTTTCCGAATAAACTTTTCTTTTTAATAATACCTGAAAATGAATGAGTATTCAATCTTTGGGTGAGCCTTTTATTTATGCTATTTTAAACGCTTACAATACACGAACAATTTTATTTATAATTACGGAATTATTCGCTTTTTACAAAAAAAGTGATTGATTTCCTCTTTTTCTGTGCGTATAATGTGAATAAATTCATAAGGTTCACTCATATAATCGCGGGGATATGGCCCGCAAGTTTCTACCGGATTGCCGTTAACAATCTGACTATGAGTGGGTAATGGGAACGACGCTGTTCTATTTAAAGCGTACTAATTCCTTCTCTTTTTGGTCATTAAGCCCAAAGGTCATTACCTCACTCATTTTTTGATGTGAGGCAATCGATCTTTGGGCTTTTATTTTTTTATAAGGAGAAATACACATGAGATTACTTGAAGAGAAAATTAAAAACGACGGAAAGGTTCTTTCTGATCAAGTGTTAAAAGTTGATTCATTTTTGAACCACCAAATTGATCCCCAATTAATGCTTGAAATCGGAAAAGAGTTTGCACGTATTTTTGAAGCTGAAGGAATTACAAAAATTGTTACAATCGAATCTTCAGGTATCGCACCTGCAGTCATGGCTGGGTTACAAATGAACGTCCCCGTCATTTTTGCCAGGAAAAGAAGATCTTTGACACTAGTCGATGAGTTGCTTTCAGCTACAGTCCATTCATTTACGAAAAATGAAACGAACGAGATCTCCATTTCAAAAAAATATGTAAATGAAATAGATCGAGTATTAATCATTGATGACTTTCTTGCTAACGGGGAGGCAGCCCTTGGTTTAGTAGATATTGTTCAAAAAAGCGGTGCAAAGGTTGCCGGAATTGGCATTGTGATCGAGAAGTCCTTTCAACCCGGTGCACAAAGATTAAAGGAACTTGGTTTGAGAGTCGAATCTTTAGCAAGGATTGCCTCCCTTTCAAATGGAGAAGTGACATATATAAATGAAATTGTGGAGGAATTAATCTAATGAAACAACACCCATTTAAAATTGCCTCATTAGGCATTCAACATGTATTAGCTATGTATGCAGGAGCAGTCATCGTCCCACTAATCGTAGGCGGAGCACTTAAATTTTCAGTCGAACAATTAACTTACCTTGTTTCCATCGACATCCTAATGTGCGGAATTGCAACAATTTTACAAGTTTGGCAGAATCGCTTTTTCGGTATTGGCTTACCAATTGTCCTTGGCTGTACCTTTACGGCTGTGGGACCGATGATTGCCATTGGTGGACAGTTCGGTCTTTCCGCCATTTATGGTTCAATCCTTATTTCCGGTCTGATCGTCATAGTTATTTCTCAATTCTTTGGAAAGTTAATTAAGTTCTTCCCTCCAGTTGTTACTGGCTCAGTTGTGACGATTATTGGGATTACACTCATTCCTGTTGCAATGAATAACATCGCGGGTGGTCAAGGCAGCCCTGAGTTTGGAAGTCTATCGAATATTAGCTTAGCCTTCGGAACCCTACTTTTCATTATCTTGCTCTATCGTTTTACGAAAGGTTTTATTCGCTCCATCTCCATCCTCCTAGGGTTAATTGGAGGTACCCTGGCCGCTTCCCTGATGGGCAAAGTAAATTTCTCAGCAGTTGCGGATGCATCGTGGTTCCACATGGTGAAACCATTTTATTTTGGTACACCTACTTTTGAATGGACCCCTATTCTTACGATGACTCTAGTAGCAATTGTGAGCTTGGTAGAATCGACAGGAGTTTACTTTGCACTAAGTGATATCACTGGTAAAAAATTATCTGAAAAGGATTTAGCAAGAGGTTATCGTGCGGAAGGTCTCGCAAGTATCATTGGTGCCTTGTTTAATGCTTTTCCATACACAACCTTCTCGCAAAATGTCGGTCTTGTCCAACTTTCAGGGGTAAAAAGTAAAAACGTTATTTATACGATGGGCGGCATGTTAATATTTCTAGGTTTTATTCCAAAAATCGGCGCATTTACTACCGTTATTCCAACACCTGTCCTTGGTGGTGCCATGGTAGCGATGTTCGGAATGGTCATTGCCTATGGCATTAAAATGCTAGGTAACGTCGATTTTGCATCACAAGAAAATCTTCTAATCATTGCATGTTCTGTTGGTATGGGTATGGGCGTAACGGCTGTACCGGATATGTTTGCTCACCTGCCTGAAGGAGTAAAAATCCTCACCAGCAGCGGCATCGTTACCGGAAGTCTTACAGCCATATTTTTAAACATCGTCTTCAATCTTACAAAGTCAACCAAACAAATTAAGCCGGTAAATAATCAAATCGCCGCTTAACATTTTAGAAAAGTGCAAGGTTAAAAGACGATACTTTTTGATAGTATCGTCTTTATTTTTTCTTATTCATTGCCTGGATTAATTCGATGATTTCAGTTATGTGTCTTTGTAACGAAGCATTTTTCCCTGAACTTGAACTTACTTCTGTACCTGAATTATCATTCCCGGACCCCGAAGTTGTCGTTGTTACTGATATCGGAGCAATCCAAACCGCCCCGCCGAAGTTTACAATCCCGCCGGAAATAGTACCAATAGAAATACACTTTTGATTGTTTTCCAACCAATCCACACCTTCCACACTTTTTTATTATTATATGGACAAGGTTGTTCGCTTGATTAAGCATTTTAAGTAATAATTATTCCTGTTTGTGTGGAGATTTACAGACATCCTTTTCCAGATTGCAAATCCACTTATAAAAGCCTAATAAGATAAGGAGCAAGATCGGATCAAGAATGACTGCATGCCAAAGCTTCCACCAGCCATAATGAAAGAATCCCCACGGTGGTGGCAGTAAAGTGAGGGCTTCGTAAGTTATTATGGCAACAACAAAAAAAATCATAAACCCAATTTGCTTAATGACCTTTGATTTATGTGGAAACCAATTTAAAAAAATCATATTAGCGGCGGGAACTAAGAACATATGTGGCAGCAATCCAGCCCAGTCAATCTCTTTGTCAAAATACCAATATCCATGGTATTTAAATTCAATAAAAAGATCAAAAATGTTTTGGAAAGCAATCGTGAATGTCCAAATATGGACAATTTGGTTACCCGTTAACAATTTGTTTTTCTTAAAGGCGAAATAATTAAATGTAATAATGGCAATAAGTAATCCAATCATATCTTTTTCCTTTTTTTATATAAATTGCCCATATCGATGGTTCATTATACATGCGTGTATAATGGTTAATCATGAAAACCCTATATCCAATAAAACTACAGTATTTTTCTCTTGAAAAATCTAGTTTAATGAACTAATGTATTAAGTCTTGAACGAAGCGAGGAATACAAAAAATGAGCTTACTAAATGTAGAAAATTTAAGTCATACCTTCGAAATGTCTTTCATAGAGGTGATGAAAGACAAAACTCGTTCTAGAATCAGAAGAAATGTCCTTCAAATTGTTCATGAAAGACAAACCTAGGTTGGAAAGCCCAAGAAATGTCTTTCATTAAAGCTTCAAGATTATTTTTGTCCGCATTAGCCCTTAATTGCGGACTTTTTTTAGCTTCCGTACTTCTCAATTCCATATTATCCAACAACTAGCATTTGCTAGCTACTCGCTATCATATTCCTAAGTAACTGATACAACCTATGGTAACTTGTTTTCTTGTTGGTATCCTTGGGTTGCTGCTCTTTTCTCACCAACCTGCCGCCGTCAAAGAGAGATTGCATACTATTTCCACCAAAGGAAATAATTGATGGAAGAGGCTTGTTTTCTGACGTCGGTTTCCATTATCTTATTAGTAGGAAGTAAGTATAATTCACGACTTTAAAAGTCACCTAGGAGTGAAAATTCTTTGCAATCAAAGTCCGCTTTACCGATTTTATTTGTAGTTATGTTTTTGGTGATGGTAGGATTCGGAATTATCATTCCGGTTTTACCTTTTTATGCCGAAGAAATTGGGGCGAATCCCACAGAATTAGGTTTGTTAATGGCCGTTTATTCGCTCATGCAGTTCATTTTCGCACCGATGTGGGGTCATGTTTCCGACCGAATTGGGCGTAAACCAGTGATGATGATTGGGATTGCTGGACTAGGTCTATCCTTTCTGATTCAAGCCATGTCAACAGAGCTTTGGATGCTATTTGCGGCAAGAATTATTGGTGGCATTCTTTCCTCTGCTAATATGCCAACCGCCATGGCTTATGTTGCAGACATCACCACGGAAGAAAATCGTGGCAAAGGAATGGGAATAGTTGGTGCAGCAACGGGCTTAGGTTTTGTTTTTGGGCCCGCGATAGGTGGGATTTTCTCAAGTTTCAGTTTGAATATGCCCTTTTTTCTTGCAAGTGGTTCCTCGTTCATAACCTTGATCCTAGTTTTTCTATTGCTAAAAGAATCGAAACAGAATAAAGAAATAGTTAGCAAAGAGAAGTTCTCTTTTGGAAAGGCGTTTAGTGGTGCAGTTACCGTACTATATTTGGTGCAATTATTAATCTCCTTATCGCTTTCTGGTTTGGAAGCAACCTTTGCCTACTTTGCCGCAAAAAAAGCTGGATTGGACGCCACTCAACTTGGCTACATTTTTATGATCATGGGGTTTGGAAGTGCGCTCGTTCAGGGCGGTCTGGTCGGTAGAATGACCAAGAAATACGGAGAGAAAATCGTTATTCAGTTGGGTATCATTGTTTCGGCACTTGGATTTGGACTGATTTTATTAGTAAATAACTTTGCAACTGCAGCCCTTTTTTTAACGATTTTCGGTTTAGGAAATGGAGTTATTCGTCCAAGTGTCTCTTCTTTAATTACGAAAACCTCAAACGCAGGTTATGGAAGCTCAACGGGTCTATTATCTTCTTTTGACTCACTTGGTCGAATTATCGGTCCACCACTTGGTGGGTGGCTGTTTTCGCTGGCGATCGGTCTTCCGTATATTTCAGGTGCGATTATTTCAATGGCAGCATTTATTTTATTTCTACTTTTTCGGCCGTCACTGGAGACAGTAAAAACTACCAATATTCAAAACTAATCATTAGGCATATGTTTATCGGACATGCATAAAATGGGTTACGAGGATGTAAGTGAAAAAGGAGCCCAGTTTATGAAATTAAAAACCTTTGTTAGTATATGTTGCCTATTGGTCACTTTAGGTTTTGCAGCCTATCTTGATTCACCCTACTCATTTATTAATAAAGACTATGCCTATTCGACCGATCAACCAGTAATGGTGCAGCCTGTTGATGTGGAGCCTGATGTACCAGTTTTGGAGGAAAAGCTAATAAATACCGAAAAAGTAGATGGTTATATCGTTGAAACTTATGAAGAATATGAGGTTTATAAAGACAAAGATGGAAATGTAATAAAAAGTGAGCCAACCGGCAAAATAGACACTCTCCAATATTGGAATAACCAACAACAACCCTAAGGACCGCTGAAATTAGCGGTCTTTAATGTTATATACATATCTCCGCTTCTCATTTTCTAACCCCTCATAAAAGCTTTTCTATCAAAGTCCAGCGGAGGCTATTCCATCCAACCTCGATTTATGAGGATATTGACGCCAATCTCCTCATAATGGATGATTTCGGCTATTATTCGTGCATAATGGATTGCCAGATCTTTTCTCATTGAAACGGACATGGCATGCGCTATTAGGGGAATACTAGTCGCTGTCGTCGTCGTGATCAGAAACATAATTAGTTTATCAGAAAAAGGAGAAATAGTTGAATCAGTGACTTCCATTGTTACAGGTGAGATTTCCAGTAAATCCTCTTCTCTAAGAAGAGTGTTAAATATATTGATTTGTTTTTCAGACAATTTTCTACCCTTGATTAAGTACTGTTTGATTTCTTTGTCCTACATCACTTGAATAGCTCCAAATATAAGCAATAATCCGATGTAATTCCTTTCAATTACAAAAAAATCTCACCGAGCTCTAATGATCCACAAACTAGAAATTTCAGGAGCTGTTAATTTAATGCTGCTTTTGTCCATTACAAAATATCCCCCAAGGTGCAATTTGTTCGTTTAATGGATTGACTAGTCCGAACATCAGGACATTACCTGTCGATTTTATTCAATAATATTAGCAAAAAGCACCTCAAATATTCCAAAATATTCTGCGATCTTTTAAGGTTAATATTAAATTATCTTATTCCAGATTTTTCGTTGGACGAATTAGTAGGATGAGAGTATAGTATTTTCCATGAGTCTTGAATTATGGAGGAATATAATGTTTGGTATATCCTTACCGCAATCTTTTTTACAGATGAATACCATTTTTATTTCGATTTTAATTGAAGCCCTGCCATTTGTGACTCTTGGTGTCTTAATATCAGGGATCATTCAAATATTTGTTACCGAAGAAATGATTGCCAAAATCATGCCTAAAAATAAAGTACTAGCCGTCATCTTTGCAAGTTTCTTAGGTATCTTATTTCCTTCCTGTGAGTGTGGGATTGTTCCTATTGTTAGCAGGCTTGTCTCAAAAGGCGTGCCAATATCAGCGGGGATTGCGTTTATGTTGACAGCACCCATCATCAATCCTGTTGTTCTATTTGCAACGTATATTGCATTTGGCAGTGACTGGAAGATGCCGTTATACAGAGCTATTGGGGCCATTATTGTAGCTATTATAGTAGGAAGTTTAATCGCTTTTCGATTTAAAGGGAGCCCGTTTAAAGAACATTTCCATTTTCACCATTCTGATGAAAAATCGACTCCATTTTATAAAAAAATCTGGCAGACCTTGGAGCATGCGGTTGAAGAATTCTTCTCCATGGGTAAATATTTAATTATTGGATCATTAATTGCAGCAGCCGTTCAAACATATATTAAGACATCGACTCTTGTTTCGATTGGTCAAGGACAAGCATCATCCTCTATCGTGATGATGACTCTCTCCTTTATTCTGTCTCTTTGCTCCGAAGCTGATGCTTTTATTGCTTCGTCTTTTAGAACAACATTTTCTACGGGTTCGTTATTAGCGTTTCTTGTGTTTGGACCAATGGTGGATATTAAAAATTTAATGATGATGCTTGCAACATTTAAAAAGCGGCTTGTTTTCATGATTGTTTCTTCCGTTTTTGCTGTTGTCTTTGTATACTCTTTGTTGTTTTAAGGAGTTGGAATTATGATAAGAAGTTTAATATTAATTGGTTTTACTTATTTAATCTTTCAGATGCATCTTACAGGTGATATTAATAAATATATTAACATGAAATATTCTTATCTTTCTGCCACAGCTGGTTATGCCTTGCTTGTATTAACGATTGTTCAAATCTTTATGCTAAGCAAAGGTGAATCCAAGGAAGCTAGTTGTGACCATGATCATTGTGGACATAATCATGCGAAAGAGGATAAATGGTATAAAAAGGTTTTAATTTATCCGATTTTCGCTTTTCCAATCATTTCAGGATTATTTTTTCCAATTGCCACCCTTGATTCAAATATTGTAAAAGCAAAAGGTTTCCATTTTCCCATTTACGATGAAGGAAAAGGAGACTCCTTTATGCAACAACAATTTTTGCGCCCTGATACGAGTGTGTATTATGGAAAAGAGGATTACGATGTATTAATGAAGAAAGAAAAGAAAAAGTATGTAAACAAAGAAACGATTATATTGAATGATAAAAATTATTTAAAAGGGATGGAAACAATTTATAACTTCCCGGGTGATTTTCTTGGAAAGGAAATTGAGTTTAAAGGTTTTGTTTTCAATGATTCAGAAACAATAAATAAAAACCAGATCTTTGTGTTCCGATTTGGTGTGATACATTGTATTGCAGATTCAGGTGTGTTTGGAATGCTAGTCGAAATGCCTGCCGGCAAGAAATTTAAAAACGATGAATGGGTAACGGTAAAAGGAAAAATATCAACCATCTATTATCAGCCCTTTAAAACAAGCATTCCTTACTTAAAGGTAGAAGATTGGACTACTACCTCTGCTCCAAAAGAAGAATATGTCTTTAGAGGATATTAAAAAGAGCCGCCGAGATTTCGGCAGCTCTTTCTTACAATAAAACAACTTACTCTAAAAAGATAATTTTAATGCCTCGAGATTTTTTTTCATAACATCAATATAATCTAATCCTTTTTCTTGTTCTTCTTTAGTTAATCCTTCTAATGGATTTAAAACTTCAGTTTTAGCACCTATTTCATTTGCTAACGTTTGAGCCACTTTAGATGAAGTAAGTCCCTCAAAATAAATAACCTTTACATGTTTCTTCTTCGTTAATTCCGTTAGTTCTTTCAATTTACCTAGGGTTGGTTCCACATCTGGGGATAATCCAGCTATCGGTATTTGTGTTAACCCATACTGTTTTGCTAAATATCCAAATGCGGCATGTTGTGTCACAAATTCTTTTTTCTCAGCCTTATTAATTGTCTCTTTGTATAGGTGATCTAAGTCAGCAAGTTGGGATTTAAAATCCTCTGCGTTTTTTTCATACTCATTTTTATGGTTTGGATCCAGCTTTTCGATAGCATTAGTAATTGTGTCGACCTCCTGCTGGGCTAACACGGGAGAAAGCCACACATGTGGGTCTTTTGAAGACGCATGATCAGAATGATTTTCCTCCTCAGATTCTAAAGCGTTCATCAATTCAAGCCCCTTTGAAGCTTCTATAACAGTTAAATCTGAATCATTAATACTTTTTAATACTTTTTCAGTCCAGCTTTCAAAGTATCGGCTATTGTATATAAACATGTCTGCATCTTGGATTTTCGCCATATCCTTTGCAGTTGGCTCCCAATCATGTGGTTCAGCACCGTTCGGTATAAGTAACTCTACATTAGCTGAATTGCCAGCTACTTTTTGGGTAAAATAATACATTGGATAAAACGTGGTAACAATTTGTAATTTTTTTGTGCCTTCACTAACTCTTTCACTCTTGGTCTGTGCTGCATTAGAACAACCACTTACTACTATAAGAAAAACAATTATCGGACATAATAGTCTTTTCATCTTCTATTTTCCTCTCCATAAAATTCCTAATTAGGAATAATTACGATTTAAAATAAATAATTATTCCATATAATATTAGTTTATTAGATTAAACAAATCGTAATTGTTACGAATTGTATCTTATAATGATTTTTTATTTATGTCAATAACAAGTTTAAAGGTTCTAAACAGCCTTATGTTTTTGATTCAGGAGTGAAGATTGAGTAATTCAATGTCAAAAAGAGACTAAATTATTAGCCTCTTTTGACATTGAATTACTATTTATTCCCTGGTGCTGGTTGGTCGACACCCCTTACTCGGTGCTTATGACCATCATTTTCCGAAGTATAAAAATCATAATGATGTACGTGCATTCCATTTCCTATAGGAATAGCAGGACCGGAATAGGCTTTATAATGATGGGTATGCCCATTCTCGAAAACAACATATCCCTCTGTATAATGAATATGATTATGATCCTGGGACTGGATTGGCGGCGAAGTTACATCTAGACACTGATGAACATGCCCTCCCGCTACAGAGGTGTAATCAACCGAACCATGATTATGATTCGGTACGAACCCCTGTACAAAATCATCCTTACTAATCTTACTCACGTTAATACCTCCTTTTTTTGAAATGCTCTATTAACCATAATATTTTAATAAAACCAGATTATGTTAAGGTCAGGATTCAATTGGTCAATTTTTTCCATAACCAAGTAAAAAAAGAGACTTCTAAGGTCTCTTTTTTGCGTTTAGAAATTAAATTCTTTGATGTTTTGCTATTTAACTATTTTTTAGACTTCAGCGGAATGGATCCAATGTTAGATCTAGTACTAATCAGACATGTAAATCTATAAAATTAATATTACAATACTTTACAAAAGGTTAACATCGACTCAACTATTTCTTAGTATTACCTGGATAAAATGTAACTATAGCAATTCCTATTCAATGGTTCTTTTTATAAATAATTTTCTGATCGGGAGGTTGTTGTATGAATAATTTTCTTAATTTTCTATTTTTGATGTTTGTTTCGGCTGCTTTTATAAGAATTTTTTATTACTCTTTTTTCAAATCAAAATCAAATAAATTTTAATGATAGTAAATATTCCTTTTCCATTGTTTTTCCACAAATTTTTCCTATCCATTCTTATTCCAATAATTAGTCCGCACATGTGCCGGTTTACACACTCAGTATTTCATAACTTAAAATAAAAAAGGAAACCCTTATGGGTCTCCGCGAATAGAATCTAACCAGGTTTGATTTAATCTATACTAATTGTAACATGTCCTCAAATACTTCGTTCCAATTTTTTGTTTTTGCAAGTGTCTTGCGTCTATGGATATAGTTTTCATGATTTTTGATACCTTCTAACTGTTCACATACATTGATGAATTGGTTAGCATCATTGGTATCTAAATGAGTATAAACAGATTCCTCAGCATATTTCTTAGTTGATGGTAAATTCATGCCAAGCACAGACTTCCCCGCTGCTAAAAATTCAAATAACTTTAATGGAAATACAGCTTGATTATATTCAGATGAACTGTAGGGCATAATTCCAATATCGATTAAGTTCATATACTTTGGGACATCGGACGGTGCGACACTACCAGTCCATAAAACATTACTCTCTGTTAATAAATTTTTAAATTTTGGATGATCATTCGTACCATCCGGACCTACTAATAGAAAAAGCCACTCTCGTTTTTTTTGTGCTACTTCCTTTATCAAATCAAAGTCAAGCTTTGGTTTAATTCCCCCGATAAATCCTAAAACGGTTCCGTCAAAGTGAACAGGTAGAATATTCTCCATTCGTGTTGGATTGTTTGCAAACAAATCAAACTCTACCCCATTTTCAAAGGTAAATACCTTTTCTTCAGCATCTAACTTTTCAACTATTCTCGTCCGTAGATATTCTGAAGTACAAAAAACCACACCTGCCTTTTGAACGATCCGATTCTCTGCCTTTGATATGATGTTCTTTCTAAAATTGGCTGAAATTGAGTTTTTCCCATTGATAGGTGAAGTCCATAAATCACTACAATCATAAACGACTTTATTCCAAGGAAAGATTTCAGATAGTATCGGAAATCCAGGAAAGGTATACCATAAATTAATAGTATACTCTTCCTGTGCTTTTTTTAAATATAGTAATATGGGCTGCAATTTTGTTCGATGAAATTCATCAATATAGCGACAAAATCGAAACACTTTGTGAGGAAGTAAATCTTGTATCGTCCATTGATTTATTCCATTTGACAATCTAGTGTTTGACTTTCCTTTTTGTACAGGTGTCGGACATAACCAAATAACCTCTTTTGTATCGGGATGATTTTGCAAATATTCAGCAAGCCTATGTCTACGGTAACGTAACTGGTCCTGTGCCCACTCCCCTGTTGCCACAATAACATGTATATTATTCATTTGTACCATCCCTTTTTATATTCTCTTTAGCACAGCATGAAAGGCATAGTGCGAAAAACACCAACAAGCTTTTAAGACGTTCAGTTTTTCTAATTTGCGATAGACAAACCAATTCATTTTTGCTGCTTTCCACTTGTTTCTCGAAATAGATGGATTCCCGGTCCGGTACTCAGCCAAATTTTCATTTAAACCGTAGGCATGGATTCCTTGTTTTAATATGGCTAGCCAGGTGGCTAAATCCTGTCTTGTTCGTATGTTAGGCATCTGAATATCTCCTGCCTTCTTTCGATCAATCATCACTGTCAAACAGCCAATAATTGTATTCTTTAACATATCATCATACGAAATTTCCGCTGGAGCAGATATCTGTTTGTTCAACAGAACTCCCTCATTGGTTACAAGTTCGTACCCGGTAAACGTAAAAGCATAGTTGTTGGTTAGCATGAAAGAAAGCTGTTTTGCTAGTTTTTCTGGTTTCCAGCAATCATCACTATCAAGAAATGCCACAAATCTACCCCTCGCATGCTGCAAGGCAATGTTACGTGCAACAGCTGCCCCACCATTCTGATTTAAAAAAATAACATGTATTCTTTCATCTTCTTTTTCATAACATCTTAATATTTCAGGTGTATCATCAGTAGAACAATCATCGACAATAATCATTTCCCAGTTTTGAAAGGTTTGCTTTCTAACAGAGGCGATTGTATGCTCGATAAACAAACTAGCGTTATATGAAGGCGTTATAATTGAGATCAATGGCTGCTGTGGACTCATAAAAAACCTCCTAAAAATAATCTATTCCCGGAAAAGGACGGGGTAAACGATCCATAAAAAGCTTAAAGTTATGCCCAATAAAATCCCTAGCACTGCTCTTTCTTTCGAGTTGAAGGCTCGATTTTCTGTATTTAAAGCATTTATATCAGCGGATTTTAATAATTTGGCTTCTTTAATGTCATAGAGAGCTGTCTTTAGTTCTAATAAGAAGCGTTGTTGGTCTACTTCCGCATCTGGACCAACTTTTTCATTTTTTAATACTTCAAAAGTTTCCTGAATAATTTTTTGTTTCTGTTGGAACCGCTCTTTATCTAAGTCCATAAAGGCACTTGTAATCTGGTTTAGAACCTCGACTGTGCTTTCTTTGGATTGATCTGTATACGAAAGGTTAACTTTGTTATCGGGACTTACAGTTACATGTAAATTTGTAAGAATTTCCTCAGATTTTGCTTCCCATAGTTCTTTCAAATAATCTTCATAAAATGGGGCGGTCGTTAACAAATTGATAACACGCTTTGGATCATTTAACTCTGGATTATTGTAGCTTCCTAGGGTTAGGGCAGCTTCTACCGAATAATTGGATTTCTCTTTTCCGACGGGAAGGAGCCATCCAATGACACCAAGCATAACCGTAATGGATAGTAATATTAGGAAGTATTTATTAATTCTTTCTTTCATACTTTGAATCATTTGTCCCATTTGAACTTTGCTCCTTAATAGGAATTTTCTTTGTGAGGTTGATTTTTTTTACCTGTAAAAACAGAAACTATACAAATGACGAAACCTAGAAATACCCAATGAAAAAATAGATTACTTATAGAACTCGGACTGATACTAGAAACCGCGAATCCAATAAGCCCCATCATACACGCTTCAAGTAACCCTTTTTGGTCCCTGTTGCTTCTAGTTTTATATAGTTTATAGAGCCTTATGAACAGATAGGCATACATAGTTATATAACCTAGCAAAATAAGTATTCCATAATTACCCATAATTTCAGCGAGCCAATTATGCACTTCGACAACCTGATTTGTAGCATAGATCGACTCGTTTTTTAAATAGAAAGGGATATTGCCTGCACCAACTCCAAATCCAAAGCTCTCTAATGAAAAGTGAAGGGTATTCTTTAGTAAATTTAATCTCGCAACATTGGATGGAAGCAGTTCATTACTTGAGTAAAAGGTCGAACCGTTAAAAAAATGGATGAACTTTTCAAAAAATACAATAACACCTACTAAAAATAATGTTGATCCGATAATGGCTGCCATTCGCTTGAAATAGACTGGAAGAAGGATAAACACATACACAATTAATCCAAGCATGACTCCAAGTAAGCTCGCCCGTGAATCCGTCAAATAAATGAGATACACACAAATAATTGCCAGAAATAAGCAAGCTGTTTTCAAAAATACTTGTTTACTATTTCTTGTAATAGATAGAAAAAAAAACAATGAAATCGTTAGAAATGTGGCAAAATCATTTTGATTAAAGAAAACAGATGTTGGATAAGAAAGCTTATATTCAGGTCCTCCGTACAAAGTCGATGTAGGCAGCTGGATATGTGCAAAATGATTGATTAATCCAATCACCATGAGTATGACTGTCATAACCATCCATATTCCATAAAACAAAAACAGATGGTTCATTTTCCTAAATGTAAAAACAGCCAAAAAAACAAACGATATTCCCATACCCAAAAGAATTAAGGACTTCATTCCCTCTATAACCGATTTTGACCATAGAAGTGAAACCGCTCCATAGGTCATCCAAAACAGTAGAAAGAGCAGAACACCCTTGACATTTGCTTGATCCCAAAATTGAGGAAGATTCCTTTCTCTCATAACGTGAAAGAAAAAGAGAATAACTGCAACGATAAGAACCAAGCGATACAAAAATAAACTGAAAAATCCGACATGAATGTTTAAAACAGATTGATTCAAAAATGTTGTCATGACTAATAAATACATAACAACTATAAATGGTGGCTTGCTGCCTTCTAAAAGAAAAGCTGACACACCTGGTGCTTTTTTAACGAGTGAATTACCTTGCATCACACTTCCTTCTCCTTTTCAAACTAACCATGTAGTGATAGCAGTTGTTTATTCCTTGAGAACTGAGCGTCTCATCTAATTCTTCGTAAAAGCCTTTGAAATAATTGATTCCGATTGAATAGCTGGTCTGCCAACTGAAAGATACGTAAAACCAAGTTGTTTCATCATCTCCAACTCAAAGAGATTCCGTCCATCAACGATCAGAGGTTGTTTCATTAATTGCTTTACTAATGGTAAATCTAATGTTTTTACATCCTGCCAGTCAGTTAAGATCATACATGCATCTGAATCTGTGATTGTTTCATATATATCTTCTGAATAGGTGCACTGGTAACCAATCTGTTTTTTTGCTTCGACAATTGCGATTGGATCATATGCCTTTACGATTGCCCCCTGCTCTGTTAAGTAAGGGATAATATCGAGTGCAGGAGAAGAGCGAATATCATCGGTATCTGGTTTAAATGCTAACCCCAAAACACTAATCGTTTTTCCTTGTAAAGAACCTAATGCCTGCAACAATTTTTTCACCAGCTGCACTCTTTGTCCTTCGTTTGTTTCAATGACAGCCTTGATTAATTTAAAATCGTATCCACAATCTTCGGAGATGTGCAGAAGTGCTGCAGTATCTTTTGGAAAACAGGATCCGCCAAATCCAACGCCCGCCTGTAAAAATTTATTGCCGATCCGGCTATCTAAACCAATCCCTGCAGACACCTTGGTAACGTCAGCACCCACGCGTTCACATATGTTGGCTATATCATTTATAAATGAAATCTTTGTAGCCAAAAATGCATTAGCCGCATATTTAATGATTTCAGCTGTTTCTAAAGAAGCTTTTACAATATTTTCTGTAAAGGGTTGATGAATCTCCGCAATCAGTTGAAATGCTTTTTCACTTGTGGCGCCAATGACTGCACGCTCCATATTCATCGTATCCTTAATGGCAGTACCTTCTCTTAAAAATTCAGGATTTGAAACAACATCAAATGGATGTTTTCCATTGTCGTATTCCCTAATCACCGATTCTATTAATTTTCCTGTGCCGACGGGAACTGTACTTTTTGTGACAACTACTTTATAGCTATTTAAATTTTCACCAATTGATCGAGCGACTTGTTTTACATAGGTTAAATCAGCTTTGCCAGATGATGTCATTGGGGTCCCGACTGCAATTAATATCACCTCAGCCTCCTTTATCTCTTGACTGATATTAGCGCTAAATTTAAGGGATCCTTTCCGAACATTCTTATGGACCAGCTCTTTTAAACCTGGCTCATAAATTGGCATAATTCCCTCTGTGAGTTCCTTTATTTTTAATTGATCAATATCACAACAAGTAACCTGGTTTCCTGAATCGGCAAAACATGTACCTGAGACGAGACCTACATACCCAGTTCCAATAACAGCTATTTTTTTCATCAAATTCCATCCTTCCTGTTGTTTATTACTCGCTAGACTGACTATATCGTTGAATAAATGGATTCTATTGTTCGTTTGTAGACAGCATTTAGCAAAACTGCATTGTGATCAACATGATAATTTTTTTGAATATTTTCATACAGTTCAAGCTGAACCTGCTTGGAAAAAAGATTTCTGTTTAGGATAGCGCTTATCCGATTTACAAGGCTTGATACTGACTTACTTTCGATTAAAAGCTGACGATGCTCCCCAAATAACTCCGGGACACCTCCGACTTCCGTACAAACCACAGGTACCTTCAGGGCTAATGCTTCGATAACAACAGTTGGCAAACCTTCTGTATAAGATGGGAGAGCAAACACATCACTAGCTAACAAATAATCACTTACTCTTTCATTTTCAACTTGCCCTGTTAAGAATAGCCTTCTATTGAAATCGGAATGCTGCCTTAACTTATTTTTAGCTGGTCCATCCCCAACAAATACAATGGCTACATCATTCGAAAGCCAATGCAGTGAATGAGCGAGTTCAAAAACTCCTTTAGCCTGTGTTAACCTTCCTATAAAAACAACAATTTTTTTTTCTTCAGGGAGCTGTAGCCGCCTTCTGATTTCCCTTTTGGTTTCATTGGTAGGTTGAAACCGGGATAGATCCACCCCAATGGGGAGTACCATACTATCTCTGCCTGCTAACTCCTTTGCTTTATTCTTAAGGCTTTCACCCACTGCCAATACCAGATTTGCCGCCTGTACTGTTTGTTCGAATACTTTTTTTGCACCTGCACTAAAATAGGGATAAATATTCACATCACTTCCATGTAATGTTAAAATCCACGGCAGCTTTTTTTGTTCCGCAACAATCCGTGCTGCCCCTCCAGATGGCATGGCAAAATGAGCGTGGATTAAATCAGGCTCTATTAGGTAATCAGACATTGTTCTTAAGATGGAAGCAGCAATCCGTTTATCAGGCTGGGCCCATCTGAGCTGGCCCGGCAGCGCTAAATAAGGTGGTCGGTAGACTGTCACTCCTTTTCGGTGCGACTTAAATGGAACCCCGTTAGTAGTTCGATAGTGTTTCTTCATATAACTGACTAGAACAGGAAGACGCGGCACGGGACAAATAACAGTAACCTCAACGCCTAAACGGATTAATGCTTGAACTTGCGTTTCGTGAAAAACACCAAGACCAGGTTTTTCGTCACTTGGATACACACTTGTAATCCATAATATCTTCATCATGTTTGCCCTCTTATTTGTTTTTTTACGATCCTCAAGAAAAAATCAGGATAAATCTTATACAAAAGCAGAATATAGACAAGTCCACTTAAGCCGACTGAAAAAATAAGCGGCCAGTAACTAGTTTTCGGAAAATACCAGACAGTAATTTCTTTCAGATAAAAAGCGACAACCGAGATAAGCATCGATAAAAGGAAGGGTAAAGAAATAGTTTTCAAATATTGCCGAAAACGCAACTGTATCAACCAATTAAGTAACCATCTTCCAACGAAAAAATTCACCAGACTTACACCTGCATAGGTCCACGCGACAACTTCCAATTGATTCGTCATTACAGCAAGCCATAAAGACGAGCTATAGACAATGAGAACAGCCGCATCCCAATAAAAAGCAATATTAGCCTTTCCTTTTGCTAAAATAATGGAGCCATTTGGATTCATTAAAACCCTCAGAATTCCTACAATTGCCATGATTTGCACAATTGGAACGGCGTTCAGCCACTTCTCTCCAAAAATGGTTAGGATGAAAACATTAGACACAGCCGTAAGACCCATCAAGATGGGAAAAGATACTAGACTTAATAGCTTTGTCATGTGTAAGAATCCATCTGTTAATAAAACTTGATTTTGGTGACTTTTTGAAAAAACTGGAAAAGCTACTCTTGTAATAATTGGATTAATCTTTAAAACCGGAATGGTCACGATTTGGTAGGCAAGATTATATATACCGAGTGCTTCTGCTCCCATAAATCTTCCGATTAAAATCACATCAATGTTGGAGCCGATTCGATTGACTAATCGTGAGGCTAATTGGAATGCACCGAATGCCATATATTCCTTACATTCAGACAAATCAAATACGAATGAGGGACGCCATTTCTTTTGATAACAGAGAAAATATAGAATGCCTTTGAGTGAATTCATCACAACTTGTGAAATAACAAAGGCATAAATGGGACGAATGGTAAAGATGAGAATGACCATTGTTAGGAATGAAATTATTGTTGTCCCCGCTTCAATCAATCCAAGTAAATTAAAACGTAATTCTTTTTGTAACAAATACTGACATTGCTGCCCGACCGGAGCGATTAGAAACATTACTGCCAAAAGCCGAATAAGCTCCACTAATTCACTTCGATGGAAGTACATCGCAATCAGAGGGCTTAGCAGGAATAGGAGCACAAACAATCCGATACCTACTGCCATATTTAGCCAAAATAGTGTTGACAACACACGTTCCGAGACGACTTCTTTTTGAATCACGGCTGTGCCAAAACCAAGATCGAGCAAAATCTGAGCGAACACTACAATCGTGGTAATCATTCCAACTAGCCCAAATTCGGATAAACTCATTATTTTTCCTAGTAATGCAAACTGAATAATTTGAATCGCTGTAATGATAAGGGTAGAAATTCCAGTCCACTTTACTCCTTTATGTAGTTGCTTTCTAATGACTGACATATACTTCCCGCCTTTTTCAACGTGCTCCCTCACCTGTGAGTATTACTTTAAACGTCTTCAAAATTATTTTTACTTCAAGTGAGAAGGTTAAATTTTGTATGTATGCCAGATCATATTTAAGTTTTTCGCTTGGAGAAATATCATATCCCCCACTTACCTGAGCAAGACCCGTAAGACCTGGTTTAACCACCAAGCGATTTTCGAATCCCTTTATCTCTTTATTAAATTGCGCTGTAAAAAAGGGCCTTTCTGGTCTTGGACCCACAATGGACATGTCTCCTTTTAAAATATTGACCAATTGAGGAAGCTCGTCGATGCGAGTCTTTCGGATGAATGCACCCACATGAGTGATCCGTGGGTCATTTACCTCTGCCCACTTCGCCCCTTCTTTTTCGGCATCGATTGTCATCGAACGTAGCTTCACCATCTTGAATCGTTTTCCATTTTTGCCAATCCTCTCTTGAACATAAAATGGAGAACCTGGTGTCTCCATAACAATGAGGATCGTAAATAAGAGAACAATCGGCACAGCAATGATTAACCCAACTGATGCAAGGATTATGTCATACGCTCTTTTTAAATAGAGATAATACTCGACGTTTTTTGATAATGTAAGATTGGATGATCGTATTTTCCGATAATCTTGGTAGAAATTGTAGCTCTTTTCAGTACTCACAAATTTATCACCCCAAAAGATTTAATAAAAAAGAGACTTGCTAGCTCTTACGTAAAGTATAGGTACATAACTTGAAGTTGCTGTTGAGCAAGGGTGAAGAGTTTGTAAACTATTTAGAATATTTATTAAGATTTTGAAGGTTTTGTAAAGATTTTTACAAAACCTAGGTAGATTTATCGATAAAATGAAAAAAACTGACACAAAAAGGATTTAGACTTTTCCTTTTGTGCCAGTTGGCTATTAAAAAAAAACTCCCTCTTATCACAATAAGAGGGAGTTGGTTATGCGATTGATTCTTGATTGGTAATTTTTAAAATTTCTAAGGACTTAATATGGTAACCGTCTATTTCAAGCACTTTAAATACATAATCGTCATATCTCACTTTATCGCCTTCGACGACATCCATTTTTTCTGATAATATCCAGCCGCCGATGGTATCCATATCTGAATCGTCAAGGTCTATGCCGAATAAATCATTAATTTCATCAATTAAGACTTTACCCTCAACGATGGTTTTGTTTTCACTAATTTTATTAATTTCAGGTACTTCGTCCGCATCAAACTCGTCGCGGATCTCACCGACAATTTCCTCAAGGATATCCTCGACTGTGACTAAACCAGCCGTACCCCCATATTCATCCATTAGGATGGCCATATGAACACGCTCTTTTTGCATTTTCAGAAGCAAATCATGGATTGGGATCGATTCAATTACCTGGATAACTGGGCGAACATACTCTTGTATCGATGTTTCAACATTCTTGCCTCTAATATATTCGGTAAAGACTTCTTTCATGTTTACCATACCGACGATGTTATCCTTTTCACCATCGATGACCGGATATCTTGTATAATTTTCTTCCGTCACGATTTGAAGACATTCGTTTAGAGATTGTGAAATATCAAAAGCAATAATCTCGGTGCGCGGCACCATAATTTCATTGGCATTTCGATCATCAAATTCAAAAATATTGTTCACATATTTATATTCAGATTGATTAATCTCCCCGCTCTTATAACTTTCGGAAATGATTAATTGAAGTTCTTCCTCAGAATGCGCGACTTCATGTTCGGAAGCAGGCTTCAAGCCGAAAATTCCAACGATAAATCGTGCAGAACCGTTTAAAGCTTTTATAAAGGGATACATGATTTTGTAAAAGAGAATCATCGGCCTTGCAAATAACAAAGTGACCTCTTCGGCTTTTTGGATGGCAAAGGTCTTTGGTGCTAATTCGCCTACAACTACATGAATAAATGTTACGGATGCAAACGCAACTACAAATGAAGTAATACTTGCAATCGATTCAGGCATATTAAAGTAACTTAAAAGCGGGCGAAGGATATGCTCTACTGTCGGTTCACCCAACCACCCAAGTCCTAATGCTGTAACTGTAATTCCTAATTGACAGGCAGATAAATATTCATCAAGATTTGTAACAATCGTTTTTGCCGCGATCGCGTTCTTGTTCCCTTCGCTTACGAGTTGATCGATACGTGTACCGCGGACTTTAACAATAGCAAATTCATATGCTACAAAAAATGCTGTAAACGCAATTAAAAGTGCTATTATTAGTAGATTACTAATGATCAATGGTCTCCTTACTTAATAGATATAAGTAAGGAATACACCTCCTGTTTTTTACGTGATTATTTTAATCATTATCTAGCTAAATAGTAATAATAATGTTTGAGCCAATGTGATCCCTTCAGACGATAATCTATTAACATACTTTTCTCTTTGTTGATCGTTTAATTTTTGTAGAATCGGTTCCATCACATGGATCTCTTCTTTCAGGTGCTGCATAATACTGGCAATTTGTTTAAAATGTTTTTCCACTTTCTGCTTATCAATCGTATTGTCTGACTTAATTAATTCAATCGAAGATTTTATTTCCTCAAGCGGCATATTCAAATTCTTATAATGTTCAACCATATTTAAAATTTGAAGACACTCATCACTATACAATCGATAATTAGAGTCCGTCCGAATAGGGTTTAGTAAGCCTATTTGGGTGTAATAATCAATTGTTCGTTTGGAAATATTCTTTAATTTTGCTATTTCACCAATTCGATACAACTCCCCAAATTACTCACCCCTTCCAAGTCTAATGTTAATATAACTATACCATAGTTTAAACCGTACAGTCAACGTGTTGGTTTTTGTGAATGGTGTATGACCTTTTAAAAAAATAAATAGAATATAGAACCTCGCATACGGAAGGCTCTATACTCTATTCTGATTAACGAGTTAATATGACTGGTCCGTTTTTAGTGACGATGAGTGTGTGTTCGTACTGAGCTACGAAGCTTTTTTCTGTTACAAAAGTCCAGCCGTCCTCTAGTTGAAACACTTCTTCATCATGTGTGGAGATAAATGGTTCAAATGCAATAACCATTCCTTCTTTTAGCAATCCGTTGTCTGAGGTTTCATTATAATTATATATGTAGTCAGGTTGTTCGTGGATGGTTCGGCCAATACCGTGTCCCGTCAGATTCTTAATTACGGTTAATCCTTGATTTCTGGCCGTTTGGTATACGACCTTACCCATTCCGCTGATTTTGGACCCAGGTTTTGCTTTTTTTAGTCCTGCTTCAAACGCCTCTCTCGCAACATCGCAAATTTTTGTTAAAATTTCTTCACCTTTTCCAATTACAATTGAGATGCCCGTATCAGCAAAATAACCGTTTTTGGAACCAGAAACATCTATATTGACAAGATCTCCTTCTTGAATTACCCGACTACTAGGGATTCCATGAGCCACTTCTTCGTTAACACTTATACAAGTATATCCCGGAAAATCGTATTCACCTTTGGGAGCAGAAATGGCGCCTTCCTTCTCAAATAAATCCCCGGCGATATCATCGAGTTCTTTAGTGGTTACTCCAGGTACCGCTCGTTGTACTAACTCATCACGAATCCCGGCAACGATTCTGCCGATTTCTTTCAATCCATTAAAATCCTCTTCCGTCTTTGCAATCATTCTTTTTCCCACCTATATCATTTTTATCTTTATTAAATGTTCAACTATTAGATTGTACATTTATCCCCTGATAAAATCCAAGTATAATCCTTGGAAGTGGAGAAAAAAACAAAACTAACTCCTTTTTAAAAAAGATATCTTGTCCTTAATCGAGTAAGCAGTAATAGTAAAATAAGCGGAGATTTTCCGGTTAAATGCAAGATGGAGCTCGTTTTGGGGTATATAAGCAGAGGTTTTCCGGTTATGCAAAGCAAAATCTTCCCTTTTCGAATTTTTCGAGTCAATAGGCGGAATCTCTCCGTCTATTTAAGCCTTTTTTAATAATAATTACGAATTAAGCGGAATTTTTCCGTCTATTTATTAGCCCAGGTGAATAACCTACCTCCCCCAACAGATAAGTGCGGATCCTGTCAAAGTTAATGAAATTTCGTAGAAACCTTGATAAATAAAGAAAAAGACGTATGCGATTCATACGTCAATTCTTGTGTCTTTTAATAAGAAAGCACCCGAAAACGGAACCCCTTTAAACAATGGCTGCTCTGTATTTTTTATTTATCATAATAATTTTACTTTTTTGATGAAGTTTATTTCATTTTGAAATTTTTCAAAAATTTCTTTGTAGGTGGAATTGATTAAAAGTGGAAAAAGGTTTTCTAGTGCTTCTTGGTAATCTTGACCTAACGCTTCGCGGAGAAAAACGTATTCATGAAAAAGCAGTGCTTTTTCAAAATCAATCCCTAATTCATGTAGGCCTTTATACAAGTCCTTCTTTGGGATCCGTAAGATTTTCTTAAATATTTTTATATTTTTCTCAATGAACTTCTCTTCTAAATAGCGCGTGACGTAATCTGTATAAACCATTTGTCCAATTGTATTTGTTTCATTTTTTGAATAGTTGAAGCCAATGACACGATCTTCTTTATTTTCTCGAATAATATATGTTTTGCTCCCTCGTAAATGGGTGATAAAATTTTTGACACTCTTATCAAAAATTTTATCAAATTGAATGATCTTTTGCAGTTTGACAGCAAAATCAGTATGTTCTTCACCCACCACAAATAATCTGTCAACAATCGGTAATAGTTTTAAAACGCCCTCGGAAAGCTGACTTGAGGCATCATAAATAATAATATCATACTCGTTTTTCATTAACTTCACTTTTCGTTTTTGTTCGGTTAGAGACAGTTTTGAAAATTCATGGATGAGCTCATTTGAAGTCTCTTCTTTTTCTAACTTCCCATAAGAAATAAATGCTGCTGCTGTATTTGTATTTAATTTAAGCCAATAGTATATGGATAAAGCCAGTTCAGTAACACCTGATTTTGCCTTTGGTGAATAAAAGCCGACCAAATACATGTCCCTCACATGCCTTTTATTTAAATCATATTCAAAAGGTAAATAAGTGTTAAAGACAAGCGACTATTAAACATTTAAATAACGCAGCAAAAAAATCTTATGATAAAATTTATCTATATTCATAATCGTGTTTGATAATTATTTACAATAGGACAGGGGGACCACAATGAATAACAGTGAAATAAATAAAAGTCTTGATATAGAAAAACTCCCATTAATAGAAAAACTCAAATCGTTAGATGAAATATTTTGGGTGAATCCTAACCTTGAAAATTCTAAACTAGCAATTGATAAATCTCCTTTGACTGCAGCGGACATTAAAGCTGCGGAGGAAAGATTGAATCGCTTTGCTCCCTATATTTCTAAGGTTTTTCCGGAAACCAGAGCAGCTAATGGGATGATTGAATCTCCATTAGTAAGAATACCCTCAATGCGGAAAAAATTGGCTCTGGATAACGGACAGCCTCTCTTAGGTGATTTATTACTAAAGTGTGATAGTCACCTTCCGATTTCAGGGTCCATTAAGGCGCGCGGCGGTATTTATGAAATACTCAAACATGCAGAGCAATTGGCGCTCTCCCATCAAAAGCTAACGATTCAGGATGATTATTCGATTTTAGCAAGTGAAAAATTCAGAGTATTCTTCTCCCAATATTCTATAGCAGTAGGTTCAACTGGGAATTTAGGATTAAGCATTGGTATTATCAGTGCAAAATTAGGCTTTAAAGTAACCGTCCATATGTCAGCGGACGCAAAACAATGGAAAAAAGACTTGCTTCGCAGCAAAAATGTTCAGGTAATAGAATATGATTCTGACTATAGCGAGGCTGTCACGCAGGGTCGTATCCAAGCAGAAGCAGATCCTAGCTGTTATTTCGTTGACGATGAAAATTCCAAGGATTTATTTTTAGGCTATGCAGTCGCTGCCTCCCGGTTGAAGCATCAGTTAAAACAGTTAGAGATCGTCGTCGATGAAAATCACCCTTTAATTGTTTACCTTCCATGTGGGGTTGGCGGAGGTCCAGGGGGCGTTGCTTTTGGATTGAAGCAAGTATTTAAAGATAATGTCCATTGTTTCTTTGCAGAACCGACACACTCTCCGTGTATGGTACTTGGATTAATGACAGGGTTCCATGATCAAATTTCTGTCCAAGATATCGGAATTAACAATGTTACAGCTGCGGATGGACTTGCTGTCGGCAGGCCCTCGGGATTTGTCGGTAAAGTAATTGAGCCTTTCCTTAGTGGGAGTTATACCATAAGTGACGAAAACTTATATAGATTGCTAAAGGACCTCGTCGATACGGAGGATATTCATTTAGAGCCCTCAGCACTCGCAGGGATGATTGGACCTGATAACTTATGTAGAGACGGGATGGATTACTTACGGAACAATAAGGTATTGGATAAAATGAGTAATGCTACACATGTCGTTTGGGCAACAGGCGGCAGCATGGTTCCTGAAGACATGATGGCACAATATTATCAAAAAGGATCAAATTAATTGAGAAAAACATCAATCCTTTCATTGTTGATTTCTTTCATATTATTTATTATTTTTTCGCCTGTATTTATTCGTTCAGTAGCTTATCTTCACCCTATCGTATTAGCCGTGATAATGTTCGGGATTATTTGCTTTGTCTTTGTTGGAATTTTATTTATCCGAAAAGAAACGATTAACCTTTCCTTGCCATTCTTGGTAGGTTTGTTAGCCCTCTATACGATTGCACTGTTGATTTTGTTATTTTTTCGACCCAGCGAACAAAGTTATAACTCAATGAACCTTCAACCCTTTTCCACGATTTCATTTTATCTATCCGGGAAAGTGAACGGGTTAATCTCTTTTTATAATTTGGCTGCCAATGTATGTTTGTTCATTCCTTATGGGATATACATAGGATTAAAAAGTTATTCTCTATTAAAGGCTTTCCTTGTTCCTTTGGTGATTATAGCTTTCATTGAGGTTCTCCAATTCGTTACCCATCGCGGCAGCTTGGATATTGACGATTTGATTTTGAATTTATTTGGGGTCATTCTTGGTAATTTGCTCTTTCCTATTTTTAAGAAAATTATAATTGTCTCTTCGGAGAATTGAAAAATACCATGCCTGTTCCGTTTATTCCAACGTGAAAGGCTTGGTATTTTCATTCTTTTAATCATTTTACAAAGACGAGTAATAGCCACAGATACAAGCTAAATAAAGTGAATACCAATGTAGGGGGAATAACCACGAAGGTGATTTTCATATAATCCAGCCAAGTTATTTTTATTTTATTCGTTTTTAAAATATGCATCCAGAGTAAAGTTGCTAACGTTCCTATTGGTAATATGAGCGACCCTATGTCACTGCCGATGATGTTTGATAGGTAAACAGTTTTCGTTAATAAGGAGCCTAGTCCCATATCAGTCAAGGCCAATGTTGAGATCATTAAGGCAGGATGATTGTTAAAGATATTCGAAAGAAAGGCAGTAATCACACCCATGGTTATACTAGCATGCAGCAAACTATCACTAACGATTGGTTTTAGATAGGTTAATAGCAGGTTCGATAATCCAATATTGTGTAATCCGTAGATAATGACATACATACTAAAGGCAAATATTAGTATATGCCACGGGATCTTACCGACCACATCTTTAGGGTTTACTTTTAAGTAGATCCATCTCCAAATCAATAAGATAACAGAACCACACACGGCAACCAACGAAACGGAGATGCCAATAAAGGAAGCCACGAAAAGACTAATCCGTACAATGAATACAAAGATGAGCATGTTGATCATGAGTTTCTTTTGTTGATTAAATAGGCTTTCAGAGCCTTGTTGTAGAGGATGGTATGGACGGTTTTTTTGTAGTGGTATGGAAAAGGAATGGAAGCGTATTTCTTTTGGAATATCTTTCTTGAAAACGAGGAATAGGAGATAGGATAAAAATAGTAATCCCAGAACCCCTGGAACAAACATCATTTCTGTTTGGAGATACAAATCCATTCCGATTATTTTCAAGGCGATTAGATTAACAATATTACTAACACCGATTGGAGCACTTGATGCAGTCGCTATTAACGCTCCACTTAAGAGAAATGGTATCTTTTGCCTGTTTTTTAACTTTAAATTATTTAAAATTAAAATTAGTATGGGTGTTGTAATTAGTATGCTTCCGTCGTTGTTAAAAAATAGAGTCATTAAAAAGCAGAGTAATAAGGTATTCCAAAATAAGCGAATTCCTGATCCTTTTGATATTTTTAACATTAAAGCAGCTGTCCAGCTAAAGAATCCAAAGCTTTCAAGTACGATAGCCATAACGATAGTAGCTATAATAGTAATCGCTGCACCTGTTACCTTTGAGCCTATGTCAAGTAAATCTACCATCGAAACGCTTCCACTAATAAAAACGAGGATGGCCCCTATTGTTGCAGGGATTGCTTCATTCATATTTTTTGGACGGATAAAGATCAGGACCATTGTCAGAATAAATGCAAAGATGGTAATGATTACCGTCGATTGATGGTACATATAAATTAATTTACTCCCTTCACTTAAGTTTCCTTCGAGATTTTTCCGTTTATTAATTCTTGTCCTGTGCTTTATAGTACGTGCTATCGATGGGGCTTGTTCTAAACGAATGTCTCGGAAAGGGATAAATCAGCATGTATCTAGAAATATTTTTAAAAATATGAATGGATTTTTACCTATTATTTTTTGCATAGGCAAATGTCGTCCATCCTTGTTATTAGGTATATGTACCAATTGATTTGACAAAAAAACCGATACTTATAAAAGTATCGGTCGTTTATGTTAATTCTTTTTACCTTTTGGGCCTTTTGGTTGTTTTTTCCCCTTACTACCGTGGCTGCCTGAACTTCCGCTGCCTGAAC
>NZ_BCUX01000022.1 GCF_001591445.1 Neobacillus drentensis NBRC 102427 | reverse complement strand
ACGCAGTTTGGCGGAATAACTCCAATAGTTGGCGGAATCCCGGCCCAAGTTGGCGGAATCCATACGCAGTTTGGCGGAATAACTCCAATAGTTGGCGGAATTCCGCCCCAACTAAGCGGAAGCCCTCCCCAATTCTGCAAATCTCTCTCCCCGACTCAACCGAATCCCCAAACTTGCAACGATAGTAAAGACAACAAATCGTCACATATCCACAAAAAATATAATAAACTTCGACAAATAAGCAGGGATTTTTACAAACCTTGTAGAAATTTCCCCAAAAAGTATAAGGAGTGATAAATAAAATGATTATGAAAAAATTAACCCCTCCCCAAAGACTATTCCTAACCCAAATCCTAAAAACAAGACTAATCATCGGCCATAGCAAATATAAAGAAATAGAAAAAGACCTCGCCAAACGCTGGGCAGGGTACCGGGGTGAAATGGCATTAGCTAATTACGTAAAAGAGCTGCCAAAAGAGAAGTACCTCATCTTCCACGACCTCCAACTTCAATTCAACGGTATTCATTTCCAAATCGACACACTTCTCCTTTCGCTAAGTTACATTCTAATCATCGAGGCCAAAAACATCGCTGGTACACTGACATTCGATAATACCTTTAAGCAACTTATTCGAAACCATGACGACGGAACAGAGGAATCTTTTGAGGACCCGCGCGTTCAATGCCAACGACTCCAATCCCTCATGCGCAACTGGCTGATTAAAAACCACTGCAATGTGCTCCCAGTAGATACCCTTATTTTTTTCAAAAGCACCAGTACGATCTTGAAAACCAATTCCGGAGATAAAACCGACTTGACCAAAATATGTAAGGGAAGAGATGTGTTTAATAAAATTGAAGCAGTCGAACAACACTACTTTCAAGAAAAAATAAATACCGAGACATTGACCAAAATTGGTAACCTGCTCGTAAGTCAACACAGCCCGAAACCAATCAATATCTTAAAAGAATACACTCTTACCGAAAAAGATATCCGGAACGGTGTTTGCTGCCCAAATGAAAATTGTAACTATATCCCGATGAATTACAAAAGAGGGAATTGGAACTGCCCCGCCTGCTTAACAATCTCAAAAGATGCCATCCTAATAACCCTCAATCACTATTTCTACCTTTACAAACCAACAGTTACCAATCTAGAATTAAGGAATTTTTTACTTCTTCCAACCGCGGATACCACTCAAAAAGTTGTTCACAGATTAAACCTGCAAACAACAGGGAATACAAAAAATCGTCTCTATTATCTAAACCCGGAGAAGGTGCCCTCATGCGTTTTGTCATTAAAAACAATGTCTTAATTCCCGGTAGCAACACAGACGGAAACTCACTCCCAATCTCAGACATTCCAAGCATCCCGCAGCCGCCACAAAACCCGAATTTCCCATACAACAATGATCTTCAGCTCCTTCTCACAGGCAAACAACTTCTCTTAGAAGATATCCCAATTGCTTTCCAAGAAGTACAATCCCATTACGAAAATGGCTATATCACCTACCGCAAAGGAATCCACTACGAAGGGAAAAAGCCCGTTTGCACCCGGTGCGGAAATAAGGATCCACACCATTTTGCGTCCTACCCATGCTCCCGTTGCGGCGAAACCTGTCTCTATTGCCGCCGGTGCATCATGATGGGGCGAATCAGTGAATGTACACCACTCATCGGTTGGAATGGCCCGGTGCCTGACACCATTCTTCCATCAAAAATCAAACAATGGCAGGGGACGCTTTCCGAAGGGCAGCAGGTAGCGTCTGACCACGTGACAACAGCCATTCAACAGAATCAAGAACACTTAGTTTGGGCTGTGTGCGGGGCAGGGAAAACGGAGGTCTTGTTCGCTGGAATTGAAGCCGCACTCGCTGCTAAAAAAAGAATCTGTATCGCCACTCCAAGAACGGATGTTGTCTTAGAACTCACCCCTAGGCTAAAAGCTGCCTTCCCGGAAATAAAGGTCGCTTCCCTTTACGGCGGAAGTGAGGACAGACATCTGTATGCCCCGCTCACGATTGCAACCACCCACCAGCTGCTTCGCTTCTACCATGCCTTTGATGCGATTATTTTAGATGAGGTTGATGCATTTCCCTATACAGTCGAGGAATCCCTCCAGTATGCAGCCGTCCAAGCGCGAAAGCCGAACTCCGCCATGATTTACCTGACGGCGACACCCAATCAAAAGTGGCAAAGGGAATGCTGGACAGGGAAACGAGCGTTTACAACCATCCCGGCTCGTTTCCATCGCCATCCACTCCCAGTTCCCAAATTTGAATGGTGTGGAAACTGGCAAAAACAGCTGCAAAAAAGTAAACTCCCGCCAAATGTCCTCCGCTGGATAACGGCGCGGATCCAATCGAACAAACAAGCCTTAGTCTTTTTTCCACATATCCCATTAATGGAAAAAGCTCTTCCTATTCTGCGTCAATTGGACCCAACGATAGAATCTGTCCACGCCGAAGACCCTAACCGCAAAGAAAAGGTGCAACAAATGCGTTCGAAAGGGATCCCGCTACTGTTAACGACGACCATTCTCGAACGAGGAGTAACTTTTCCTAATATCGATGTGGCTGTGGTTGGGGCTGAGGATGCCATTTTTACAGAAAGTGCCCTCGTCCAAATTGCCGGAAGAGCTGGACGGAGCAAGGATCATCCTGACGGCGTTGTGACCTATTTTCATTATGGAAAAACCGAAGAGATGGTAAAGGCAAGAAAGCAAATTGTCTTGATGAACCGGGAAGGGATCAAAAGGGGCTTGCTCGATGATAAAAAGTAGAGAGGAGCTTTAATAATGGATTTCTCTATGCAAAATCGCTGTTTAAACTGTTATGAGTTCATCCTCCCTAACATTGGCTGGCGAGCTATATTCTCCGTAGAAAAAGAACAGCTTATTTGCCAGACATGCGAAGGAAAGCTAGAAAGGATCGAAGGTGAGCAATGTCGTATATGCAGCCGGCCGTTTCAAAACATAGACGAGAAATTTCGCAGAGGTGATTTGTGCCATGATTGTTTTCGTTGGGAGGAAGACCCAGAATGGCACGGATACCTTGAGAGAAACTATTCCCTATTCCTCTACAATGATTTTTTAAAAGAAATCATTGCTAAGTTTAAATTTCGAGGTGATTATGTACTAGCGAAGATATTTTCGGAATTTCTTAAAAAGAGGCTGACCGAAATCACTCCCGACATATTTGTACCCATTCCGTTAAGCAAAGAACGGCTTTATGAACGTGGCTTTAATCAAGCTTCCGCCATCCTATTAGAAGCAGGCTATCAACCCAATCATCTCCTCAGCCGAATTCATTCAGAAAAGCAATCGAAGAAATCAAGGTCAGAACGGATTCACCTTCCGCAAGTATTTCAGTTCCTTCCTGATATTCAGCTAGCAGGAAAGAAAGTCGTTCTGGTTGATGATATCTACACAACCGGCTCAACACTACGGCATGCAGCAAAACTATTAAAGGAGGCCGGTGCAGCCAGTGTTCAATCGCTGACACTTGCCCGATAGCACTTCTAGGATTTAACCTATTCTGAGGGCTTTTTACTGGCAAGTTGTCTCCCTAAAGATTACAATGAAATTGAATATCTATTCATTTTAGTAAAAATTACCTTATGGTGTCAAAGGCAGGGCAGAACATTGTCACTATATCCCCTTTGTTTTTGTCAATAAATCGACAAAATTTTTGTTCTGATTTAGCAGGAGATTCATAGGGTAAAATAGAAATGTTATTACATAGCCTTAACTAAAGGAGGAGTCCACTAATGAAATATAACGTTCGTGGTGAAAACATCGAGGTTACTCCAGCAATTAGAGAGTATGTAGAGAAGAAAATCGCAAAATTGGAACGCTATTTTACAGAAGCACCTGATGCAAAGGTAAATGTGAATCTAAGATTCAATCAAGATAAAACTTCTAAAGTAGAAGTGACTATCCCGCTTCCGCAACTTGTCCTTCGTGCAGAAGAAACAAATGTTGATATGTATGCTGGGATTGACTTGATTACTGATAAACTAGAGCGCCAAATACGCAAACACAAAACAAAGGTTAACCGTAAATTCCGTGAAAAAGGCGATTTTCCTGTTACATTTACCACCACTGAAAACACAGAAGTAAATGAATTAGACGAAGATGAATTAGAATTAGTTCGTACCAAGCGTTTTGACTTAAAACCAATGGACAGTGAAGAAGCAATCCTGCAAATGAACATGCTGGGCCACAGCTTCTATGTATTTACGAATGCAGACACACACCGTACTAATGTTGTTTATAAGCGCAGAGATGGCCGCTATGGTTTAATCGAAGCACAATAAGGAATATGAGAAAAACGAGCGCTGCTCCTTCATGGGGCAGCGTTTTTGAGCTAAGCTAACCTTTAGAAGAAAGTGAAAATATTAGCTCACTAGTTTTTTAAATCCTCCACACATCTATTTTTCCACGATTAAGTTGTTAGCAGAAGAAATGTTTACCTTATTAAGGGAAAACTACATAAATTCTAGCCTCCTTTTATATAAAAAAGTTATCCCCTTGTGGATATCTACCAAAACTAGGTACATATCTACAAATTTTGAATAGATATCTACAGATTTTCAGAAGATATCCACAATTCCTACAACTTATCTACATATCCACTTAATCCATACCTAAAACGGCAAAAAGAGCCAGCGACCACAATCGCTGGCTCTCACTAAACAACTTTATTTCCCTGCCCCGCAGCAGTTCTTATATTTTTTGCCGCTGCCGCAGATACATGGATCGTTACGGCCGATGTCAATTTGCTTTACTTTCGGCTTTTTCTTAACGGGTTCGCCTTCTTCTTTTGGATTCACCGCTTGGCCTTTGGCTACTTCTTGACGCTCAAGGTTATTGCGGATTTCTGCTTTCATGATATACATGGCCGCTTCGTCCTCGATCGAATGAATCATCACCTCAAACATCGCAAAGCCTTCATGCTGGTATTCACGAAGCGGGTCAATTTGTCCGTAAGCACGTAAATGGATTCCTTGACGAAGCTGGTCCATCGCATCGATGTGATCAATCCACTTGGAGTCAACCGCACGGAGCGTAACAACCTTTTCAAATTCACGCATTTGCTCATGGGAGAGAATTTGTTCTTTCTCCTCGTAACGTTCTTTCACCTTTGCAAAAATGGCCTCAACAATTTCACCTGGATCTTTGTCCTTCAAATCTTCAGCTGTAATGTCACCCTCATGTAAAAGAGTGGCATGCACATAATCGACAATCGCTTGTAGATTCCATTCTTCCTCATCTTCATGGCGCGATGCATGGGCATTCACGTTGCGCTCTATGGAGTTCATGATCATCTTCTGAACGATTTCACGAAGGTTTTCCGATTCTAATACTTCATCACGCTGGGTGTAGATGATCTCACGCTGTTGGCGCAGAACATCATCATATTGCAAGAGCTGTTTCCGGGCATCAAAGTTATTACCCTCGACGCGTTTTTGTGCCGATTCAACCGCTCTAGACACCATTTTGCTCTGAATAGGCTGATTATCATCCATACCAAGACGTTCCATCATTGATTTCATATTGTCTGAACCGAAGCGGCGCATCAGTTCATCTTCCATTGATAAGTAGAACTGCGTAATACCTGGGTCCCCTTGACGTCCAGAACGTCCACGGAGCTGGTTATCAATCCGCCGGCTTTCGTGACGCTCAGTACCAATAACAGCAAGTCCGCCCAAATCAATGACACCCTCGCCAAGCTTAATGTCGGTACCACGACCGGCCATGTTTGTCGCAATCGTGACCGAACCCTGATGACCTGCTTCAGCAATAATCTCTGCTTCACGTTCATGGTTTTTTGCATTCAAGACATTGTGACGAATACCTTTTTTCAATAAATATTTGGAAATGAGCTCAGACGTTTCAATCGCAACCGTACCAACAAGTACGGGCTGTCCTTTTTGGTTACGCTCAGCGATATCCTCAACCACTGCACGGAACTTGCCGTCCATGGAAGAGTAGATTAAATCAGCTCGGTCATCACGGACGATCGGGCGATTGGTAGGAATCACGATAACATTCATATTATAAATGTTGCGGAATTCTTCCTCTTCCGTTTTCGCCGTACCAGTCATACCGGCTAATTTTTCATACATCCGGAAATAGTTTTGGAACGTAATCGTTGCCATCGTCATGCTTTCGTTTTGAACCTCGAGACCTTCTTTTGCCTCGATTGCTTGGTGCAAGCCTTCACTGTAGCGGCGCCCCTTCATCAAACGGCCTGTGAACTGGTCAACGATAACAATTTCACCGTCTTGAACGACATAATCGACATCGAGGTGCATGCTGACATTGGCTTTTAATGCCTGGTTGATATGATGGTTTAAGGTAACATGTGACATGTCAAAAAGGTTATCAATCCCGAAAGCCTTTTCCGCTTTACTGATCCCTTCTTCTGTCAGCATCACGCCCTTTGTTTTTTCATCGTAGGTATAATCTGTATCTTTTGCAAGCATACGAACGAAACCATTCGCTTGAATATAAAGGACAGCCGACTTTGCCGCTGAACCTGAAATAATTAAAGGTGTACGGGCTTCGTCAATTAAAATCGAGTCAACCTCGTCAATTACGCCAAAGAAAAGTGGGCGCTGAACCTTTTGTTCCTTATAGAGGACCATGTTATCGCGTAAATAATCGAAACCAAATTCATTATTCGTTCCATAGGTAATATCAGCCGCATAGGCTGCCTGCTTTTCTTCTTTATCCATGCTATTTAAATTCAAACCGACTGTTAATCCTAAGAATTGATACAACTGACCCATTTCCTCGGCGTCACGGCTTGCTAAGTATTCGTTGACTGTAACAACATGGACACCTTTACCGGAAAGAGCATTCAAATAAACGGGCATGGTTGCAGTTAACGTTTTACCTTCACCCGTTTTCATTTCCGAGATGTTCCCTTCGTGGAGAGAAATCCCCCCCATTAACTGTACATGATACGGATACAAACCAAGCACACGACGAGCGCCTTCACGGACAACGGCAAACGCTTCAACGAGTAAATCATCCAGTGTTTCCCCGTTTTGATAGCGAGCCTTAAACTCTTCCGTTTTCTCACGCAGTTGGTCATCGGTTAGCTTTTCGGTTTCTTGTGCCAGTGCGTCAATTTTTGTGGCCAGCTTATCTAACCGCTTCAGCTCACGCTTGTTCAGATCAAACACTTTATTTAAAATCCCCATCATTTGATGAACTCTCCTTTATATAGAGACAAATGCACTCTTTTTTAAAAAATCATAGTCAAAAATTTCATTAAATACCTTTCTTATCTTACCATTTCCTCCATACAGTGACAACAATGTTAGCGGAGAGCAAGATTTGTACAATTTACTATTATATATCTGACCAAATTAAATGCCGCTACTTGCTCAGAAAGATGTTCGTTTTTTTGTCAAATATGGCAGACCTATGACGTTGCCTTAATAATGAATCCCAACTAGAAGGACTTCCATTCAAATTCCAGTATTTTCGTATAAAGATAGAGTAACACTGTATATATATTCAAGTGTATACGGATTAAACAACATATCAATAGTGTTAAACGACTCTTGAGATAACAACGTTTTTAAGTTGTTTTAATGGGAAATGTCATACTTAATTTCCTTGAAAAAATATTCACAAATTGTACATTGGATTATACTCTTACAATGTTAGATACTACCTTTAGAGAGGTTAATATGGAAAATATATAGAGAAACAATCCAAAATGGGAAGGGTGAGTTAAGTGGCCATTTGGGGGAAAAAAAATAAAGATAAAGATCCCGAAAGTAGAGAAGATAGAAAAAAAGTTGGCCTGATTCGCGGATTATGGCAAAAGTTTAGAGGGATTGACTGGAAGAATCCAGTGAACAGGTGGAAATTGTTATTCGTTTCACTTGTTGGCTGTATTGTTGTTTTTGGTGGAGGCTATGGAGTTCTTACCATGACAAACTCTCCCACATTCTGTGCAAGCTGTCACGAAATGGCACCTGAGTACTCATCTTTCACAGCGAGTGCTCATAATCAGATATCATGTGTCCAGTGTCACATCAAGCCTGGTTTCAACAACATGATTACCCACAAAATGAAATCAGTTAAAGAAGTGTACTATCACGTAACGGGTGTTCCTGAACAAATCGTTCAAACCGAAGAAGAAGCCGTTTCAAACGAAAACTGTCTGCAATGTCACTCGAAGAACCGACTAGTTACCGCCTCTGGGGACTTAAAGGTTAACCATAAAGGCCATATCGAAAAAGAGATTCCTTGTATTACCTGTCACGCCGGTGTTGTCCACGCGAAGATGGCAACTCGCGGAATCAACGTTGAAGAAGTTCGCGGCAAATGGACAAAAGAATCCGCCCAAAAATTAATGGAAAAGAAATACTTGAGACCTAATATGGGTTCATGCATTGACTGCCATGACAAAGTAAATAATGGTGAAAAACCTTGGAAAGAAGCAGCCTACAACGTTCCTCCAAATCCGGAAGAACTTGAGAAAAAATTGGAAGAAAAATCAAAAGAAACAACAAAAGAAGCAACTCATGAAGGGAAAGCAGCTGAAGCAGTTGCTGTCGAACATGATCAAAAAACACAAGAAATCATTTTACAAGCAATTGGTAAACAAAAGAAAGACGTTAAGATTTCAATGGAATGTAAAACCTGCCACAAACAAACGGAAATTCCAAAAACACACAAAACTGTTAATTGGAGCAGTAATCATGGCGGCACCGCGGTTCAACAACTAGATAAGTGCGTGAACTGTCACCAAGATTCTAAGTGGGTTAGAGAAATTCCGAAAGAAGATATCATGTCCCTTCTTAAAATGGGCAATCAAAAAGTTAAATACACTCCAAACGTAACACTCGTAAAAGAACAAGCACGTACAAATAAATTCTGTAGCGCATGTCATGCTGATCGTCCTAAAGGACATGGTGAAAGTGACCAATGGTTAACAGCTCATGCTGGCAAAGCAAAAACTGCTGATCAGAAATCCGAATGTATGGTTTGTCATGATCGTGAAAAACCAAAAGCTGGCTCAACTGATGTAAAAGCTCCAACAGATGTTTATTGCCAATACTGTCACAGAACTGGCTTTAAAGATGATAAGAAAAACTAGTTAACTATTAATCTGGAGGGACGCTTTTATGGATGAGGAAAACAAACAAGACCTGTCGGCCCCTCCTCGTTATCGCTATAAGATAATTAAATTTATGACTTTAACTTTACTATTTTTAATCGTCTTCTTTTCACTCGGTGCTTTTGGGCTAGAAGCAACTTCTAGCTCAAAGTTTTGTTCATCCTGTCATGAGATGAAACCCGAGGTCTATACGTGGAAAGCTTCTACTCACAGTGAAGTCGATTGTGTTAATTGTCATATTGATCCAGGGCTAAAACAGATAGCGAAGGATAAAGCAGGCGGAGTAATAAAGGATTTAAGAAATGAAGAAGTCACTACGGCTGCAATCATTAGAATGCCAACCGAAATACCGGATAGTGCATGCGAAAAATGCCACAATATTTCAACACGTGAATTTTCACCATCTGGGGATATCATTATTCCCCATCAGCAGCATTCCGATAAAAAGATCAAATGTACACAATGCCACAGCAGTGTTGCCCACGGCAAAATTGCCGATCGAAATATGACCTTTAAAACCGACTATGATAAATGGGATAGTAAAGTTGGAAAAGCGGCGATGGCGGATTTGAAGTTCACACGCCCAACGATGGAAACATGTATGGATTGCCATATCTCAAGAAAGATTACAGTAGAATGCAGTGCCTGCCATACGACGGGGATGGTTCCGAAGAGCCATAAAAAAGCTGATTTTAAAACAAACACACACGGTCTCAAGGCAAAAACAGACTTAAAAGACTGTAATTCCTGCCATAAATATATGTCCACTGCAAAGCTTGAAGGGTATGAAGAAACTTCTACAATGGATAAATATTTGAACCAGTCTAGCAGTACAACAAACAAGAATGAACATACGTATGCAAAAGAAAATACCTTTTGCCAAGATTGCCATAAAACGCGCCCGACAAGCCATACCAAAACCTTTATCGGCAGTCATGGAGCACAAGCTAGTAAAAATGAAGAAAAATGCTATACCTGTCATGATCAAAATAGAACGAATACTGCAAGTGACAATACCGTTAATTGTTCATCTTGTCATCAGATGAAGCATCTTAACAAATGGCGCGAAGATCACCCTATTTCAGTTGGAAATATCAAAAAACCTGAAGAACGATGCTATACCTGCCATGTCAAACGAACCTGCACAAGCTGCCATAAAAACTAATCTTACTAGTCCAAGAACATTGGATTAGTAAAAAGTATTAAAGCTATAGAAAATTCTGAGTTAGAGCTTTTGTGGGTTTCAGTTTCAAAATAGATTCTCTATACCTACAGAAAATAACTGATGAATAATGAGGAGGATACTTATGGAGGCCCAAGATCTCCCGATTATAGAAAAGCCAGCTCAAACCAACGAAACCCGAACAAAGAAAAGGAATGATCGTTTTACTAAACTACAAGGATTGTCACTAATAATTGGTACGTTACTAGTCAGCTTGATTGGCGGTTATTTTATTAGTGACAAATACATTTGGACAAATGAAGGCCAAGGTAGAATAGATCAACAAGTAGCCTATTATGAAGGGCTGGTCAGTAAAGAGCCTAACAAACCTGAGCACCGTGTTAACCTGGGTTACTCCTATTACCTTAAAGGCGATAGTGAAGATGCAGTCAAACAATTGTTAGTGGCTATTGATTTAGATAAAAAGAATGTCAGTGCCTATTTTAATTTAGGACTTGTCTATAACCAAGAGAAGCGCTATGACGATGCTCTTAAGCAGTCTAAAAAAGCAGTTGACTTAGCCCCTAGAGATTATAAGGGCCATTTACTACAAGGAATGGTTTACCGAGAACTTAAGATGTATAAAGAAGCTTTGGTCTCTCTTAAAGAAGCGGATAAATTGATGCCTGTTAATAATGATATTATTTTTGAAATTGGAAGAGTGGCTGAAGACCAAGGAAAGACTAAAGATGCTGAGGAACTATACAAAAAAGCATTAAGTTACGATCCTCTATATAAACCAGCATCAGAAGCATTAACTAGATTAGCTTCAAATGATAAGGAAAATTAATAACAGGAGATGACTAGAATTGAAAAAGACAACTGTATATATATGGATGAGTACAATGGTTGTACTTTCCGTAGCCCTATTCTCAGGCATCACCTTTTTTGACCTAGCCCCAACGCTAAAGCCAATTGTGGCTGCAGCTAACCCAGCAGGAGGCGAACCTGAATTTAGACTGTCGATCTATGGCAGTTTCGAAGCGCCGCTAGATAAGCCAATGGATGTAACAAAGATTGGTGAAAATATTTATGTTACAGACACCAAGAATAACCAAATACAGGTTTTTGATCAATCTGGAAATACTGTATTGAAGTTCGGGAAAGAAGGAACGAAAAAAGGCGAATTCCAATTTCCGTACGGAATCGCAGGTGATCAAGCCGAAAATATCTATGTAGCTGATCTGTATAATGGCAACATTTCAATCTTTAGTTCAAAAGGGGAATTTATCAAATATTTCCCTGACAAGAATAAAGCGATTCAATCACCAGGCGGTCTGCGCATTTACGATGAGAAGCTATATGTTACAGATATTAAATCTAACAAGTTATTAGTCTTTAATTTAGAAGGCAAAAAGCTAATGGAAATCGGCGGTGCCGGTCAGGATGAAGGTAAGTTTATTGCTCCTAATGCGGTTGCAGTCGACCGAGATAAACAAATTTATGTCACTGACTCTGGAAATAACCGGGTCCAAGTTTTTGATGAAGCTGGTAAGTTCCTGAAAGTAATTAACGGTTCAAAAGATGGAAAAGGCGCACCACTGTTTGTAAATCCACGAGGAGTTGCTATTGATTCTAATGGTACCGTTTATGTTGTAAGCAACCTTTCTCATAACATTTATGCTTATGACAAAGATGGAAATGAAGTCAGGGTATTAGGTGGAATGGGAACTGATAATGGTAAGCTTTATCTCCCGAATGGACTATATATTGATGACCGAGATGCCATATTTGTAACAGATACAATCAATCAAAGAGTATCCGTGTTCTACTAATTTGTTTCTTCTTATAAGGGTGAGATTAGTAGATAACGTGCAGTTCTTGAATCTTCTTTAAGGGTGGTGATGCGAAGAAAAGATGGAGCTATCGCTTTAGAAGTCAAAAGAATACTAGAGAGAAAAAAGAGAGAAGAAATTTGGGAGGTTTTTAGAAATGAGCAAGATTAAAATTAGCTTTACAGCATTGTTAACGCTTATTATGTTAAGCATGTTTGCTGCCCTTGCTTCGGCTGCAGATTTTACTCCAACACCAGGCAATCCAGCACCAGGAATCAATGTTGGAACCATTGATAACAATGGCCAAGTGAACCAACACAGAACACATGGTAACTTCCAAAATAACACAAATTCTTGTGCAAACTGTCACAGCACCCATAATGGAGACAGTGCAACATTATTAAAGTTTGAAAAAACTGAATCTGATCTTTGCTTATCATGTCATGATGGTACTTTAGGCTTCTATAACGTAAAAGGCCAAGGTGCAGGTGCAGGTACATTCAATACAACACATGAAAGTGCTTCTATGCACAATGTGGGTACAGTAGAAATCGGTGCAGCTCCTGGTGCTTTGGACAATAAAAGTACAGAGGAATTACAATGCTCTAGCTGTCACAATCCACACGGATCGACTAACGATCGTTTACTAAACAATACTGTTGCTGGAGTATCTTATTCTACAACACCGATCAAACTTGCATTAACTGAGGATCCTGATTTTGCAGCTATCAATAACAGCTCTACAAACTCTGGATTAAAGATTTACAAATCAGTTGGCCCTAAAGATAATGCTGACAAAACAAACTATGCTAATTTCTGTTCTACATGTCATGATACTTATGATACAAGCAGCGGAAAGAAAACTGCTCTTGGTCACTACTCACATACAACAAACAGCAATTCACAAGGTAGAAACTGTGCAAGCTGTCACTATGCTCACGGAACTGACATTACGCTTCTAAAAGATGCTGCTGGTAAAACAGTTGCAGATTATATTAAGCCAGTTGCAGAAGGCGGCAAAGGCTGGACTGAAGCTACAGCTAATGCATACATGAAAGACGTAAGTGCTGGCGGTTCTCACAATAAGAAATACACTAACATGTCTGTATGTTGGACTTGTCACACATCAAGCCATCCACTTGATACTCCGATGCCTGACCAGGTTGGAGATCCAAACGCTGGTACTGGTGAATTGTGGAACTATGTATGGAGTTCAAGATATAACAAAAATATCCCTACATTCAATGAAAAAGCTAACATTAGATAAAAAGCCAACAAATAGCCCTACTATTTGTTAGGTCTTTAAAAGTAGAAATGGAAACAAGGTAGTAATATATTTTACTACCTTGTTTTCTATCAATATTATTTCAAAGAGAAAAAGAGAGAAAACTCTTAGAGAGAAAGAGAGAAATTTGGGAGGTTTTTAAAAATGAGTAAGATTAAAATAGGCTTTTCTGCCTTATTTGCACTTATCATGTTAAGCATGTTTGCTGCCCTTGCCTCTGCTGAGGAACCATTTGTTCCTACGCCAAACAACCCAGCACCAGGCATTAATGTCGGCACAATCGATAACAATGGTAACGTAGCAACACACAGAACGCACGGTAATTTCCAGAACAACACAAACTCTTGTGCTAACTGCCACAGTACCCACAATGGGGACAGTGCAACATTATTGAAATTTGAAAAAACTGAATCTGATTTATGTTTAACTTGTCATGATGGTACATTGGGCTTTTATAATGTAGAGAAAAATTCTGGAGCTGGTGTTTTCAATAGCACACACAACAGTTCTTCTATGCACAATGTAGGTACAGTAAAAATTAGTTCAGCACCAGGTGCCCTAACACCAACCGAAGGAGAATTACAGTGTTCAAGCTGTCATAATCCACACGGATCTGTAAACGATCGTCTATTAAATACAACTGTTAACGGTAAGACATATTCTACGGCAGCGATTGATCTCGAATTAGTTGAAGACCCTGCTTATAAAGACTTTAATGCAAGTACTGGTCCTACTGGATTAAAAATTTATCAATCTAAAGGTCCTGTATTTGTAAACTCAGACCTACCAGATGTTCCACAACGTGTCTATTCTAATTTCTGTTCAACATGTCACGAAGATTACTTAAAATCAAGCGGCTCACAACGTGTTGATGGGCATTACTCACATACAACTAACAGCTATAAGTCTGGCCGTAACTGTGCAAGCTGTCACTATGCTCACGGAACAGATATTACACTTCTAAAAGATACTGCTGGTAAAACAATTGCTGATTACATGAAGCCAGTTGCCCAAGGCGGCAAAGGCTGGACACAAGCAATTGCAACAGATTATATGAAGGATATTAGTGCTGGTGGTTCAGCTCTCAAGAAATACACTAACATGGCTGTATGTTGGGCATGTCACCAATCTACGCATAAGCTGGACACACCTATTGTAGAAGGTGGAAACTACTCTGGAAAACCAACTAGATAAAATAGGTAAACCGAATAGTTTCACTATTAGTGACCAATTAAATAGAGTTTACCCTAATATCTAAATAAACAAGGCGGTAATAGTAGTTATTACTGCCTTGTTTTATGAAACTATGGTGTTACTAAATTGTCAAAAAAGTTTACTTAACTATGAAAAATAATGTTAATTCAGTTGATATAATAAATTATGAGATCTATACCTAATTTGCAAAAAGTAAAGGATGAATAGCATGAAAAGGAAGAACTACAAACGAAAGCTAATCTCATACTTTGTTATTTGGAGCGTTGTTCTTAGTTCCCTCCTTTTTAGTTCTCCTGATAACATAGTTGTATCAGCATCGGCTGTTCCTGAAATTCAGATACTTACCCCGAATGCTGGTGCAGAGTTTAATACTCCAACGGTTGAAATTAAAGGAAACATTTCGGATGATCTAACTACTGCTGATAAACTCTCAGTCAAGGTTTTTGAACAGGTGGATGCTCAACAGCCTGTTGATATTACTGGCGAAGGAATACTTACAATTAAACCACAGAATCAATATGCGGATTTCTCTTTTTCAAAAGATTTTAATGAAGGAGTTCATACCCTAACTTTTGTAGTTACTGATGAGGAGGGGGTAAGTTCTAAGGTAGAGCGGTCCTTTAGTATAGAGGCTAGTACGGTGCAAGCGGATGATAATCCAGCAACAATAGATAATGGAACAACAACGGATGATTCTCCAGCATCGGCAGGTAATGGAACAACAACGGATGATACTCCAGCGTCAACAATTACTGATACAACAACGAATCCATCACAGCCTACTACAGAAGAGAACGGCACAACAACGGGGGCCACTGATAATACTCAGCCATCTGATGAGATAGGAAAACGACCATATATGGCCAAAATGTATCTTATTCCTAAAGGTACTGAAGATCAATACGAGCCAGGAAAAGCAGCACCTAGCAGTTTTCTTCCTGCTGAAGATATGACTCGTGTTTTATTGGACTATAAAATTTTAATTGATATTCGCAGTAAGGAACCATTATCTGAATCTCAACCCTTGATAACGTTTTTTGGAGATATAACAGGAACGGAAAAGTTAATAAAAACTACAGAATTATCGAATGGTGTCAAGGCATACACATTTATCTTTACACCTGATAAACAACTTGAAACTGGTAAGACCTATTATGTTTATTTAAATCCAAAATTCTCGAATGAACGAGGTATAGAAATTATACCTAGATTCCTTAAATTTACGACAGTTAGTGAAAATTATGGAAGTTATCAATTTTCAGCGGACAAAGGAAATGTTGACAGGGATAATGATTATATCCACGGTCCATTCTCCAATGTAACGAATGCTTGTGCTTTCTGCCATAGCACCCATGAAGGTAATTCTCCAACACTTGAAGGTGGAAAATATGGGTCAGAAGGAAACAATTTGTGTATGGCCTGTCATGATGGTACGAATGGTTCTCCAAAGATTATCGATAATGATAACAATGAACATAGTAAAAATGCTAACGTTTCTTGTTCGAGCTGTCATAATCCGCATACTCCTGGAACGAAAGAAAATCCAAACAGTATGCACAGTGTTTCAGCTCCAGACAGTAATGGCAGTCACTTTAAAGCGTACAATAAAGCTAGTTCAGCAAATGGTAATGCAGATGACTTTTCTTTATGTTTGAGTTGTCATAATGGCAAAGAAGATACGACAAGTCATAAAATAGTTTCAGATATTGAAAAATATTATAAAGATCCAACACTTATTAACCAATCGGGCCACAATATTAAAGCGACTGAAGATAGCGGCAGTGAATTAAATGGTCAATTGCCATGCGCTGAATGTCATGAAACACATGGTTCCGAGAATCTTAATATGCTAAGAACAGAACTTGGTAATATTAATATCAAGGATGACTCAAAAAAATTCATCTCAACAGGTAAAGACTGGAATGTGGCGAATGAACGAAATTTCTGCTTGAAGTGTCATAATCAATCTACAAAAATGTATGGTAAAACAGCGCAGTTTAAAGAAAAGGACGACACTGATCAACCTATTATTGGACATCGACTTCTTGAAGATAAAGACGAAAGTTGTTCCTCCTGTCATGGTGGTCAATCGAAGTCGTTTATTGAAGCAGCCCATTCACCTGGTAAAATAACGAAATAAAGAAACGAGCGGGGTTAATGAACTCCGCTCGTTTCTTTATGTTACTTTATACCCTTCATCCACTCATTTAGCCCACCAATTCTCGTCCACAAATGCAAATGCATGTCCGCATAGACAATCGCTTCGTTTTCGTCGCCAAAGCCGAAATAGTCTGGTGGATAGGCGGGCAGGCGTTTTTTGCCTGTTAAGTAGGTTATCACATGCTTGTTTAATTTTTTTGCTTCTTTTAGCAGTTTCAAGGCCTTCGCTGTGAAGCCTTTTTTAAGAATCTCGAGCAGCAACTGGTTGTATGAAGCTTGGGCTGACTCCTCTTCATATTGTTTGAGCAAGTCTTCCGCTTTCTTATAGTCGCCTGCATCGATGTAGGCCACAAACAACGAGTAACGCACGCCTTGGTTATCCATTGGATTTAGCTCCAGCAATTCTTCATATTGATGGATGGCTTCCGTTTTTTCTCCAATCAGAGATAAGGCCTCGGCGTAATGAAGTTTCGCCCGCATGAACGGTCTAGTTTCTATTAATCCCCAGAAATAGCCTTTGTTTTCCTCGAAAAAGGCTTTGCCAAGTTCTCTAATCCCCGCCTGGATACCTTTTTCATAGAGCAGGATGGCTTCCTCAAGGCTTTTTGTCTTTTCAGCAAGGATAACGTAAGCATCCGAGCAATTAGGGTTCAGCTTGACGGCTTCTTCTGCGAGCTTGTAACGCTGCTGACCGTCCGATTGATAGGCGTCGTAGATTAAATTTCTTGCGCGTTCTTCATCCCGTCTTGATACTTTTCGATCAGAGCTCTTTACTTTTTTAGTTGGTGTTTCGACAGCTGTAAGTGTTTGTACGTTTGAATCCTGCAAGACCTCAGGATTCCGGGTTTCTACAGCTGCTGGAGCTCCTCTTCTAGGAAACTCAATAACAGGTGCCATCTCAGAAGGCGGCGAGACCTGTTCCTCATCAAACCCATAAACCATTCCAATCAACTCAGCAATTTCCTGATGTAAGACCGTTTCCAACTCCGTAAATATTGAAGAAACGGAACCTGTTGAAACTCCATACTGCTTGGCGAGCTCTTTTTGCGTATACGTCTTTTCTAGCGGTGCAATCGTTGACACTAAATAATGGAGGGCGGCCACATAAAGTTTTGGATTTTGGATTCGCTTTTGCTTTTTCTGGCAAAAACTCAGCCAAAGAATTACACCTGTGTCGACAATGGGAGCTGGTACATTGTGTGATTCCATTGTTTGCTTAAAGGTATCGGCAACTTCTTTATAGATGGGGGCTGGCCAATCCATCTCATCAATGTCCAATAGATTGCCGACCATCGGAAGTTCACTTAAGACCTCCAAGAAGAAGTCAGTCAAATATTCCTGTGCTGAATCGTAATCTGACTCTAAACTGCTAGCCTCAATATAGGTAAAGGCATCCTCGGGTTTAAGGTCAGGTAAATCAAAAGGGGAGGGAAAGAAGACATAATTTTGCTCATATGGAACCAGGATTCCAACGAAGAAAGAACCCTCTTCTACTGTAATAGGGACATTTGCAATAATTGCTTCCAATTCTTCAGAGGTAAACCCGTCTGCGACTGTGATTTTATTGTTTTCAACGGCAAGTACTTTCCCCGCAATCGTTCTTGCTTCCGTCCATGTTTGTAAAATCTTTCTTAGTTTAGGTCGTTTAATTTTCCCTGCTTCCGCAGCAATAAATTTCTCGATAATCGTTTCTCCATCATCTAATCCTTCAAAAAGAATAAACCAGATTGCATGAATAAATTCATAAAATTCCCGTTCTTGATCCGAATCGATTTGAATGATTTCATCCAGGTCTTCGAAATCTTCTTGTATTTCTTGCCCAAAGTGATAGAAAGCAAAATGAAGGATATGCTTTTGCAGGCCGTCGATTTCACTATCAATCAAATTGGTGATGGATACAGCCTCATTTGCCCCACAGCACTTTTTATACTTTTTCCCACTTCCGCATGGACAAGGACCATTCCGGTTTATTTTCTCCAACTCGTTCATCCCCTTTTAAGACCAATCTTTTATATTCGAAATATTCTTGTATGTATAAATTAACTTTTTAAAAAGTTGTTCATCCACTTTACTCTTAGTTAATAGTACCATTTTTGACAGATAAAAATGTAAAGATACTCATGAAATTTGCTTGAACTATCTATTGGATGATACTATTGGAAACCTGTTAATTATTTCCTTTGTGAACATATGTTGTGCTTTTTTCGGCCAATCTTTGAAATTTATAAGGTAATCAAGATATAATGGTTAAGGAACTGGCCATTGATTTCGGAATAAAATATAATACACGACATATTTTTAATTTTTATAGAGGTGAAGATAATGGAATTAGCAGAAATTCGTAATGATCTTGAAAAAACAGCTAAGAAATTAGCGGACTTTAGGGGGTCTCTTTGACCTCGAAAATAAGGAAGCAAGAATTGCTGAACTAGACGATGAGATGCTGCATCCCGATTTTTGGAATGATCAGCAAGCCGCTCAGACCGTCATTAGTGAAGCAAATGGCCTGAAGGATCAGGTCAATGAATTTTATGAACTGAACGAGAGCTTTGAAAATCTGGAATTAACCTATGAGCTTGTAAAAGAAGAAAATGACGACGAATTGCGTGCGGAGCTGGAGGAAGAGCTTCAACAGTTAACAGGGCGCTTGAGCCAATATGAGCTGCAGCTTCTCTTGAGTGAGGAGTACGACAAAAATAATGCAATTTTGGAGCTTCACCCAGGTGCCGGCGGAACGGAATCACAGGACTGGGGCTCGATGCTTTTGCGGATGTATACTCGCTGGGCTGAGAAAAAGGGCTTTAAGGTCGAAACGCTCGATTATCTGCCTGGTGATGAAGCAGGGATTAAGAGTGTGACGCTTGCAATCAAAGGGCATAATGCCTATGGTTACCTGAAGGCCGAAAAAGGGGTGCACCGCTTGGTCAGGATTTCTCCCTTTGATTCCTCAGGCCGCCGCCATACTTCGTTTGTTTCCTGTGAAGTCATACCTGAACTCAATGATGACATTCAAATAGAAGTTCGGACAGAGGATTTAAAAATTGATACCTACCGTGCGACCGGTGCGGGCGGGCAGCATATTAACACCACCGATTCAGCCATCCGGATTACCCACCTCCCAACCGGCGTGGTGGTCACATGCCAAGCGGAACGTTCGCAAATTAAAAACCGCGAGGCAGCGCTGAAAATGCTAAAATCCAAGCTGTATCAACTGGAAATTGAACGGAAAGAACAAGAGCTACTGGAAATTCGCGGCGAACAAAAAGAAATTGGCTGGGGCAGTCAAATCCGTTCGTACGTCTTCCATCCCTATTCGATGGTAAAAGACCACAGGACCAGTGCAGAAAGCGGCAATGTTCAAGCGGTAATGGACGGCGATTTGGATCAGTTTATTGATGCTTATCTAAGGTCAAGGATTTCCTAACCGTGACATTTTTGAAAAAATAAAATAGTTGTTTAAAGCCTTTGTCGACCTTTTCGGCAAAGGCTTTTCTATTGGGATTTTTTTTGCCGATCATGGTGGGATTGTGTGATCGTAACTTTGGGGTTGAGAAGATTTATCAAAAATTCGGAGCTACACTTCTGCAGAGAGCATTTCGAACGTTTTATCATGATGTTCTAATTTGTTATCGATGTGTCTGAAATAACTTCTAAATTATGTTGCATTATTTTTAACCGTTTCTTCGAGTGAGTGAATACTTGCATCGATATTATCTAGGCGTTGGTTTACACCAATGAATTGTTCATCCATGGAATCGAGTCGAAGGTCAATTTTATCAAACCGCTGATCCATATTATTAAGTCGAGTTTCAATTTTATCAAACCGCTGATCCATATTATTAAGTCGAGTTTCAATTTTATCAAATCGCTGATCCATATTATTAAGTCGTGTTTCAATTTTATCAAATCGGTCTTCCACGGCATCAAACCGCTTGTCAATTGCAGTAAAGCGCTGATCAATTTTATCAAACTGCTGATCAATTTTATCAAACTGCTGATTCATTTGATCAAACTGTTGATTCATTTGATCAAACTGTTGATTCATTTGATCAAACTGTTGATTCATTTGATCCATCATTTGTCTTAACAACTGCTCCATATTGCTCACCTCCCTATTCAACATATTATAACATTTATTGATAATTTTTTAGCAAAATAATGATAACATCCAAATAAGAAAATTCCTTATGAAGATCCCGTTATTAACAATAGCTAATAAAAATTTTAACCCTTTAACACGTCAATTTACTGCCATTTACACCAAAATTTGCCCATGCTATACTCACTTTCGGTTAGAAGAATGAATGTTGAGGAGAATGGCTTTTATGAATATATTAAGTAATCTTACACAATCCTATCCTAAAATGAGAATCGCGATAGATTATCTACTTGTACTGATTGGTGCGGCGATTATTGGTCTGACGTTTAACGTGTTTTTACTGCCAAATCAAGTGGCTTCAGGAGGAGTCAGCGGTATCAGTACGATTACAAAAACGGTGTTGGGCTGGGAACCGGCTTATGTGCAGTGGGCCTTTAATATCCCCTTGTTTATTGCTGGTGTGCTGTTTTTAGGAAAGCAATTTGGCGTCAAAACACTTGCGGGCACTATTTTTTTACCATTCATTGTTTTTTTAACAAAAAATTTAGAGCCTTGGACAAATGATGCGCTGCTCGGAGCTTTGTTCGGGGGGATTGGTGTAGGGCTTGGTCTGGGCATTGTTTTTAGGGGGAGGGCATCAACGGGCGGAACCGACCTTGCTGCACAGATCATTAATAAATATACAGGCTTTAGTCTCGGCCGATGCGTTGTTATGATCGATGGATTAATCGTGCTTGCTGCTGCGATTGTGTTTGATATTGAAAAGGGTTTGTATGCATTGATTGCCCTTTATGTAACAAGCAAAACGATTGACCTGATTCAGGTTGGCTTCGGCCGGTCAAAGATGGCGATGATTATTACGGATAAACAAGAAGAAGTTCGTGCAGGAATTTTGAATAAAATTGACCGTGGTGTGACAAAACTATCAGCATATGGTGGTTTTACTGACCATGAACGGCCAGTTCTAATGTGCGTTGTTGATCAGTCAGAGTTCACAAAATTGAAACAATTGGTTAAAGCCCTTGACCCAACTGCATTTGTGGTCGTTATGGATGCGGCCGAAGTGTTAGGCGAGGGTTTCAAACGAGCGTAGGATTGGTATAATAATGCATTGATGGTATTAATTTCTGAAAGGGGTAATCAGGTGAAAAAGAAATGGCTTACATTGTTAATGGGAACTGCGTTAGTTATGGGACTAGCTGCCTGCGGAGGCGGAAATAAGGACACCTCTAAGGACACAACCAAGAACACAGGAACGGAAACAGCTAGCAGTGATGCAGCTGCTAAGATTTTCGATCAAAAATGCTCTGGCTGTCATGGCGGTGATCTAACAGGTGGGATGGGACCAAACCTTACAAAGGTTGGCTCAAAGTACTCTAAGGACGACATCTTAGGTATTCTTAAAAATGGTAAAGGTCAAATGCCTGCAAACGTAGTGACCGGCGATGATGCTAACACAATCGCTGAATGGCTAGCAGCTAAAAAATAAGAGTATAGTTTCAAAAACGTTCTGTTTGATAAAAACAGAGCGTTTTTTTATTTACCTATTTTAGCAGCCTAGCGGAGATATCTGAGACCAGTTTGGCGGAATAAATCGGGGAGTTGGCGGAATCCCGGACAGGTTTGGCGGAATAAATACGAAATTCGGCGGAATCCAAGACCAGTTTGGCGGAATAAATCAAAAAGTTGGCGGAATCTGACCCCACCCCACCGACCCATCCCCCAAAACACCCCAACCCCAACCCTCAAACCATTCCCAAAAAACCAAAAACACAACTAACGATGTCGAACTATGTCATAATATGTAATTCTTTGAAAAGAAACTGTAATATATTTACCGCTTTTTTTAGCGATTTATGATGTTATAATAGGACTATGCGAAATTATGCACATATTTTTTGTAATCCTAGTCCATTTTGCAAATAAATAAAGATTATTGTCGAATTCACAGTTCGTTATGTCTTTAAATAAAAGGTGATAAAAATGATAGAACTACAAGATGTTTATAAAAAGTACCCGAATGGGGTTTCCGCTATTAATGGGATAGACGTCCGGATTAACCAGGGCGAATTTGTTTTTGTCGTCGGACCAAGTGGGGCCGGAAAATCGACATTCATTAAAATGATGTATCGTGAGGAAGTTCCAACTTCAGGGACCATCACCATGAATGGTGTAAACCTCGCAAAACTAAAAATGAAAAAGGTACCAATTTTCCGACGGAATCTTGGCGTCGTCTTTCAAGACTTTAAGCTGCTTCCGAGATTAACTGTCTATGAAAATGTGGCCTTTGCCCTAGAAGTGATTGAGGCACAGCCGAAGGTCATAAAGAAACGGGTAATGGAAGTTCTTGAACTCGTTAATTTAAAGCATAAGATAAAAATGCTGCCAACCGAGCTTTCCGGCGGGGAGCAACAGCGTGTTTCGATTGCCCGCTCGATCGTCAATTCTCCTAAAGTGGTTATTGCGGATGAGCCGACTGGAAATCTTGACCCAGAAACGTCATGGGAAATTATGAGAATTTTTGAAGAAATTAATGCAAGAGGAACCACCATTGTAATGGCAACCCATAACCGGGAAATTGTTAATACGATGAAGCATCGTGTTATTGCCATAGAAGGTGGAAAAATAGTACGTGATGATGAAAGAGGTGAATACGGTTATGAAAATTAGAACCATTGGCCGTCACGCTCGAGATAGTTTTAAGAATATCAGCAGAAATGGCTGGATGACGTTTGCATCAGTTAGTGCCGTAACTGTTACCCTGATTTTAGTTGGTGTCTTTTTTGTTATTATGATGAATCTTAATAGAGTCGCACAAACGATTGAAGATGATGTCCAAATTCGCGTTCACATCGATGTGGCAGCTACACCACAAGATCAGCAATCCTTAAAAAGTGAGATTGAACGAATTCCTGAAGTGAAAAATGTTACCTTCTCCTCAAAAAAGGACGAGCTAGATAATTTAGTTAGTAGTCTTGGTGAGGAAGGGAAATCTTTTAAACTCTTTGAACAAGATAATCCCTTAAACGATGTATTTATCGTTAAAACAAAAAATCCAACAGATACGATGAAAGTCGCGAAACAAATTGAAAAATCTACTTATGTTGCCAAGGTAAAGTATGGCCAAGGCAAGGTTGAAAAATTATTTAAGTTTATTAAAGCAAGCCGCAACGTTGGAGTTGTTTTAATCATTGGATTATTCTTTACAGCGATTTTCCTAATTTCCAATACCATAAAAATTACGATTATTGCACGTCGAAGAGAAATTAAGATTATGAGATTAGTAGGTGCAACGAATACGTTTATTCGCTGGCCATTCTTTTTGGAAGGATTATGGCTTGGTTTCCTAGGGTCGATTCTGCCTATTATTCTGATTTCGATTGCCTACTACCGTGCCTATGATTATGTTACCCCATATCTAGAAGGTACATTTATCAAAATCCTGCCGTTTGATCCGTTTGTCTATCAGGTTTCTGGCATTTTGATTTTAATGGGCGCATTAATTGGCGTTTGGGGCAGCTTGATGTCCGTAAGAAAATTCTTAAAGGTGTAATCCAAAAGCGAAAGATCCCGTTTAATGTCAGGAAGGGCTATTGTCATGTCCTTCCTGTTTTATTTTGACCGATCAAATTACTAGAATAGATCAAAAGTTTCGTACACAACAACATTCGTTCACACAAAGCTAACGAACGATTTTACCTGTACATAGAGAGAATGGGAGGAGAAATCGGAAAATGAAAAAAACAGTAATAACAGTTGCCGTTGCACTGACGGTTGGGCTAGGAACAACATTTGGCGGTGTCACAATTAAAACAGAGGCTGAATCGATTTCCAGTTTGAAAGGTGAACAAAGTAAAATTCACGACAAACGTTCCAATTTAAAAGAGGACATTAATCAAGCAAACGGTCTGATAAATTCATTAAAAAATCAGCAGGCGGGCGTACAGAGCGAAATAAAACGCATTGACTTTGCGATTGAAGATACAACCACGAAAATAAATGATAAAACGGAAAAGGTAAAAGATACAAAAGCAGAGGTTACAAAACTCCAAGCGGAAACCAAGGTTATCAAAGAGCGCATTAATAAGCGAAACGTACTCTTAAAAGACCGGGCCCGCAGTTATCAGGAAAATGGCGGCATGGTCAATTATTTAGATGTGCTAATAGGATCAACGAGCTTTAATGATTTTATTGACAGGGCCAATGCGGTTGCAACGATCGTGCAGGCGGACCAAGATATTATTAAGCAGCATGAGGCCGATAAAAATGAGCTTGCGATGAAACAAGCCAAAGTAGAAAAAGATCTTTCTAATCTCCAGAAAATGCTAGCAGATTTAAAAAATATGAATCAGCAATTAAGTTCACAAAAGAAGGAAAAAGATAAACTTTTAGCAAGCTTAAAAGATAAAGAAGAAGAAGTCCATGAGGGTATGATGGATATGCAAGAGGAGGAGCAGATTCTTGCCGGTCAAGAAGCGGCGATTCAAAAGGCCATTCAAATGGAGAAAGAGGCTCAAGCTAGAGCAGCTGCAGAGGCGAAAAGAAATACGTCATCAAACAGTAGTAATAGCGGTTCTAACAATAATTCTGCTCCTCGTTCGGATGCAACACCAAACGTTTCAAGTGGGTATTGGACCCAGCCTACGACTGGATATCGTAGCTCTGGTTTTGGCGGCCGTGGGGATGGAAATCACTACGGAGTTGACATTGCCAACGGGATCAAGGTGCCAATTGTTGCTGCGGCAGATGGGGTCGTCAATAGATCCTATTATTCTAGTAGTTATGGAAACTGTATTTTTGTTTCTCACTCGATTAATGGAAAAGTGTACACAACTATCTATGCCCATATGACCGCACGTTATGTCGGCAGTGGAGCTACTGTGAAAAAGGGTCAAAAGATTGGTCTTATGGGGAATACCGGAGCCTCAAGAGGGCAGCATTTACATTTTGAACTTCATAAGGGTCCATGGACACCGGATAAGCGTTATGCCATTAATCCAGTCGGGATCGTACCACTACCATAAAAATGGGAGAAGCTTTTTGCTTCTTCCATTTTTTTATCGAATAAAAAAGTATAAAACTTTGAACTTAGATAATTGTCTAGCTCCAGCGCCCAGCGGCTAGTGTACTTCGCCCTTTTCCCTACGATAAGTCAAGCACGGATGCGCTAACGCTCTCCGTGTTTCCTTTATCTCAGTCAAAGTGCTCCACAAGGAACGCTTCGTCAGCATATGCATCGCACGAAGAAAAAGCGTTAGCTTTTTCGAGGAGTCCATACGCCGCTGAACGGGCGCTTCCGCTTTTCTTATCATAACTCGTCCACTTCGAACATATATGTTAATAATCGGGGAGGTATTTGGATCCTTTTTATGTAAATAGATAGGACAGGCATTTTTTAACTAAGGAGGTTGCAACTGCTTAACATTATCTAGTAGAAACTACAAAATCTACCAAATATAAGCGACTAACTTCTTGCTTTACTTCCAGTAAAACCCTTTAATTAATATAGAACATTTGTTCTTAAGGGGTTGATGGAATGAAGGTAACGAAAATTTGCCTTATTGATGATGAGAATGCCGAAGAACTTGAAAAACTAAATCGATTAATGGCTATTTTTTGTGCTGCATGGCGGTATTCCTTTAATCGCCTATTAGAGGGTGAACAGTCAGGTAGATTAATTAAATCGGTAAGTGCCCTCTTTCATTTGAACAAAAGATATGCTGAAGATGCCGTGATGCAAGCCCAAGCCATCATTTCAAGTCAAAAAGAACTTCTCCCCTTAAGAATCGAAGGCATACAAGGAAAAATTAAAAAAACCTGCAAGAAAATAGAAGATTATCAGTCAGGTAGGAAAAGACCGAAAAAAGTCCCACTTGAGATCTGTTTAAAAGGGTTGAGTGCCCGCTTAGAAAAGCTTCAAATAAAGAAATCTATTTTATTAAAACAACAGAATGATCAGACGATTCCGACCGTCATCTTTGGTGGAAAAAGGAACTTTTATGAGCGATTGAAAGGCAACATTTCGAGAGATGAATGGAGGGATTTACGTTCGAATACTCTTTATTCTCGTGGTGACAAGTCTAAAAAGGGGAATTTGAATACCCGAATCGTATTCGATGATGAGGAGCAGCAATTTTATCTGGAAGTGGCAAATCCACTGCAAGTTGAGGGGCGAAAAAAAAGTCCAAGATTACGATTAAAACTTCTAATTCCGGACAAATTTTTCAATGAAATAGTCGAGATCGTGTTCCCCAATGAAGTTGGTGTTACCTCAAAGAAAAAAACTCTCGAGGAATATAGCCCCTATTCTATTGAGTTAAAGCGGAAAAATAATAAGGTCTATGTACATATCACTTACGGTGAGGTTGTACATGGTTCAATACGGAATGGGAATGAAATTATTCTGTCTGATCTAGTGGCGGGGATTGATGTGAATATTGATCGAATAGCGGTGTCTATTTTAACGAAACAGGGAAATTTACTAGAATCCAAAACCTTTTATTGTCATGAAATGGAATATGTAAAAAGCAACCGCCGATCCAATATTTCAGGAGAAATCGCTAAAGACATCATTCAGTATCTCTTGAATTGGAACGTGGGAGCTATGGTCATAGAAGATATCACATTAAAACAAGATCATGACACAAATAAACGATTCAATCGCCTTGTCCATTCGTTTGCAAAAACAAAGATACAAAAATCCATCATCTCAAGAGGAATTAAATTCGGGTTTAAAATAAAAAAAGTTAACCCGGCTTACACATCTGTCATTGGACGGTTTAAATATAGTAAAAAATATGGCTTATCCGTTCATGAAGCGGCTGCTTTTGTTATTGGAAGAAGAGGTCTTGGTTTTGATGAAAGAATACCGCAAGAAATCCTAAACCAGGTCCGTACACTAGTAAAGCCAAAACTGATTTCCATTCTTGGGTCAATGGAAGAATCCGAGAAAAGGTCAAAAAACGGCAAGCATAGACGGAAGTATATGGGGATGTTGTTAAGAAATATAGAAACATTCAAAGAAAACCATAGTTGGAAGCTATGGAACGTGATCCATCAAACATTAATAATAAAGAACCAGGAATTACAATTTAAGGAGGTGAAGTCCTGGTACTAAAATCCAATCTTTGCGGCAGGCTGACCAATGGAAGGAATGGTCTGTTGCAAAACGCCGGCTCTAACAGAGCACCGCGGGGTGTCTTGAACAAATAGGTTCATGACAAGGGTTCAATTCCTTTCCTGATGGAATGACGTGAGAATCGTCACGGTATGTCTCTTTTCTTGGTTCGGAGACGAAGGGTAGATTTTTATAGATTTTAGTAACCAGGACCTGAGATGAATCGTAGATGGATTGCCCTGTTGATGACGGGTTCGCTTTTGACAGGAGCGGGGGGCACCTATGCAGGAATGCAGTTAATGGATAAAAAGGATGGAAACAAGAAACTTGAACTCATGCAATCTGCGAAAGAAGAAAATACAGCACATCTTGAAAAAGTAGAGCAGGCCTATGATCTTATTTTAAGCAGGTATGTAGAAAAAGTGGATGATAAAAAGTTGGTAGAAGGCGCAATCCAAGGAATGCTTTCCGTTTTAAAGGATCCCTATTCGGTCTATATGGATAAGGAAACCGCTCAACAATTTACCCAGACCCTGCAATCGTCGTTTGAAGGGATTGGAGCCGAAGTAGGAATGGTTGATGGGAAAATAGTTATCGTTTCACCATTCAAAAATTCCCCAGCTGAAAAAGCAGGCATCAAGCCGAATGATCAAATTTTAAAGGTAAATGGAAAAAGTATAGAGGGGCTAGACTTGAATAAAGCCACGCTAAAAATTCGCGGCAAAAAAGGGACAAAGGTGGAGTTATTAATTGCAAGAAAAGGCTTAAGAGACCCATTAGCGATTGATGTCACACGGGATGAAATTCCACTGGAGACAGTCCATGCTCAGGTGAAGAAGCAGGATGGCAAAAATATTGGTTATATTGAACTAACCTCGTTCTCAGAAGATACGGCAGCTGATTTTGAAAAGGAATTAACTGCGTTAGAAAACGATGATATTAAAGGGTTAATTATTGATGTACGTGGAAACCCTGGCGGTCTTTTAGATAGTGTGGGTGAAATATTAAAAGAATTTGTTCCAAAGGATAAACCATACGTTCAAATTGAGCAGCGGAACGGTAAGAAAAAACGTTATTTCTCATCGTTATCCGAGAAAAAGGATTATCCCGTGCTTGTGCTGGTCAACAAAGGCAGTGCCTCCGCATCGGAAATTCTTGCGGGCTCCCTGCAAGAGGCGGTTGGTTACAAGCTTGTTGGTGAAACCACGTTTGGAAAAGGCACGGTTCAGCAAGCTGTACCAATGGGGGATGGCAGCAATATCAAGCTAACTTTATTTAAATGGCTCACTCCAGATGGAAATTGGATCCACAAAAAAGGAATCCAGCCAGATGTGGCCGTCAAACAACCAGCCATCTTTGCCACCCATCCGATTCAAGTCGAAAAGCCTCTGGAAGAGGATATGAACAATGAGCAGGTTAAGAATGTGCAAGAAGTACTAGCTGGTTTAGGATTTGCTCCAGGCCGAACGGACGGATACTTCAGTAAGGAAACGACAATGGCCGTAAAGGGCTTCCAACTCCATGTGAACATGGAACCATCAGGAAAAGTTGGCCCCAAAACAGCGGCCAAACTAGAAGAAGCAGCAATTGCTGAAATGAAAAAGGAGAAAAACGACCTTCAGCTGCAAACGGCATTGAGGTTAATTACGAAAGATTAAAACAGGGGCATCATGCCTCTGTTTTTCTTCTCGTTTCTTGAAATGTTTCAACATTTTTACCCTTTTCTAAAAACTAGCAATATGTTTTATGGTTCCAATTTGGTAAAATACTCTTTAGGAGACTTTTCCATAATAGATTACTAGAAATTTTGATAGAGGCAGGTGGCAGGAATTGGTGCAAATATGGCTTGTAGAACTTCTAAAAGGGACAGGCAAGTTATTTCTTCATCCTGTTTTATACTATCTTGTTTTCCTAACAGCGATTTTGGGCGTTACAAGAGTGAAACGCGAGCGAAAAAACTTTCATATTCGAGCACATGATGCTTACTATGAACTTCGCCAGTTATTTCCGCAAGGAATACTAATTGGACTGGTTTTTTCTATTATTATTATTGCTGCAGGAATCGCAGTTCCGTTTGCGACGATTCTACTTATTGCTCTATTTACGGTTTTATGGTCATTGACCACAAATGTACGATGGATTTCACCCGCATATACGATTGGGGCCGCTTTTTTCACAATGATCTTGATTGCTGAAAATAATTGGTCGATCCCACTGTTTTCAAAATCGCTTCAGTCATTAGGTGATAAGATTTATCCTTCGGTGGTGGTTATGCTTGGATTTATGTTAATAGCAGAAGGAACGCTAATTTTAAAAAATGGCAGCAAAGGAACCTCACCTAAACTGGCTAAAAGCAAACGTGGTCAAAACATTGGATTGCATGAAGGAAGGCGCCTTTGGATGGTTCCGTTGTTCCTTCTTATTCCAGGAAATGCGCTGCAGCTTCCATTTGACTGGTGGCCGGTATTTCATTTGGGCTCAAAAGAGTATTCATTGATTCTCGTGCCATTTGCGATTGGATTTCATCAGCAAATCAAAGGAATGCTGCCTAAAGTCGCTATTCAGCTTCATGGACGCAAGGTCATCACCCTTGGCGTATTCGTGTCACTTCTTGCTATTGCAGGCTATTGGTTCCCGCTTAGTTCGGTTGTGGTAGCTGCACTGGCGATTCTAGGCCGTGAAATGATTTCATTAATGGCAACGATAAAAGACGATAATCTTCCATTTTATTTTTCAAAAAAGAATCAGGGTCTGATGATTATTGGAGTGATTCCCGAATCACCGGCAAGTAAAATGGGTCTGCAGGTCGGTGAGATTGTTTCAAAAGTGAATGGCGTGTTGGTTCGTGACGAAAAGGTGTTTTACGAAGCACTTCAAAAAAACCGTGCCCACTGCAAGCTCGAGGTTCTCGATACCAATGGAGAAATCCGCTTCGTCCAACGTGCTCTTTACGAAGGAGACCACCACGAACTAGGCATTCTTTTTGTCCAGGATGACCGCAAATACGATGAGAAAATAGGATAACCTTGGTGCCTGACACCATCAAAAAAACCACTCAGAAAAAAATTTGCTGAGTGGTTTTTTATTATCCATCTTGGGCAATCTAATTATGTAAAAAATAAAAGATTATTTCGTTGACAAAATGCTTTTAATATTATAAGATTACTTTGAATTAAAGATATATAAATTTATAATATTTTAATTCAAGACTAATTCGTAATATTGTGTAGGAGAAAATCCTGCCAAAATGTGTTTTGTTAATTCATGAACACTACGTAACTTTTTTAGATAAAAAACTTTTTTATAGGTGGTGTTGAAGTTGGGTTTTTTAGGTAGACTATTTGGTGATTCAAACACAAGGGAGGAAAAAACAATGACAAAATTAAACATCGGTATTATTTTAGGAAGCACACGTCAAGGACGAGTAAGCCCACAAGTTGGGGAATGGGTAAAAGGGATTGCGGATAAACGCGGCGATGCAAATTATGAAATCGTTGATATCGCAGACTTCAATTTACCATTCTTAGGAACAACTGATGGTTCAGAGCCAGGGATTGCAGAATGGAATAGCAAACTTGCCAACTTAGATGGTTTTGTATTCATTACTCAAGAATACAACCACAGCATCACTGGTGCATTAAAAAATGCTCTTGATTTTGCGCGTGAAGCTTGGAATGACAAAGCAGCAGGAATCGTAAGCTATGGTTCAACAGGCGGTGCTCGTGCAGCTGAACATTTACGCGGCATCATGGGTGAATTAAAAATTGCAGACGTTCGTACACATCCAACATTGTCATTATTCACAGACTTTGTAAACGGCAGCGAGTTCAAACCAGCTGAATTACACCTTACAAATGTAAATGCAATGCTTGATGAAGTGGTTTCATGGAGCGGTGCATTAAAAACAATTCGATAAAATGAAAATAGGGAGCGATGATTAATCAATCATCGCTCCCATTTTTATTTACCTATAAATTTCTATATTTTTTCAATGAGAAGATATTCAAAACAATGAAAAGGGCAGCGAAGATTACTAAGGCGAGAAGGTCTCCGCTTATATCGCTTAAACTAAACCCTTTATACATCACACCTTTTAATGCGTCTCCTGCATAATACATTGGCATCACCTTCGCTACTGCTTGTAACCAATCGGCCATCCCTTCTAGCGGGAAAATTCCTGCAAAAAAGATTTGCGGTATGACGGCAATCGGGATAAATTGAATCATTTGGAACTCGGAAGCTGCAAAGGTCGACAACAGGATTCCTAGCGAGAGTGCCACTAAAGCTAATAGTAAGTTCGTCAGGAGCACACTCCATATCGACCCGACAAGGACGATATCTAATACATTAATAGCATAGAAAACAACAATTATCGTTTGAATCACCGCGAATAGTCCATAACCCACCAAGTAGGCAGTAACGATTTCCCATCTCCGAATCGGGGTAGACATTAACCGCTCCAAGGTGCCTGTTGTCCGCTCACGTAATAAACCAATTCCTGAAATAATAAATACGAAAAAGAATACAAAGAAACCAACTAATATCGGACTTAATACATCAAAAAAGACGGTGTCCGAATCACCATAAACGTAGCTAATATCGATACTTTTCGGCGTCATAGCTGGTGCTTTTCCCGCGCTTTGCATCATCATCTGTGCTTGGAACTGTGCCGCAGTTACCTGGTTTACCTTCATTTGCAGTGCTTTTGCTTTTGTAGGATCATCATTCCGAAGTGTCAGTTTTATTTTGCCATTCTCCAGCTGCAGCAGCCCGTCAAGATCATCGTCTAGAATGGTATGATTTGTTACTGATTTGTATTCTTTCACCTGAATGTCTGCCTTTTTAAAGGCCGTTGCTAAATCACTATCTACACCTGAAACCCCTAATTTTGGGTCGACGGTATTGCCGTTGAACAAAAAGTACATCAGGGTCAGAATTAGTAGGGGTGCTACAAATAACAAGGCTAAGGTGCGTTTGTCCCGAAACATCTGCTGACAAATTCTTTTAATTAGCGCAATCACTCTCATGGATGTTTCACCCCTGCCTTCAAAAATACCTCATCAAAATCGTCTGTTTTGTATAACGCCTTTAATTCGGTTGGCGTTCCACTCGTTAAAATGCGGCCATCACGAACCATGGCTACATAATCGCATTTCACCGCTTCATCCATGACATGGGTGGTGACAATGATAGTTTTTTGCTCTTCATTTTTCAATCGTAAAAATTCTTTCCAAATGGATAACTTTAATTCGGGATCGATGCCGACAGTTGGTTCATCTAAGATTAATATTTTAGGATCTTGGATTAGTGCAATCGCTAAGGATAAGCGTCGTTTCATCCCACCGGAATAAGCAGCGACCCGTTTTTTTAAGTCGTCTGTCAGGTTTACTAAATTGGCCACATAAGTAAGCCGCTGTTTCTGTGCTTCTTTAGTTAACCCGAAGAGAGAAGCGAAAAATTTCAGATTCTCTTCCCCTGTTAACTCGCCATACAGGGCATCGGCTTGGGCCATATAGCCAATTTCTTGAAGTAAAGCAAGGTTCGGCATTTTCTCATTTAAGACATGAATGGCTCCTGTATCTGCCTTTTCCATCCCAACAATCATTTTGACAAGGGTGGTTTTCCCAGCCCCCGAAGGACCAATTAAGCCAAATAATTGCCCTTTCTCGATCGTTAAGTTGACATTATTTAAAACTGTTTTTTTTCCAAAGCTTTTGCTTACTTGTTCCACTTTAATGGTTGAGTCCATCAATCATTCCCCCTAGGATTGTTGACGCGGTTATAATTTTATTTTACAACTCAGTGGGAGATTAGCAATATACAAAAAGCAACAATGTGTTGTTTATCGTCGACTGGTTCGACAGTGAACAGGCTCGTGCCCCTATTAAAAAAGGTAATCAAAAGGGGTTTGGCGGAATTAATAGGGAATTCGGCGGAATCATTCAGAAGTTCGGCGGAATCCCGGCCTAGTTTGGCGGAATAACTCCGAAAGTTGGCGGAATCCCGGCCCAAATTGGCGGAATCCATCCCGGCCGCTGTCAAATTCAGTTGAATCACAAATAGGAATTTTTTTGTATATTTGGCAGCCCCGCTGTTAATCCTAATGTGGGAAATTCTTATCCATGAAAGGTGGTTTAGCCATGATCATTAACTTGCTGAATGGTATTGAGTTTAAAAATATGGATATTTTTAATCTTGAAGGAGCAGCAGCGATTATTTTCTATTTCACCACATATTCGTTGATAGGCTGGCTGCTGGAAAACAGTTATAATTTCTTCACAAAGCGAGAGTTCTTTAAGCCGAATTTTTTATTCGGGCCCTTTAAACCGATGTACGGCATTACTCCTGTCCTCTTGGTATATTTGATTTCACCGGAAACCAATTGGGGAGTGGTGATTCTGCTTTGCTCCTTGATCCCTTCCATGGTGGAATATCTGACGGGGTCATTATTACAGAAGCTATTTAACCGGCAATGGTGGGATTATTCTGATTCACCTCTGCAGCTTCATGGTCATATTTGTCTGCCTTTTTCTGTCTGCTGGAGTATTCTCTCGCTACTTTGCATAAAATGGATCCATCCTGCCATTGTATCGATGTACGGAGACATTGAACCTTATTGGGCATGGATTTGGTCAGCTGTAGGATTATACTTCCTGGCCGACCTCGTCTTAGCCATCAGGAAACATTCCTTACAGGATCTTATTACCGATGAACCAACGAATCCAATTCAATAGGTGCCTGACACCAAAAGAATGACATCATATAAAAATGAAGAAGAACCCGTGTGGTTCTTTTTTTTTAACTTAGCGTGATGCTATAGTTAGTCTAAAAGATTAAAATTCAATGAAAAATAGAAAACTAAGCAGAAATCATGCTAAATTGATAAGATAATTCCTAGATATATAAGCTCATTTTTATAAAAGATTTTAGACCCGAGTTAGAACAAAAAAAGGAGGGCTGACAATGACACAGCGGATTTTGGTGGTAGAGGATGAAAAACAAATTGCCAAGATATTAAAGCTCGAACTAGAGTATGAGGGATACGAAGTAATGGTTGCTTATGATGGGAAATCGGGATTACAGGCAGCCTTAGATGAAAAGTTGGATTTGATTTTATTGGATGTTATGTTACCTGAGATGAATGGCATAGAGGTTTTAAGGAGAATACGAAAAGAGAATGACCTCCTGCCCGTTATTTTACTTACAGCCCGCAACATGACAATTGACAAGGTGGCAGGACTCGATCAGGGAGCGAATGATTATATCACCAAGCCATTTGAAATTGAGGAACTATTAGCAAGAATTCGCTCTTGTCTTCGGCAAATTACCAATGCAGTCAAGACTTCACAAGAAGATGACTCTCTATTAGAATTAAGGGATTTAACCGTTAATCTTGATACGAGAGAAGTAATAAGGGGGGAGACTTCCATCACGTTAACTCCTAAGGAATTTGATTTACTCGTTTATTTGCTATCCAATAAAAATAAAATTGTCACAAGGGAGGGTATCCTCCTGCATGTGTGGGGCTATGAATATGAAGGGGAAACGAACGTCATCGATGTGTTTATCAGACATTTACGAAAGAAAATTGAAGAAGGTTTTTCAGAGCCAACGATTATTCAGACGGTGAGGGGAATCGGTTATACCGTAAGGGAGAATTAAACCAATGAAGATTACCACAAAAATAAATTTAATTACAACGGCCTGGATCCTGTGTGTATTAATAGCTGTCAATGCGGTTGTCTTTTTTTCGTTCATGAAGATTACTGTCAATATGGAAGATGGTGAACTATTACAAAAGGCAAATTATTTGATAAAGCAAATAAACAAGGAAGATTCCCCAGCTGTAGTTAAAGAAAAATTAACCCCCTACCTAACGAACCATTCTTTTATAAGAATCGTTCAATCAAATTCGAAAATCGTTAACCAAGTTACGAACGACCAGCAATTGGCGGCCAAAATAAAGCCGCAATTCGCTGTTGAAAAAACTACCCAAAGACGAACCATTCGACTTAAACATCAAGAAGAGCAAATTGCCATTGTCAGGGTGCCAATCCAATCCAATGGACAGGTAGTCAGAACCCTTGAGTTCGGGGAGAAATTAGTCGGATTGGAAACTGGAAAAGACCTATTACTTTCCATTCTAATTTTTTGCACGATACTCGGAGCAGTTTTATCGCTTCTCGGGGGAAGATGGCTATCGAATCTGATTATGAAACCGATCTCCAATATGATTAACACCATGGAGGATATTGAACAAAGTGGGATTCCGAAAAAGATCATCATCCAAGATGAGACAAAGGATGAACTGCAAAAATTGGCGGTGACGTTTAATCGGATGATTGGCAGATTAGAAGCAAACCTCGAAAAACAGAGGCAATTTATTTCTGATGCTTCACATGAATTAAAGACCCCGCTTACTGTGATCAAGAGTTATGCAGACCTACTGCTAAGACGGGGATTAAAAAATGAAGAGGTTGCCCATGATGCGATTGAATCGATTCATTCAGAAGCAACGAGGATTCAAAAAATGACTGAAAGGTTTCTGGATTTGGCTGATACTGAATCAGGAAATCGTTTGGAAACAAAATCAATCAATTTGGTATCCTTGTGTGAGAATTTATTCAAGCAAATAAAAAGTGCCTATAAGCGAGAGATTAACCTCCATTACCAAAAACAGGCTATTTCGGTTTTAGCGGATGAAGTCAAGCTAAAGCAAGCGATTATTATCTTAATCGATAACGCCATCAAATACAGTACAGATACGATCGATGTGTATTTAACGGAAAATGAACAATTGACCATCATCACGGTAAAAGATTACGGGATCGGCATACCAGCGTGTGAAATAGAAAATATTTTTGAGCGTTTTTACCGAGTGGACAAGGCGAGGAGCAGGGAGACAGGCGGGACAGGACTGGGATTATCGATTGCAAAGAATATCATGAAGCAGCATCATGGTGAAATTATTGTAAAAAGTACGGAAGGGGTGGGAACAGAGGTGGAGCTATTCTTACCCAAGCAGAAAGGAAAGGTTTTTGAGTGATTAAAATAGTGATCGAGAGCGTTATACTTTTATTCATTTTTTTTCTGATCTATGCCATACTACCAACACTAATTATACGGATGAGCGGTCGGGGCATTATCAAACGAATCAATGCCCCGGCGATCGCATTAACGTTTGATGATGGTCCCAATCCTGAATACACACCGCAATTGCTAGATCTTTTGCAAAAGTACGGTGTAAAGGCTTCTTTTTTTGTGGTGGGCAGTAAAGTGAAAGCCAATCCTGCTATTATTAAACGGATGAGTCAGGAGGGTCATACGATTGGCATTCATCATTATGACCATATTTCGAGCTGGATTCTCTCGCCCTTTCAATTAAAGAAACAGCTGAAAATGACAGAACAGGCAATCAGCGAGATCACCCATGAAAAAGTGACCTTTTACCGGCCGCCATGGGGAAGCTTTAATATCGCCAGCCTATTTTTGAGTAAACAATTTAAAGTGATCATATGGTCGGACATTTTTGGTGATTGGAAGGTAGCAAAAGGTAAGAACGGCCTGCTGGAACAATTTCTCCAAGCGACAGAAGCAGGCTCTGTGCTGCTGCTTCATGATTGTGGGGAAACATGGGGTGCCGATCGGCTTGCGCCGCGTTATATGTTGCAGAGTTTAGAAATTTATTTACAGGAAAACATAAATAAGGGCACAAAATTTATCACATTAAATGATGTGAACTTTTAGAGGGAACTATGAATGTAGAAACGATCATAAATTATATTAATATATACGGTTACTTCGTTATTTTTCTCTTTTTATTCTTTGGAATTATTGGCATTCCTGCTCCTGAAGAATCGCTGCTCTTTTTAATTGGCGTGCTGAGTTTTCATCATCAGCTCTCCATGGGGCTAACCATGCTGTGTTCCAGTCTCGGCGCATTTCTTGGCATGCAGACTGCCTATTCAGTCGGGAAATATGTAGGGTCCCCATTTATTAAAAAATATGGTAAGTATATCGGGATTACGGATGACCGTTGGGAAAAGGTAAGTCGCATCTATGCGAAAAACGTACGTAAAACAATCGTTTTCGGTTTTTATCTACCAGGTATTCGGCAGATAAGCCCCTACTTTGCTGGGATTAATAACATTTCTTTTCGAATGTTTTTCCTATTTTCCTTGCTAGGCACTGTACTATGGACCATCCCTTTTATTGTAGGTGGATATTATGCAGGAAAGGTATTTCATATAAATCCAGACTATATTCCATATGCAGGACTGGTATTTTTCATTCTTTTTTTGCTCTATGTCCTCTTTATGTCTATAAAAAAGAGAAAAAAGGAATCAACCGAATTGGATAAAAACAAAACCTGAATAGACATCTTTTCGGGTTTTGTTTTTTTATACCAAGCTAAAAAAAGGCTGAAGGTAAGATTAAAAATCGATTAAAAACCCAGTTTTTAAAGAAATGAGTGATACATTGATAGAGTAATTTAGAAATCATTTTTCAGGGGACGATTTCTATTCGAATAGGAGATGGAATAAGTGAAGAAAATTTTGTTTTTACCACTCTTACAAATGCAGTCGGGACATCATCAAGTCGCTGAGGCATTAATGGATCTTTTAAAAAATCATACAAACGATCTTTCTTTAAAAAAAATAGACTTGCTAAGCTATACAAATAAATCGTTAGAAAAGGTGATTACAAATGGCTATCTTAATTGGATTCGTTATGCGCCAGAAACCTATAATTTTGCCTATAAGAGCTTTTTCTACGTACCGCCAACTAAAAAACATTCCTTTAAATGGTATGAACCACTCTTTTTGAAGAAAATGGAGCAATTGATAGCGGAGGAACAACCAGATTTACTTGTTTGTACCCATGGGTTCCCTTCTTATCTTCTTAGTAAGTTAAAAATGAAGGGGAAATGCGACCTGCCGATTATTAACGTATACACGGATTTCTTTATTAATAGCGTTTGGGGAAGAGAGGGAATTGATCTCCATTTACTACCAAGTCAAGAGGTTAAAGCAAAGCTCAGCCGAAAACTACCGAATCAACAGTTGATTGTGACGGGAATTCCCGTTCATCAAGAAATGACGAAAACCGTCACTCGAAAAAAACATACCAATCGGCTCAAAATCTTATTATCTGGAGGAAATAGTGGTCTAGGCGGGATTTTGAAACTAGCGGAAGAGTTAAAGCTGTCTACCAGCTTAGACTTCCTAATATTGTGTGGTAACAATAAGAAACTTTATGATGAAATCCATTCATGGGGTTTAGATCATATCAAACCACTAACTTATCTTTCATCTAGATCAGAAATGAATCAGCTTTATGAAGAAGTGGATGCCATTATCTCAAAACCAGGCGGGGTCACAATCAGTGAAGCGATACAGAAAAGACTGCCAATCTTTGTTCATTCCGCCCTTCCAGGACAGGAAAAAATAAATCTTCGCTACTTAAAGAGTCAAAAACTAGTATTTGAACTGAATCAGACGACACCTTTGGAAAGTCAGTTGCTCAGTGTATTAACGGATCAGAAAAAAATGAATGACTGGGAGCATGCGATCGATTCATATCAGAGGGGAATGGAGCTTGAGAAGCCTGAAAAAATCGTGGATTTGATTGAATCCATTCTTGACCAAAAAACAAGTAGCAGGCAGTCAAGATTGGTTAGGTATTCATCTCCTTTGAGAATTTAATATTGTTGGACTACATGAATTTGGAGGTTAGCGAAGATGTCACACCTAGACTATGATATTTTTCAAATCATCAATCACTTTGCAGTAAGTGAACGGTTTTTAAACCCTTTGATGATATTATTAGCAGAAAAAGCAGAGTATCTATTTTTTGCAGGAATCATTTTTTATTGGTTTTTCCATAAATCACAACACCGAAAAATGGTTGTTGAGGCCATTCTGGCCGCTTGTGTGGCGCTAAGTATAAATGGAGAAATAGGTCACTTTTTTTACCGGAATCGTCCGTTTGTCGCCCATCATGTGAACTGGTTAATCCCTCATGTGAAAAATGCCTCGTTTCCAAGTGACCATGCAACTGCGGCATTTGTGATTGCAACAGCCATTTGGATTTGGAAAAAACGTGACGGCTGGATGTGGTTGGTTTTGGCTGCAGGCATTGCTCTATCCCGTGTTTGGACAGGGGTACATTATCCTTTAGATGTGATCGCAGGGATGCTTATTGGTGCAGGTGTGGCTTTTGCTATCCATTTCATACTCTATCGATTCAAGGAAATAAACAAGGTGATCATCTGGTTCATTGAGTACTATGAGAAAATTGAGAGTAATTTATTAAAAAAGACCCATCTAGTTAGAAAAAGATAGGAACTAAACGGACGGGGGAATTCCAGATGAGCAAACCTGTACTAACCATAGTCGTACCATGCTTCAATGAAGAAGAGGTATTGAAGGATACGATCTTCAAATTGTCAAAAGTGTTAGACGAGCTAATGGAAGAGGCTCACGTCTCAAAGGAGAGTAAACTACTATTTGTAGATGATGGCAGCAAGGATCGAACTTGGGGGATAATCGAGGCTGAAAGTGAGAACAATCTTTTTGTTACCGGCCTTAAGCTGTCGGCCAATATGGGACGTCAGAACGCACTTATTGCGGGTCTTAAGACAGCCAATGAACAATCAGATTGTGTCGTGTCCATCGATGCAGATTTACAAGAAGATATAAACGTGATTCGAGCTTTTATTGAAAGGATTTTGGAGGGTGGGTGAGATACGTTAATCCATTCTCCGAAACTTCAGTAGGGCTCTTTTTTTGTAATAATTCCACATATTCTTACATAAAATTTAAAGTTAGTTTAATGGGTTGCAAGGGTAATTTTCTGAAGTCTAGGTGTCCTGAGTGGAAGGAGGATTTCATGTTCTATGCTATGTTCCTTGAAGGTCAATCGTTGTGGAATGTACCATTATTAGCTTTCCTCATTTGTATAGCGCTCTTATATGTAGTCTTAGTACTTTCTTTTACAGAAATAAAGCTTAACCAAAAACAACCCCTGTTATTTTTCCTCAGTATAGTCATCATGTATTTAGCCTTTGGCAGTCCATTTGAAAAGATTAGTCATCTGTCATTTAGTTTGCACATGCTGCAATTGAGCATTTTATACTTTATTATCCCACCTCTGTTTTTATTAGGAATTCCTGACTCGTTTCTCCATCATATTCAGAATCTCACCCTATTTGTTCGAGTGAGCAAGTTTTTTTTAGCGCCGATTGCTGCACTTTATGCATTTGGAGTGCTGTTCTTGATGTACCATTTCCCAGTAGTGTTAACGACTATTTCGCAAAACACGGTGGTCCATAATGGATATTTATTAGTGCTATTACTCCTGTCTATTCGGATGTGGGGGCCAATCGCAGCGCCTGAGTTGAACCATAATGGTTCAACAAGGCAGAATAAACGGTATCTATTTTTGAGCGGTCTTGTCTTAATGCCTGCCTGTTTGCTTTTCATCCTAACTGGCTTGATTGGTGGAATGAATAATCCTCTTCTTACCGAATTAACTGCAAACCTTTGTATCTCACCCTCCCAAATAGATTCCCTCAATCTCCTGCCTGCACCATTTAATACTAGGCTTGACCAAATGTTTGCGGGAATCCTTATGCTCGGAATGCATAAATTTGGATTAATCCTGACGGTGCGTCTTGGAAAAAAAGTTAATAGTGGGACTGTTGTGGGAATGGTTGATTAATCACCATTCCCCTTATTTCTGTGTAAAAATGCAGGAACTTTCCAATCTGGTTCAATATATTCCGTGATAATTTTGGGAATGGTATCTAAGAGTGGCTGAATTATTAAACTAGGAGGATTTTTTATTTACAAAAAACAAGAGCGGAAGCTCATTTGGCTAGCTTTTATTGTTGCATCAATCATGGGTTTGTCGATCATTGGACGGCTTTTTTCTGGGTAAGAAAGGGGGGAATTAAATGGGTAATGAGGAAGCAGTATTTTTTAGTCGTGTCTTAACAGAATTGACTTTGTCCTTTCATATTATTTATGCAACCATTGGGGTCGGAATTCCACTGATGATTATGATTGCCCAATGGGTCGGGATCAAGAAACAGGATGAACACTATATTTTACTAGCGCGAAGATGGACAAGGGGATATGTGATTACCGTGGCTGTCGGTGTTGTGACCGGGACCGCGATCGGGTTACAGCTTTCACTTCTCTGGCCCAATTTTATGCAGTTGGCCGGTAATGTGATTGCCTTGCCATTATTTATGGAGACCTTTGCCTTTTTCTTTGAAGCGATTTTTTTAGGGATATACATATATACATGGGATCGATTTGAAAATCAGAAAAAACATTTGCTCTTGCTGATACCAGTTGCATTAGGCGCCTCATTTTCGGCTGTCTTTATTACGATTGTTAATGCATTTATGAATGCACCGCAGGGCTTTGATGTGGTCAATGGTCAACTCGTGGATGTCAGTCCGATCTTGGCGATGTTTAATCCGGCGATGCCGACTAAAGTGGCCCATGTCGTTGTCACCGCTTATATGACTTCGGCGTTTGTCCTCGCGGCTATTGGTGCCTTCCGGTTACTTAAAGGTTCAAACCATATCTATCATAAAAAGGCTTTATTCTTAACGATGAAACTTGGATTCGTCTTTTCTGTCTCAACCACCCTATTAGGGGATTTCTCCGGAAAGTATTTGGCAGAATATCAACCAGAAAAATTAGCCGCGGCTGAGTGGCACTTTGAAACTGGGAAAGGTGTGCCGCTTATTCTTTATGGTGTCCTTGAGAATGGAGAAGTCAAATATGCGCTAAAGATTCCGTTTGCACTCAGCATTCTTGCTCATGAAGTTCCTAATGCCGAAGTGATTGGACTTGATCAGTTTCCAAAGGATGAAGTGCCACCCCTGTATATCCACTATTTATTCGATACAATGGTGACGATTGGGATGTGGATGACCGTCTTGTCTTTGCTGTACATAATTGGAACCTGGCGCCAATGGCGTTTCGTTTTGTCGCAATGGTTCCGCTGGCTGCTAGTGCTCGGCGGTCCTCTTTCTATCCTTGCGATCGAGGCTGGGTGGTGGCTGGACGAGGTCGGCCGTCAACCCTGGGTCCTGCGTGGGATTTTGCGAACAAAAGATGCAGCGACGACAAGCGGTCAAGTGGATCTCATGTTGGTTTTATTTGCGGGACTTTATCTTGTTCTCGGGGTTGGCAGTGTAGTTGTCCTTTGGCGAATGTTCCGGAAGAACACTGTGGAACAGGAATTGGCCGATCGGGCTTCTGAGAAAGCGGGTGATGCTCTATGACACTTGAAATCATCGGAATTTCAGCTCTGGGGCTGTTTCTGTTTGGATATATTATCATTGCATCGATTGATTTTGGGGCAGGATTCTTTAATGCATATAGTACCATAACGGCCAAACAGCATATTTTAACAAAAATTATTCAACGCTATCTATCGCCGGTTTGGGAAGTCACCAATGTCTTTTTAGTGTTTTTCTTTGTCGGCATGGTTGGTTTTTTTCCAAAAACGGCCTATTACTACGGGACGACCTTACTGGTGCCTGCAAGCATTGCGATTATTTTGCTGGCGATTCGAGGGGCGTATTATGCCTTTACGACCTACGGGGGACTTAAGCATAAACGCTACACTATCTTGTATGGCTTGACGGGACTGCTTATTCCAGCAGCCTTATCGAGTGTCCTGACAATTTCAGAGGGCGGTTTTGTGACAATGGAAAATTCAGCCCCTGTACTCGATTATTGGGCATTGTTTACCAGTCCGTTATCATGGAGTATTGTCGTCCTTAGTCTGACAGCGGTGTTATATATTTCTGCAGTATTTTTAACATGGTATGCCCACCATGCAAACGATGAGGCGGCAACCAACCTCCTGCGAAGATATTCACTTAGTTGGGCAGGACCAGCCATAATCACCGCTACGGGGATTATTTTTGAAATGAGAACGCACAATCCAGAACATTATCAGCGCTTAGTCGACCTCTGGTGGTTGTTCGGCTTGTCTGTTTTGTTTTTTGTTGGAACCGTCTATTTGATCTGGACGCGACGTGCCTATGGGCTGGCATTTGGACTGTTGGTAGGGCAATTTGCGCTAGCTTTTTTGGCTTATGGGGCCTCCCATTATCCCTATTTACTATATCCCTATCTCACTCTTTACGACAGTTTTACCAATAAATCGATGGCGCTTGCCCTGATTGTAGCCTTCATTGCAGGGCTGGGATTGCTCCTCCCTTCATTGTATCTGCTGTTAAAATTGTTCCTGTTCAACAAGGAATATGTGCAAGGGAATAGGAATGATGAACATGCTTAGGGGGGATGAACGTTTTGGATGATTTCTTACTTTTCTATGCACCATTTCTTGTAATGCTTGCCTCTATAGCCGTGGCGTTCTGGATTGCTCCGAAAGATGAGTCTGTGGAAAAATAAACTAGAAAAGTGCATATAAAAAACGGCTGAGGAATCAGCCGTTTTATTTGTTCGATATTATTTTAAACTACGTTTCAAGAAAGTCTTTGTTCGTTCATTCTTAGGATTTGTAAACAGCTCGGCGGGCGAACCGGATTCAACAATTTCCCCATTATCCATAAAAATAACCCGGTTGGCTACTTCCTTGGCGAATCCCATCTCATGTGTCACTACAATCATTGTCATGTGTTCTTCCGCCAGATCCTTCATAACATTTAATACTTCACCGGTTAATTCCGGGTCTAAAGCAGAGGTGGGCTCATCGAACAATAGAATTTCTGGGTTTAACATCAGTGCCCTGGCAATGGCAACTCGCTGTTTTTGTCCGCCTGAGAGCTTGGCCGGATAGGCAGTTGCTCGGTCGGTAAGCCCGATTTTCTTGAGAAGTTCACTGCTTCTTTGTTGAATTTGAGCGGGTGATTCTTCCTTCAGCATTTTTGGAGCAAGTTCTAAATTTTCTTTCACTGTGAGATGCGGGAAGAGGTTAAAATGCTGAAAGACCATGCCCATTTTTGCGTTGATCTCTTTAATCTCCTGCGGTTTAGCATAGGCCCCGTCCTTAACCAGATGATTGCCTGCGACACAAATCGTGCCATCGTCAATTTTTTCAAGATATACCAAACTGCGAAGCATCGTACTTTTCCCAGAACCGGAGGGACCAATCACGGCAACCACATCATTTTTATTTACATCAAAGGTAATCTGTTTTAAGACATCCAAATTCCCATATGATTTCTTCAAGTTAGCTATTTCAATGATAGGCATAGATACCACTCCTTTCTATTCAAATTTGAACCGTTTTTCAAGCCACTTAAAGACCATCGTTAAAAGGAGAGTCATGATTAAATAAATGATACCGGCGACAAAGAATGGGACGATGGTAAAATCACGATTTACAGCTGTCTGCGCAAAATGCAATAATTCCGGTACGGCAACAGCATATAGCAGGGCAGTATCCTTAACCAGTGTCACCGATTCGTTCGCGACAGATGGAAGAGCGATTCGGAACATTTGCGGCAGGATCACCTTTGTCAACGTCTGCCATTTATTTAGGCCGAGCACTTGCGATGCCTCATATTGACCTTTATCAATCGCAAGAAGCCCGCCGCGAAAGATTTCCGCAAAATAGGCGGCATAGTTCAAAATAAAACCTAAACAAGCTGCGACAAAGCGGTCCAAAACTAAGTATTCTCCTACTACCGGAATCATTGGCAGCCCGAAGCAAATAAATAACAGTTGAAGCAAGAGCGGTGTACCGCGCATCACATAAATATAGCCTTGGGCGATTAGTGACAGCGGCTTAAAACGACTGCCGGCTGACAGGGTTAAAATAAACCCGAGTGGAATCGAAACCACAATCGCAATGATAAATAAGAGTACGGTCATCTGTGCCCCTTCGAGCATTGGTTTAAGTATGGAAATTAGATAGTCAAAAGACATAGAAGGTTCCTCCAAAAGCAAAACAGGGTTCCCCGTGGAAATCCTGTTTGCCTTATATTCGGTATTAGTTTAATACTTTATTTTCGCCAAACCATTTTTTCGAAATAGTTGCAGCGGAGCCATCTTCATTCATATCATCGAGTGCTTTTTGCAGCTTTTCAAGTAATGCATCATTCCCTTTTTTCACGCCAATTCCGTATTCTTCGGGAGCAAGCGATTCATCGAGAATTTTAAAGGCTTCTTTTTCTTTTTTCATATAATAATCGATAACCACTTCATCAATAACTACCGCATCCAAACGGCCGCTTTTTAAATCAGTCAGAGCTTGGACATTATCAGAAAACTCGGTAACAGTCTTAATTTTTTTCTTGATAGGTGCTGCATTCAAAGCATCTGATGCAGATGATAATGTTTGCAGGCCAACAACCTTACCCGTTAAATCATCAAGTTTTGTAATTTTTGAATCAGCTAATGTAACAACCACCTGTGCATTTTTTAAATAGGGCTTGGTGAAAAGAACTTTCTGTTTACGTTCATCTGTAATAGTGTATCCGTTCCAAATGAGGTCAATCCTGCCGCTGCTAAGTTCAGCTTCCTTCGTACTCCAATCGATTGGTTGGAATTTAACCTTTTTCCCCATCTTTTCCGCTGCTGCCTTTGCGTAATCGATATCAAAACCAACAATCTTATTATTCTCATCGCGGAAACCCATCGGAGCAAACTTATCATCGATCCCAATCACGAGCGTTTTGTCCTTTGCTCCTTCTGATTTAGACGAGCATCCTGTAAGAATCGAGAATAGTGCTGCTATTACTAGAATCATAGGTATTAAACGTTTCATCTTAGACCAGCCACCTTATCTATTTTTTTTAATTCACTTTAGTACGTTACCGTATTATTAGACTACCATATTATAACGCTATAATAATAAAGAATACAATAGCTTTATTTATAGTTGGAAAATTAAAAATATTCAAAGCTGAACCAATCAACTTTGTTGTCTGTAACTGCTTATTTGCAGGGGTACAACCTTCCTGTCGATAAAAAATTTTTTTATGATAAAACATTCAAATAAACATTTGACCAACCAGATGGAACTGCATATACTAATATTCAAATAGGCGTTTGATTAAGGAGGCACACTATTGAAGTATGATGATATATGTGAAGTAACCTGCGTAGATGAAGATAAAGTAAAACGGGTAAAGGATTTAGTTTCCGCGCAAAATACAATGGCCGTTTCACAAATATTTAAAGTGTTATCCGATGATACCCGAATTAAGATTGCGTATTCCTTAAGTAAAGAAGATGAATTATGCGTATGTGATGTTGCCAACATTGTGGGATGTACCACAGCTACTGCATCTCATCATTTACGACTTCTTCGTAATTTGGGATTAGCCAAATACCGCAAAGAAGGAAAATTAGTCTTTTATTCACTAGATGATGATCATGTGAGACAACTGATTCAAATTGCTTTTACGCATCAAAAGGAGGTGGAACACAATGAGTAACGCTTTGGAAAAAACAAATGACAAAACAGTTTACCGTGTCCAGGGATTCACCTGAGCCGGCTGTGCCACTAAGTTCGAAAAGAACGTACAACACCTGGATGGTGTTGCTAATGCAAGTGTGAATTTCGGTGCTTCTAAACTTACAGTTTATGGTGAAACAACTATAGCGGAAATAGAGAAAGCAGGGGCTTTTGAAAATATAAAAGTCATTCCTGAAAAACAAAGATTTGAAGAGAAAAAAGAACCGTTTTTGAAAAAACATTCATCTGTTATCGCCTCATTGGTTTTCATGCTGATTGGATGGGTATCAGCACAAATAAATGGGGAAGAGAGCATCTCTTCGATTTTAGCTTATGGAGCTGCTATCCTAGTGGGTGGTCATCGCCTATTTACGACGGGATTGAAAAACTTTTTCCGTTTAGAATTTGATATGAGAACCTTGATGACAATCGCCGTTATCGGAGCAGCCATTATCGGTGAGTGGGGAGAAGGAGCAACCGTTGTCATCTTGTTTGCGATTAGTGAGGTTCTGGAATCCTATTCAATGGATAAAGCGAGACAATCGATTCGTTCCTTAATGGATATTGCTCCAAAAGAAGCATTAATCCGAAGAGGTAATCAAGAATTTACAGTAGAAGTGGACGATATTCAGATTGGGGATATTTTAATTGTAAAACCGGGCCAGAAAATCGCCATGGATGGAACAGTTGTAAAAGGATTATCGTCTGTAAATCAAGCTGCAATTACAGGTGAATCTGTTCCGGTTTCGAAAACCATCGATGAAGAAGTGTTCGCAGGAACATTAAATGAAGAAGGACTGCTTGAAGTCAAAGTTACCAAACATGTGGACGATACGACTATTGCAAAAATTATTCACCTTGTTGAGGAGGCTCAAGCAGAAAAGGCTCCATCTCAAGCATTTGTCGATCGCTTTGCCAAGTATTATACACCTGTAATTATGTTCATATCGCTGTTAGTAGCCGTACTCCCACCACTTTTATTTGATGGGGATTGGAGTAAATGGGTTTATCAGGGTCTTGCAGTATTAGTGGTTGGTTGTCCTTGTGCTCTAGTCATTTCCACTCCGGTGTCCATAGTTACTGCGATCGGTAATGCTGCACGAAACGGGGTTCTGATCAAAGGTGGGATTCATTTAGAGGAAATGGGAGCAATTAAAGCGATTGCCTTTGATAAAACAGGTACCTTAACCGAAGGAATACCTGTTGTAACGGATTATCTACCTCAACCAAATTCTAATTCGAATTCGAATGAACTACTTTCCATTATCGCTGCTTTAGAAAATGGTTCTCAGCATCCTTTGGCTTCTGCGATTATGAAGAAAGCAGAGCAGGAAAACTTACCTTATCAAGGTCTGGTGATTGAAGACTTTTCTTCGATTACAGGTAAAGGAATCAAAGGTAGAGTCAACGATAAAATGTACTATGTGGGCAGTCCTAATTTATTCGATGAGATCTTACCAAATGGAATTCCATCGAATCTAAAAGCAACCATTTCTGACCTGCAAAATAAAGGAAAAACAGTAATGGTGGCTGGTACTGCAACAGAAATATTAGCACTGCTCGCAGTTGCAGACGAAGTGAGAGGGAACAGTAAAGATGTAATACAGAAACTTCACTCATTAGGTATTGAAAAAACAATCATGTTAACGGGTGATAACAAAGGGACCGCCAATGCGATTGGTAAGCAGGTAGGGGTTTCAGATATACAAGCAGATCTTTTACCTCAAGATAAATTGGCGTTTATTAAAGAACTAAGAAACAAATTTGACCGTGTGGCCATGGTTGGTGACGGTGTAAATGATGCACCGGCTTTAGCTGCATCGACCGTTGGGATCGCCATGGGAGGAGCTGGAACGGATACAGCTCTCGAAACGGCAGATATTGCTTTAATGGCAGATGATTTAGGGAAACTGCCATTTACGTTGAAGCTAAGCAGGAAAGCCTTATATATCATTAAGCAGAATATTACTTTCTCTCTTGGAATCAAACTATTAGCCTTGTTATTAGTGATTCCGGGTTGGTTAACCCTATGGATCGCGATATTTGCAGACATGGGAGCCACACTTATTGTGACGCTTAATGGTTTACGACTTCTCCGAGTAAAGGACAAATGATATCGGACTTCCCTGAATGGGAAGCCTTTAAAGGTTTAAAGAAAAAACATAATATTAAATAATACAAAGGCAGAGGAATCTCAAGGGGGTTCTTCTGCTTTTTGCTGTTTGTTGGAGTGAATGCTCTATAATAGCAGAAGAAATAGGAAAAGATAAACAAGCAAAAAAATGATTGAACATTAGCGGTTTATAAATCATACTATATATATGAGCATATATTCATATATAAAATGGGGGTTTAGAAATGGGACACCATCATGGACATTCACATGGTGATGGGCATGGCCATCATCATCACCATACAGGAAACAAGAAGGCACTTTTTTCCGCATTTCTGTTAATTACAGCTTTTATGTTTGTTGAAGTTGCTGGAGGGATTATAACAAATAGCTTAGCACTACTCTCGGATGCGGGACATATGCTAAGTGACTCTGTTGCTCTGGGTTTAAGTTTTTTTGCGATTAAACTGGGAGAACAGAAAGCAACGCAAACTAATACTTACGGATATAAAAGGTTTGAAATTATCGCGGCTGCTTTAAACGGAATCGCGTTAATCGGTATTTCTCTTTATATTTTTGTTGAGGCGTACAGCCGTTTGACTAATCCACCAGAAGTACAAAGCTTGGGAATGCTTTCAATTTCCGTCATTGGATTACTTGTGAATATTATTGCTGCCTGGATTTTAATGAAAGGCGACAAAGAAGACAACTTAAATGTAAGAAGTGCTTTCTTGCATGTAATTGGCGACATGCTAGGCTCTGTTGGTGCCATTATTGCAGCGTTATTGATTTACTTCTTCGGATGGGGGATAGCGGATCCTATTGCCAGTGTGATTGTAGCCATTCTTGTCTTGATAAGCGGATGGAGAGTGACGAAAGAGTCGTTTCATGTATTAATGGAAGGAGCACCACTACAAATAGACGCGGAAAAGGTGAAAAGTTCCTTGTTAACTATCCCATTTGTTAATGAAGTGCATGACTTACACATCTGGTCCATTACATCAGGAATGCCAATGTTAAGCTGCCATATTGCCATTGAAGGAGAGGGACTGCACGATGCCATTCTTAGGAAGGCACAGTCCATTCTTCATGACGATTTTGGGATTGAACATAGTACCATCCAGGTAGAACAAAAGGAAATTGGCTGCCCTAGCCATCATGGAGTCTGTAATTAGTGATGCAGGGCATGTTCAATGGTTTGTCTTAAAATGTCCATCACATGTTCGTCATCATGGGTATAAAATAAAGTGGTTCCTTCCCTTCTGAATTTAACTAAACGAAGATTTTTAAGGAATCTCAGTTGATGGGAAACCGTGGATTGAAGCAACGAAAGTTTTTCGGCTATTTCATTAACCGAATGCTCTCCTTGAAATAATAAATACAATATCCGTATTCTGGTGGGATCAGAAAGGGCTTTAAACGTTTGTGAAACGATGAAAAGTGTTTCCTCATCCATGGATTGACTTTTATCTTGATTTTTATCTTTTTCCAATCGAATCAACCTCCTGCCTAATATATTATAACTGTATTTAGACTTAAGAAAAATCATGGAGTTTTTGGATTTTTGATTTTCTCAGAGGTTCATGATACTCCGGCTTTTTTCAGGTTCTCAACAACCTGAAGGGACAATATAAATAATAGGACAAAGCAGCAGTTTCCATTTAGGAGTTGCTGTTTTTATTGTTTTAAAGGGGGGGGGACTGAATGATTGAAGAAATTAAGTTAAGCTCGTTTGTGGCTTGGCTTATTTTTGTTGGGATGTTTCTTGGAGGAAGTTCAATCCAATTCATGTTCCGTTTATTTAATAGAAACACTTTGTATTTACAGATTCTTTGTGGAGGTTTGCTTCTCGGTTTATTTGCATTTGAATTACTTCCGGATATATTTAGACAATTTCAGATCATCGGAATTTTTACAGGTATTTCAATCGGTATTTTTATAATGGTATTGCTGGAAGTTTTTTTACATCATAATTCTAATCATCATTCGAGACACCAAGATACCATGTATCTATTATTAATAGCATTAATCATTCATAACATTCCGACAGGGATTTCTTTTGGAACGAGCCTGAAAACAGGAGATATGATTAACCATGGATTGTTAATGGCATTTATTCTACATAATGTCCCGGAGGGCATGATTATCATGGCATCGATTCCACTTATAAAAGAGAAGAACAAATTATTTTCAATTTTTTGCTTCACACTCTCCATTGTTATTGGCATAAATATTTTTATGGGACTAAATATGAAAATCGATTCATTAAAGTGGAATACCATTATGATGGGAGTAACGATGGGAACAATGGGGTATATCACATTATATGAATTAATTTGGAAAAAATCAAAAAACCTCCCGAAAGGAAAAGTAGTACTAATCGTAATATTGGGATTGGTAGGTATGCATTATTTCTTACGGCTTCTTCCTGCACATCACTAAGGGTAAAACAGACCTATTAACATAGCGATGGATGCGACGGCTATTCTTTTTTCGATAGTTTTAAATTGGATATTTTTTCATTATTGGTTAAAATAACATGATGATGTTGAAGTTAGTTTTCACCCAGGAGGATTCACATGAAAAAAAGGGAAAGTCAGCAGGACAAGCGTTTCAAAATTGCGCACAGGGAAGCCCTGATTGGAATTATTCTTGTTTTAATTAATTTTATTTGGTGGTATGGTTTTGCCTACGGGCTTGGATCGGCAAAAGTAGAACAATATTCGTACATATTTGGGTTGCCCGCCTGGTTTTTTTACAGCTGTATTTTAGGCTTTATTGTTATGATCATCCTCGTTATTTTTACAGTCAAATTTTTATTCAAGGATGTTTCCTTTGAAGAGGAAGAGGGGGAGACCAAATGAACTGGGCCGTCATTACCCCGCTGCTAATTTTCTTATTGATTATCTTTGCTGTTGGCATGTGGTCAAACAAGTTTGTTATTAAATCTCATTCTTTCTTGGAGGAGTACTTTCTAGGGGAACGTCAAATGGGCGGATTCATTCTAGCGATGACGATGGTGGCGACCTATGGCAGCGCCAGCAGCTTTATTGGAGGTCCCGGAATCGCTTATACGAAAGGACTAGGCTGGGTGCTGCTTGCCATGGCCCAATTAGCAACCGGCTATTTTACGTTAATGGTATTAGGGAAGAAATTTGCAATTATCTCCCGTCAGTACAAGGCCATCACCTTGATTGACTTTCTTAAAGAGCGCTATAAAAGCAAAGCGGTCGTTTTATTCTCGGCAGCAAGTATTATCATCTTTCTGTTTTCATCAATGACCGCGCAATGGATTGGCGGGGCACGGTTGGTTGAAAGCTTAACCGGCCTACCTTATACAACGGCGCTATTAATCTTTGCCTTTTCCGTGCTTGTCTTTGTGATTGTCGGCGGCTTTCGTGCAGTTGCCATAACAGATACAATCCAAGGTGTGGTCATGTTCGGGGGAACGTTAATCCTGCTCATCGCCACAATTAAAGCAGGTGGAGGAATCCCGAGGATTATCTCAGACTTAGCGGCTGAAAATCCGGACCTAATCAGTCCGTTTGGCGCAGACCAAAGTTTAACACCGTCCTTTGTCTCCTCTTTTTGGATTTTAGTTGGGGTTGGTGTTGTCGGCCTGCCGCAAATTGCAGTCCGAGCGATGTCTTATAAAAATTCGAAGGCCATGCACAATGCGATTATTATTGGAACGATCGTAGTCGGTTTTATCATGCTGGGGATGCATCTCATTGGCGTGTTCGCAAGACCGGTTCTGCCAGGTGTGAAAATTGGCGATACCGTCATGCCATTGTTATCGATGAAAGTACTGCCGCCATACGCTGCTGGAATCGTTCTCGCGGCACCAATGGCTGCAATTATGTCAACAGTGGATGCGCTGTTAATTCTGGTTAGCTCGGCACTAGTCAAAGATGTCTATTTAAATTACATCAAGCCTGATGCAGGGAACGACCAAGTGAAAAAGGTTAGTTTCAGTGTGACGGCGATTATTGGAATTGTGGTCATTCTCTTCTCGTTAAGTCCACCTGATTTAATCGTTTGGCTGAACCTGTTTTCCTTTGGGGGGCTCGAGTCAGTGTTTATCTGGCCGGTTATTTTAGGATTGTATTGGAGTAAGGGCAACAAATACGGAGCGATTACTTCGATGGTTATTGGGATGGGTTCGTATATTATAATCGATCAATTTTATCCAAATGCCTTTGGTTTTCACACAGTGGTCCTCCCTATCTTCTTATCTCTTGCTGCATTTGTAGTGACTAGTTTATTTACACAGCAAAACGAAGGTATGATGCATGTTAGAATGGAAAAATAAGCTGAGTTCTTCGAAACGATGTTCCGTTACCATTTTTGTTGCAATTTTGTGAATTAATTTCTAGAATGAATTAACAGCAATTAATAAATGAGGTGAGCTCATTGGAAACCGTTATTCGACATTTATCAGCGCTTATTATTCCGGGGCTGCTCGTCTTGCTTTTCACACGAGTTACTTACAACCGGGTCATTGGGTTAATTTTAACCGTTGCCCTGATTGCTACGTCTGTATATAAAGGCTATACTAACACATTTTTACTCATCGTCGTCGATGCTTTTTCGTTAACAGCAGGCTTTTGGATGGCTGCAAAGATGAAGCAGAGAATCATTAAAAAGAGTTAATCCAATTAATGGTCTTGTAGGTCTGTCAGAAAAATGACAGGCTTTTTGTGTTGGAATTCCAAGAAAACGAATATTCGTTCGCATATTGTTGGTTTGATTCTAGGGGATTGTGGTAAAATGGTAATATGAATTTAGAGGATACACTTGAAAGCAACCATCCCGGTCCATTAACAAGGTACATATGCTGAAAAGTGATTGATTTTTTCGGGAGGTAAATGATTGTGAAGGATCAATTTGAATTAGTTTCAAAGTACTCGCCACAAGGGGATCAGCCCGAGGCGATTAAACAATTAGTTGAAGGAATCAGAAACAATAAAAAACAACAGACCCTGCTTGGTGCGACAGGTACGGGTAAAACTTTTACAATTTCAAACGTGATTAAAGAGGTAAATAAACCAACCCTTGTCATTGCTCACAACAAAACACTGGCTGGACAACTCTACAGTGAGTTTAAAGAATTTTTCCCAAACAATGCCGTCGAGTATTTTGTCAGCTATTATGATTACTTTCAGCCAGAAGCCTATGTACCATCGACAGATACTTTCATTGAAAAAGACGCAAGCATCAACGATGAAATTGATAAATTGCGTCACTCGGCGACATCATCCCTATTCGAACGCAAAGACGTGATTGTAATCGCCTCTGTATCCTGTATTTACGGTTTGGGTTCGCCTGAAGAATATAGTGAAATGGTGTTGTCACTTAGAACAGGAATGGAAGTGGAGCGCAATCAACTGCTGCGCCGGTTAGTTGATATCCAATACGACCGAAACGATATCGATTTTAAGCGCGGAACCTTTCGCGTCCGTGGTGATGTCGTTGAAATTTTCCCTGTTTCTCGTGATGAACATTGCCTTCGGGTCGAGTTTTTTGGTGATGAAATCGAACGGATTCGTGAGGTCGATGCACTGACTGGAGAAATTATCGGCGAACGTGATCATGTCGCTATTTTCCCAGCATCCCACTTCGTTACAAGGGAAGAAAAGCTGCTTAAAGCGATTGAAAATATTGAAAAAGAACTGGAAGTACGGCTGGAGGAACTGCGCGAGGATAATAAACTGCTCGAAGCCCAAAGGCTTGAGCAGCGTACACGCTATGACCTGGAAATGATGCGCGAAATGGGTTTTTGCTCAGGAATTGAAAATTACTCACGCCATTTAACCTTAAGGGATGCAGGATCAACGCCCTATACCTTGCTTGATTATTTTCCAAAGGACTTTTTGATGGTGATTGACGAGTCGCATGTTACCTTGCCGCAAGTGAGAGGAATGTTTAATGGGGATAAGGCGCGGAAACAGGTGCTTGTTGATCATGGCTTCCGTCTGCCCTCTGCGCTTGATAACCGGCCGCTAATGTTTGACGAATTCGAAAAGCATATCGAGAATATCATTTTTGTTTCGGCCACGCCGGGACCCTATGAGCTTGAGCATACACCGGAAATGGTATCGCAGATTATCCGTCCGACTGGACTTTTGGATCCAACCCTTGAAGTCCGCCCAATTGAGGGGCAGATTGATGACTTGATTGGTGAAATCCATGATCGAGTTAGTAAAAATGAACGGGTTCTTGTGACCACGTTGACGAAAAAAATGTCCGAGGACTTAACCGATTACTTGAAGGAAATCGGGATCAAAGTTCAATATTTGCATTCGGAGGTTAAGACGCTCGAACGGATTGAAATTATCCGCGAATTACGCCTTGGCAAATATGACGTTCTGATCGGGATTAACCTGCTCCGGGAAGGTTTGGATATACCTGAGGTTTCGCTGATTGCGATTCTCGATGCCGACAAGGAAGGCTTCCTTCGTTCCGAACGGTCGCTAATCCAAACGATTGGCCGTGCTGCCCGAAATGCCCATGGACATGTCATCATGTACGCCGATAAAATCACAAACTCGATGGCATTAGCGATCAGTGAAACAAAACGCCGTCGCTCAATCCAGGAAGAGTATAATCGCAAGCATGGAGTTACCCCGATGACAATTCAGAAGGAAATTCGTGATGTTATTCGTGCCACCCATGCCGCCGAAGAGCAAGAAGAATACAAACCATCGGCATCGTTCAGTAAAATGTCGAAGAAGGAAAAAGAGAAATTGATTATGACGATGGAAAAAGAAATGAAGTTCGAGGCCAAGGCGCTTAATTTTGAACGTGCCGCTGAGCTTCGTGATTTAATTTTAGAGCTGAAAGCGGAAGGATGACGTAACGATGGCGATGGAGAAATTGATTGTGAAAGGCGCCAGAGCCCACAATTTGAAAAATATAGATGTCACTATTCCGAGAGATAAGCTTGTTGTCTTGACGGGACTTTCTGGCTCAGGAAAGTCCTCGCTTGCCTTTGATACGATTTATGCAGAAGGGCAAAGGCGCTATGTCGAATCCCTGTCTGCCTATGCGCGCCAATTTCTTGGCCAATTGGATAAACCGGATGTGGATTTAATTGAGGGGCTCTCACCAGCCATTTCTATCGATCAAAAAACAACCAGCCGTAACCCCCGTTCGACGGTTGGTACAGTGACAGAAATCTATGATTATTTACGGTTATTATTTGCGAGAATTGGGCATCCAACCTGTCCGATTCATGGGATAGAAATCTCCTCGCAAACGATTGAGCAGATGGTCGACCGGATTTTAGAATACCCTGAGCGGACCAAAATGCAAATCCTTGCGCCTGTTATTTCAGGCCGTAAAGGAGCACATGTGAAGGTGTTCGAGGATATTAAGAAACAAGGGTTTGTCCGTGTCCGTGTCGATGGGGAAATGCTGGACCTTGGCGATGATATTGAACTTGAAAAAAACAAAAAGCATTCCATCGAGGTAATTATCGACCGGATTGTTGTCAAGGAAGGCGTTTCAGCTAGGATTGCCGATTCACTCGAGACCGCGCTGAAACTGGGCGACGGGAAGGTCATTGTTGACGTAATCGGCCAAGAAGAGCTGTTATTTAGTGAAAATCATGCCTGCCCGCACTGCGGTTTTTCAATTGGAGAACTGGAGCCGCGGATGTTTTCCTTCAATAGTCCTTTTGGAGCTTGCCCGGAATGCGATGGGCTGGGTTCGAAGCTTGTCGTCGATCTCGATCTGGTCATTCCCAATCGTGATTTGACTTTAAAAGAGCATGCTATTGCACCGTGGGAGCCAACAAGTTCTCAATATTATCCGCAGCTGCTTGAGGCGGTATGCAATCATTTCGGGGTGGATATGAATACCCCGGTGAAGGATATCCCTGAGCACCTTTTGGAAAAAGTACTCTATGGCGGCGGGCGTGAAAAGATTTATTTCCGCTATGAAAATGATTTTGGTCAAATTCGTGAGGGGAATATTGAATTTGAAGGCGTCATTCGCAATGTTGAGCGCCGCTACAACGAGACAAGCTCGGATTACATCCGCGAGCAAATGGAAAAATACATGGGCCGCCAGCCCTGTCCAACCTGTAAAGGCTTTCGTTTGAAAAAAGAAACCTTGGCTGTGCTCATTAATGGACGCCATATTGCCCATATCACCGACCTCTCCATTATCGAGGCTAATCAATTTTTTGCAGAATTAGAGCTTTCAGAAAAAGAAAAGCAGATTTCCAAGCTGATTTTTCAAGAAATCAGTGAGCGTCTTGGCTTCTTAGTGAATGTCGGTCTGGATTATTTAACATTGAGCCGGACGGCAGGAACACTCTCCGGCGGTGAGGCCCAGCGGATTCGCTTGGCTACTCAAATTGGCTCGCGTTTAACGGGTGTCCTATATATCTTGGATGAACCGTCCATCGGACTGCATCAGCGGGATAATGATCGCTTAATCGGAGCATTGAAAAACATGCGCGATATCGGCAACACCTTGATTGTTGTTGAACATGATGAGGACACCATGCTTGCTGCCGATTATTTGATTGATATCGGCCCGGGGGCTGGTGTGCATGGTGGTGAAATCGTTTCGGCCGGTACCCCTGCTGAGGTGATGGCAGATCCGAATTCACTGACAGGCCAATATCTATCAGGGAAGAAGTTTATTCCGCTGCCACTCGAGCGCCGCAAGCCGGATGGCCGCTATATTGAAATCAAAGGTGCTTCTGAAAATAACTTAAAAAATGTCAATGTGAAGCTGCCGCTTGGTGTATTTATTGCTGTAACTGGTGTATCTGGGTCGGGGAAAAGTAGCCTGATCAACGAGATTCTCCATAAAGCACTATCGCAACAGCTGCACCGAGCAAAAACAAAACCTGGTGAACATAAAAGCATTAAGGGCATCGAGCATTTAGAGAAAGTGATCGATATCGATCAGTCGCCAATCGGCCGAACACCACGCTCGAATCCAGCCACCTATACCGGCGTGTTCGATGATGTCCGTGATGTGTTTTCGAACACAAACGAAGCGAAGGTGCGTGGTTATAAAAAGGGCCGCTTCAGCTTTAATGTAAAGGGTGGACGTTGTGAGGCCTGCCGCGGCGATGGGATTATTAAAATTGAAATGCATTTTTTACCGGATGTATATGTTCCTTGTGAAGTCTGCCACGGCAAGCGCTACAACCGTGAAACCTTGGAAGTGAAATATAAAGGGAAAAACATTTCTGATATTCTTGAAATGACCGTGGAAGCAGGGGTTGAATTTTTCGAGAATCATCCAAAAATCAGCCGCAAGCTGCAAACGATTTTAGATGTCGGACTTGGCTATATTAAACTTGGTCAGCCGGCGACCACATTATCTGGTGGGGAAGCCCAGCGTGTTAAGCTGGCTTCTGAGCTGCATCGCCGTTCGCAAGGGAAATCTTTTTACATTCTTGATGAGCCAACGACTGGTCTTCATGTCGACGACATTTCCCGCTTGCTCGTTGTACTGCAGCGCTTGGTTGAAAACGGAGACACCGTTCTGGTAATTGAGCATAACCTCGACGTGATTAAAGCTGCCGATTATATTGTCGATCTCGGACCAGAAGGCGGCGACAAGGGCGGAACAATTGTCGCCACAGGAACCCCAGAAAAAGTAGCCGAAGTCCCTGAGTCTTATACCGGAAAATACTTAAAGCCTATCCTTGAGCGCGAACGTCAACGGATGAAACAAGAAATTGAAGATAAGAGTGCAATAAAAGCATAGATTCGAAAGAAGAGCCGAAATTCGTGGGTTAGCGCCTGCAGAATTCGGCTCTTTTTTATATGAAAATGAGGGTTGTATATTGAGGTTGGCGGAATCAACGCAGGATTCGGCGGAAAAGGTTCGAGAGTTGGCGGAATAAATAAAGAGTTTGGCGGAATCCCTGATCAGTTTGGCGGAATAAATCGTCAGCTTGGCGGAATCCCACTTATGAAGGAGCAGCACGGGAATAGACTTCGTTCGGATCGCAGGATCCTAATTAAAAAAAGGTAATATAAAAAGGGGGTTGGCGGAATCATGGCAGGAATCGGCGGAAAAGGTTCGAGAGTTGGCGGAATAAATAAAGAGCTTGGCGGAATCCCCGATCAACTCAACAGAATCCCCGATCCCTATAGCCCCATCCCAATCAAAAAAAGGTACCTAATTCAAACAACAACCAAGACGACCATTACTTTTTTTAAAAATACGAAACTTTCCATATCCCGAACACGTAAATATAGGATAAAGGAGTTGGGCGCAGAAATGGAAACGAGAAAGGTTCTATCAAGCTTGTGCTATTTTAGTATTTTTTTCGCCGGGTTTATCTTTCCACTAATCGTGTACATCGCGACGGGGGATGAAGTGACAAAAAGACATGCCAAAAAGTCACTGCTATCGCATTTGATTCCACTAATTCCAACACCGCTAATTGTATTTGCCGTCTACTTTGATTTCGCCAATATGCCAGATAGCGTGCCTACTTTTACGATTATAAGTATTGTTGTCCTTATCCTCATCTGGATAATTGTTGTCATCTGGAATATTATCAAAGGCGTAAAGGTATTAGTTTCTGAATAAGCATTAAATGAGTCAAAATTACAGATTCCGGGGTGAAAACGATGAAAGAAGAAAAAAAGCGAATCTTAAAAATGGTCGAAGAAGGAAAGCTGACCGTTGACGAGGCAGTAACGCTACTAGATGAACTGGAAAAGGCCCAGCAAACAATGGAGCAGAAGCAAGAGCAAATTGTAAATGAACTCTCGACTGCCGTAAATTTTGAAGAAACGAAAAAGGAAGACCCCTTTCAGGCGAAATATCAATCCACAAAGGAGAAGATTTTTGATTTTGTCGATTCCGCATTGAAAAAAATCAAAGACTTTGATTTTGATTTGAACTTTGGCCAATCCGTCGAAATCTCGCATATTTTTCACCAAGGTGAGGTTGATTTGAAGAATATCGACATTGATGTGGCGAATGGTTCGATAAAGATCGCTGCATGGGACCAACCGGATGTACGAATTGAGTGCCAAGCGAAGGTATTTAGGGTTGAAAACTCAGACCAAGCACGCCAGAACTTTTTAAGGGATGTCATTTTTTCAGTTGAAAATCAAAAGTTACGTTTTATGACTCAGCAAAAGTGGATGAAAGTTGAATCCGTTATTTATGTGCCAAAATCTCAGTATGAGCGCGTTCGCATCAGAATGTTTAATGGTCCTGTATCGGGAGAAGTGATGGATGTTTCTGACCTAAGGGTGAAAACTGCGAATGGGAAAATAAACCTTGATCGTATCAATGGAAACAGAGCAGAGGTTGAAACAGCGAACGGAAAGATTAAGATTATCAGCAGTCGATTTGATAATCTTGAAGCGGAAACTATTAACGGTGGAATCAACCTCGAAGGGGATTTTATCAAGGTAGAAACCCAATCCTTTAATGGAAATATCAGCTATAAACTAACCGGAAATCGGACGGAATTAATTCAAGCAAAAGCGACCACGGGCGGGATTGACCTCTTCGTCCCTGAAGGGCTGCCAGTCAATGGGGAGCTTAAGACCAATCTGGGTGGTTTTAATGTTCAGCTTGTCGGGGTGCAGGTTCTGGAGGAGAAAAGCGAAATGATTCAGAAATCGCTCCGCTTCCAATCCATCAATCATCCGGAAAAAATGGTGAAAATCTATGCTGACACAAAAACCGGTTCGATCGCGATTCATAAATCGCAAGAAGTATAACTAGGAGAACTGAAAATGAGATGGCTGATTGGATGTTTGATTAATGCGGTTTTATTTATGGCACTGGCCGGTTATTTTCACGAGAGCTTTCAACTAACAGGATTTAGTTCCGCACTTCAGGCAAGTATTTTATTGTCAATATTAAATGTATTGGTGCGGCCGCTTCTGATTCTGTTTACCTTGCCAGTGACGGTTTTAACGTTAGGCTTGTTCCTATTTGTTATCAACGCGATTACACTTGAGTTGACGGATTATTTAATGGGGGACGCCTTTGAGATTTCTGGTTTTGGGATGGCCTTCTTTTTCGCGATCCTGATGTCGCTCGTAAATTTGATTATTCAAAAGACACTTCTGCAGCCAGCAAAGAAATCAAATGATTAATGTTAAGGGTGTTCACCTAATAGGGGGCACCCTTTTTGTTGGGACTCTAATTTTTTAGACAGGAAAGTATGGTTATTCATCAAAAAATGCTAAAATAAGTGGAAATGGAATTTTTAGATTAAAACTTAATCCGTTTAAGGAGGAAGCTTCTTGCCGAAAGTACGTACGAAAGATATAGTCGAGAAATTTAATCTTGAATTGGTGAGCGGGGAAGAAGGAATTAACCGCCCCATAACAATGAGTGACATCTCCCGTCCGGGAATTGAAATGGCCGGATATTTTGAATTTTATCCAGCGGAACGCATTCAACTGTTAGGTAAAACCGAGCTTTCCTTTTTTGAAATGCTGCCTGAAAATGAACGAATTTCACGAATGGAACGTTTATGCACGGATATCACTCCGGCGATCATCATCACCCGAGATATTGAGGTACCAGTAGAGCTAATTGAAGCGTCAGAGCGTGAATCCGTCCCCGTTCTACGAGTGGGCATGAAAACCACCCGTTTCTCCAGCCGTTTAACCAATTACTTAGAAAGCAAGCTGGCACCAACCACGGCTGTGCATGGCGTCTTAGTAGATGTGTATGGAATTGGTGTGTTAATTACCGGAAAAAGCGGTGTAGGTAAAAGTGAAACAGCTTTGGAATTGGTCAAGCGCGGACACCGCCTCGTTGCTGACGATTGCGTGGAAATCCGTCAGGAAGATCAGGACACCTTGGTCGGAACTTCTCCTGATTTAATTGAACATTTATTAGAAATCCGCGGGTTAGGGATTATCAATGTGATGACTTTGTTTGGAGCAGGTGCAGTGCGCAGCAATAAACGCATCACGCTCGTTATGAATTTAGAAATTTGGGATTCTAAAAAGCAGTATGACCGTCTTGGTTTAGATGAAGAGACGATGAAAATTATCGACACGGATGTTCCAAAGTTGACCATTCCAGTTCGTCCCGGCCGAAATCTGGCTGTTATCATTGAAGTAGCATCCATGAATTTCCGTCTGAAAAGAATGGGCGTTAATGCAGCACAGCAATTTACGGAGCGCTTGTCAGATGTCATTGAAGACGGTGACCATGAAGAGATTTAAAGGGAAGAGGAGATAGACAGATGAACGAAACTATTCAACCGCTAAATCCGATTGCCTTTACACTTGGGCCTATTTCGGTGCATTGGTATGGGGTAATTATTGGATCAGGCCTGGCACTTGCCTTGTACCTTGCCATCCGGGAAGGGAACAAGCGGGGACTTGATAAAGACACATTTGCTGATTTGATGCTCTGGGCCATTCCGATCGCGATTATTTCGGCCCGCATTTATTATGTAATTTTTGAATGGAATTATTATGTCAAACATCCGGCAGATATCCCGCAAATATGGAATGGAGGCATCGCCATTCACGGTGCCTTAATTGGCTCCGTCTTGACCGCCTATGTATTTGCGAAAAAACGAGGCATATCCTTTTGGAAAATTGCCGATATTGCCGCACCAAGTATAATTCTCGGACAGGCGATTGGCCGTTGGGGAAATTTCATGAACCAGGAGGCCCATGGCGGGGAAGTAACAAGGTCATTCCTTGAAAACTTGCATTTACCTCAATTTATTATTGATCAAATGTATATTAACGGAACCTATTATCATCCCACGTTCCTTTATGAATCTCTCTGGGACTTTGCCGGCTTTTTCCTATTAATTTTCCTTCGCCGGGTCAATTTCCGGCGTGGTGAACTGTTCCTAACTTATGTGATTTGGTATTCTGTGGGCCGCTTTTTTATCGAGGGCTTACGGACGGATAGTTTAATGATTGGAAGCCTTCGAATGGCGCAAATGATTTCGATTGCATTGGTGCTTGGTGCACTAGCTATTCTCATCTATCGTCGCACCAAGCAGATTTCAGAGCGACGTTATTTAGATCAAGAGAATCTTTAATCGTTTTTTTAAAAGGAGAGTTTGGGGAAATGCTTTTTAATTCATTAAAAAAAGGGTTACTGGTTGGCTTCAAGACCACATGGACCTTGGGGAAGGTTATCTTTCCTGTGACCCTGATTGTGGCGGTGCTGCAGTATACACCCGTACTGCCATGGATCATTAAACTGATTTCCCCGCTAATGAAGCTGATTGGCTTGTCAGGGGATGCAGCCATTCCGCTTGTGCTCGGGAATTTTCTCAACCTGTATGCCGCAATTGGAGCGATTTTAACGCTCGATTTTTCGGTAAAAGAAGTGTTTATATTAGCAGTAATGCTTTCATTTTCTCATAATTTATTCATCGAATCGGGCGTTGCTATGAAAGCCGGAGTTAAGCTGTGGGTGGTTCTCGTGACAAGACCTGGACTTGCCTTGCTTTCTGCCGCAGTGATTAATCTAGTTTGGCATGGCGGCGGAGAGACCGCTCAATATGGATTTATTGAGCAGAGTTCCGAACCGGCTGCGGGCGTGGGGGGGATTCTCCTCGAGGCGATTCAAAAGGCAGGGCTGGGCATCATGCAGCTGGCCATGATTGTCATTCCGCTCATGATTGTTATTCAAATTTTAAAAGACTTACAATGGTTAAATAAGTTTTCAAAAACAATGGCGCCCGTTACCAAAACGCTCGGCATGCAGGAAAACACTTCGACCACGATGGCGGCAGGACTTTTGTTCGGCTTAGCTTATGGGGCCGGTGTGATGATTCAGGCGGTTAAAGAAGATGGAGTCAGTAAAAAGGATATTACGCTGGCGTTTATTTTTCTAATGGCCTGCCATGCCGTCGTTGAGGACACATTAATCTTTTTACCACTCGGCATTCCAATCGTGCCATTGTTTCTCATCCGGATTGGGGTGGCAATTGTGTTAACCTTAATTGTCGGTACGATTTGGAAACGAACGGGGCTTGTGAAAAGAAAGGAATCAACTTATGAAAAACAAAATTACGACAATTCTCTTTGATTTAGATGGGACATTAATTGATACGAATGAGTTAATTATTACGACGTACCTGCACACGCTGGAAAAGTACTACCCTAGCAAATACCAGCGTGAGGACGTCCTCCCGTTTCTCGGACCTACGCTGCATGAAGCATTTGGCAGTATCAACCCTGACCTGGTAGAGGAAATGGTTTTAGAATACCGTGCCTTTAACATTGCCAACCACGATGAGTTGGTGACGGAATTTGCGGGTGTCTTTGAAACGGTGCAGTCATTGAAGGATAAGGGGTATAAACTTGGGATCGTCACGACGAAACGTCATGATGTGACACTGAAGGGTCTGCGCTTGATGGACCTTGAACGATTTTTTGAAGTGGTTGTAACTTACGATCATGTCAGCAAAACCAAGCCTGATCCCGAACCAATCTTTAAAGCATTGGAACAGTTGGAATCATCGCCTGAAGAGACGATGATGGTCGGCGATAATTACCATGATATTTTAGCTGGTAAAAATGCAGGAACTGTAACGGCCGGTTGTGCATGGTCGATTAAAGGCAGAGAGTATATTGCCAAATACGAACCAGATTATATTCTAGAGAACATGGCTGACTTATTAACCATTCTCGGGGAGTGAATTGAGTGAGAAATACGACCCGCTACCCCGTTGAAGGGGCGAATTCTTTATGGCACGTCTACAAGACTGTGCCTTTTTGGAAGGTGGTCAGAAATTTTATCGTCATCCAGCTCGCCCGCTATACGCCTTTTTTGGGGATGAAGAACTGGCTGTACCGCGTTTTTCTCGGGCTTAAGGTGGGCGATCAAACGTCCTTCGCTTTAATGGTCATGCTGGATGTCATGTTTCCGGAGAAAATCAGTGTCGGCCGAAATACGGTTATCGGATACAACACGACGATTCTTGCGCATGAATACTTAATTAAAGAATACCGGTTGGGTCCAGTTGTGATTGGCAGCGAAGTAATGATTGGTGCCAATTCGACAATCCTGCCTGGGATAACGATTGGCGATGGAGCAATTGTCTCGGCCGGGACGCTGGTACATAAGGATGTTCCTCCAGGAGCGTTTGTGGGAGGGAACCCAATGCGGATTATTTATACAAAGGAAGAATTAGCCGAGCGCTGGGCTGATGATGAGATTTATGGACGGAAAAAATAAAATATTGCAAACTTATTAGTCTGGTTTTCGCAACCAGGCTTTTTTTGTAGTAAACTTACTATAAAAATTGTCGTTTCGCGGAATAAATTAGAATTTGGCGGAATTGTTGGTCAAGTTGGCGGAATCCTCCTTAAGTTTGGCGGAATCCCTACCGAGTTTGGCGGAATCCTACCCAAGTTCGGCGGAAATCCATTCGAAGTCCATCCCTCTAACAAAAATTATCTGAGTTTTGGCGGAATTCAATTAGCGTTTGGCGGAATTTTTTTAAAAGTTGGCGGAATCCTCCTCAAGTTCAGCGGAATTCCCTCCAGATCGTTTCGGATTTTTTGATTGACGAAATGTTTCCCTAAGAGTAAACTAAAATTACTTTAATTCATTATCACATTAGCAGACTAAAGCAATTAGAAAATATTCAATATACTAACAAAGTAATCTAACGATAAAGGATGAGCAGGATGAGTCGCTTGTTTATGTTTGAAAAACCCTTGGGCATGAGAGACACGCTGCCAGAGTTATATGAAAAGAAACATCGTATCCGGACCTTGATGGAGGATACAATTAAACTTTGGGGCTGTCAATTTATTGAAACACCTACACTTGAATACTATGAAACCGTTGGGACCGCATCGGCCATTCAGGATGCCCAACTGTTTAGATTGCTTGACAAAGAGGGCCATACGCTGGTGTTGAGGCCTGACATGACTGCACCGATTGCCAGAGTAGCAGCCTCCAAACTACTTCAGGATGACATGCCGCTTCGGTTAGCTTATTCCGCTAACGTTTACCGGGCACAGCAGCGCGAAGGCGGCCGTCCGGCTGAATTCGAGCAAATCGGTGTCGAATGCTTGAATGACGAAACAGTTTCTTGTGATGGAGAGGTCATTTCCTTGCTCATTTCTTCTTTGAAAAAAGCGGGATTATCAGAGTTCCAAGTATCGATCGGCCATATTGGCTTTGCCCAGGAATTATTTTTACAAATCCTAGGAACAGATGAACGGGCCAATTCGTTAAGAAGATTCCTCTATGAAAAAAATTATGTCGGTTACCGTGAGCATGTTAACTCACTATCGCTATCATCGATTGATAAGCAAAGACTGCTGCAATTCCTTGATCTTAGGGGTGGAGTGGAAATCATCGGTACCGCACTCGACTTGATTGAAAATGAACAAGGCAAACAAGCTATTTTACAACTAAAGGAATTATGGGATTGTCTCAATGACTATGGTGTACAGGATCAAGTCAAATTTGATTTAACGATTGTCAGCCATATGAGCTACTACTCTGGTATTTTATTTGAAGTATACGCAGGAAAAGTCGGCTTTCCAATCGGGAATGGCGGTCGTTACAGCTTAATTGAGAAATTTGGGAAAAATGCAAGTGCGACCGGTTTTGCGGTTCATCTGGATCGACTCCTAGAAGCACTCGGCAGCTACGATATTGAAAACACAGTGACCTGTATCTTTTTCAGTCAGGAGCGACGAAAGGAAGCTTTTCAATTAGCTGAAAAAATGCATGAACAGGGTCAGCGGACCGTACTTCAGGACATCAATGGTGTTAAGAATCTTGATGCATACACGAAGAAATTTGCGGATACTACCTACTTACTTGGAGGGCGTGCCGATGAATAATGTGCTAACGATTGCGATGCCGAAAGGACGGATTTTTGAAGAAGCAGCCGACCTACTCAGGAAAGCTGGTTATCAGCTTCCGCCCGAATTTGATGATTCACGAAAATTAATTATTGAGGTTGAAAATGAAGGACTGCGGTTTATTTTAGCAAAACCGACAGACGTTCCAACATACGTCGAGCATGGGGTTGCTGATATCGGTATTGCCGGCAAGGATGTATTGCTTGAGGAAGAGCGCGATGTCTACGAACTCCTCGATTTACGAATCAGCGCCTGCTATCTAGCGGTTGCTGGACTTCCTGGTACGAAAATGAATGATGTAGCACCTAGAGTGGCTACTAAATATCCAAATGTAGCCGAGGCTTATTTCCGTGAGCAAGGGGAGCAGGTCGAGATTATTAAACTAAATGGTTCGATCGAACTGGCCCCGATTATCGGGTTATCCGATCGAATCGTCGATATTGTTTCCACCGGACGGACGATGAGAGAAAACGGTCTCGTCGAGTACGAGAGAATTGTCGACGTCACATCAAGGCTGATTGTCAATCCAGTCAGCTATCGAATCAAAGACAATCAGATCGACGATTTAGTCACACGACTTAGTAAAGTTGTTTCAGTGGAGGATTAACATGAAAATACTTAAAGTGAGTGAACTGATTTCGATAAAACGTTCGATTGAAACTGGGACTTCAGAACAGCTGGATGTTGTCAAAAAAGTTATCGCGGAGATTCGCACTCGTGGTGACGAAGCGTTAAGAGAATTCACGGAAAAATTCGACCGAGTCAGCTTATCTTCTTTTTCCGTCACAGAAGAAGAAATTGAGACTGCCTACCAGCAGGTGGACGAACGTTTTATCTCGATTGTCCAGGAAGCGGCCGAAAATATTCGAACATTCCATGAAAAGCAGCTTCGGCCATCCTGGATGACCACTGAAGAAAATGGTACCGTTCTGGGTCAAAAAATAACACCACTTGATTCAGTTGGAGTGTATGTGCCAGGAGGAACAGCTGCCTACCCATCATCCGTCCTCATGAACGTTATTCCGGCAAAAGTGGCTGGAGTGAAACGGATTGTGATGGTCTCACCTCCGGACGACCAAGGTCTATTGCCAGCAGCAGTCCTTGTCGCCGCAAAGGAAGCCGGTGTGGAAGAAATCTATAAAGTTGGCGGGGCACAGGCGATTGCGGCCCTTGCCTATGGAACTGAAACGATTCAATCTGTTGATAAAATTACCGGTCCGGGAAATATCTTTGTGGCACTCGCAAAACGAGAGGTGTTCGGGGATGTCGATATTGATATGATTGCCGGTCCGAGCGAGATTGCCATTTTGGCAGATGACACGGCGAAGGCAGACGAGTTAGCGGCAGACCTGCTCTCACAAGCGGAGCACGACCCGCGTGCCTGCAGTGTCCTCGTGACTCCATCGATTACGCTGGCAGAAGCAGTGTCTGTGGAAGTTGAAAAGCAGCTATCAACGTTGCCGCGAAAAGATATCGCCGCTCGTTCCATTTCCGATTATGGTGCTATTTACGTCACCGCTGATATCGACGAAGCAGTCGAAACGGTAAACCAATTGGCACCTGAACATCTAGAAATTATCACTGAGAACGCCATCGAGCTGCTTGGGAAAATTCGTCATGCAGGGGCTATCTTTATTGGCCGGTATAGCTCTGAACCGGTGGGGGACTATTTTGCTGGCCCTAATCATGTGCTGCCGACAAATGGTACGGCACGGTTTTCAAGTCCGCTCAATGTCGATGATTTTCAAAAGAAATCGAGCGTAATTATTTACAGTCAAAAGGCTTTAACTGAGAATGGCGCAAAGATTGCCGAATTTGCCCGGATGGAGGGGCTCGAGGCCCATGCCAGGGCAGTGGAAATTCGTTTGAAAAATGACGGAAAGTTATAGTTTTTATCACATAAGGGGGTCGCGGTCATGGAAAGAATTGCAAGTGTGGAACGGAATACAAATGAAACGCAAATACAACTGAGATTAGAAGTAGATGGTGAAGGTCAGTCTAATCTTGAAACGGGTGTCCCGTTCATGAGCCATATGCTTGATTTATTCACGAAGCATGGTCAATTTAATCTGACTGTCAATGCCAATGGGGATACCGAAGTCGATGACCACCATACAACAGAGGATATCGGGATTTGTTTAGGGCAGGCGCTTCGTGAAGCCCTGGGGGACAAGCGCGGCATTAAGCGCTACGGGAATGCCTTTGTGCCGATGGATGAAGCGTTAGCACAGGTAGTTGTCGACCTCAGCAATCGACCGCATCTCGAAATGAGGGCAGAATTTCCGGGACAAAAGGTTGGTACCTTCGACACCGAGCTTGTTCATGAATTTCTATGGAAGCTTGCCTTAGAGGCGCGGATGAACCTACATGTCATTGTTCATTATGGGAAAAATACACACCATATGATCGAAGCCGTCTTTAAAGCACTTGGCCGTGCCCTCGACGAAGCCACCACCATCGACCCGCGCATTAAAGGCGTACCATCGACCAAAGGGCTGCTCTAAGATAGGAAAAATAGTGGTGTCAGGCACCATTCACGATTGGTGTCAGGCACCAGGATAATGCACCAGGAAAGGATGTTTTCGATGATTGGCGTTGTTGATTATGGGATGGGGAATTTGTTCAGCGTGAGTAAAGCACTTGAGCGACTAGGCGCTGATTATTTTATTTCCGCCAATAAGAAGGATTTGCTTCAAGCTGATGGATTGATACTTCCTGGGGTTGGTTCCTTTCGGGATGCGATGGAGCGTTTGCCAGTGGAGACGATCAAGGAATTTGTGGTTACCGGTAAGCCGCTTCTCGGCATTTGTCTTGGAATGCAGCTATTGTTTGAGCAAAGTGAGGAAAATGGTCCAACGAAAGGGTTAGGATTATTACCGGGAAGTGTTCGCCGCTTTCCGGGCCGAACAACTGAAGGCGAAACTTACAAAGTTCCACATATGGGCTGGAACCGGCTTGAATTCGTCAACGAATCCCCGCTTTTAAAAAATGTAGAAGAGGATTACGTCTATTTCGTCCATTCCTATTTTGCAGATGCAACAAACAGCGATGTATTACTGGCGAAGGCTGATTACCACGAACAAGTATCAGCTGTAGTTGGCAAGGACAATGTAATGGGGATGCAATTTCATCCGGAAAAAAGCAGCAAGCTTGGGATGGCCCTTCTCGATAATTTTTTACAGATGGTGGAGGAAAGGAAGGCAGTTCGATGAGTCTAACAATTTATCCCGCAATTGATATGCGGGGAGGCAATTGTGTCCGTCTTCTTCAAGGAGACTATGATCAAGAAACGGTTTACGGGAATTCGCCCTTTGATATGGCTAAGAGTTTTGCCGCTGATGGCGCCGAGTGGATTCACATGGTCGACCTGGACGGGGCAAAGGATGGCAAGCGAGTCAATGATCGTTTTGTCATAGAAGCCGCGCAAAAGTTACAGGTTAACATTCAAATTGGCGGCGGCATTCGTTCGGAGGAGGATATCGTCCACTATCTTGAAAATGGGGTCGACCGGGTCATCATCGGAAGTATTGCAGTCTCGAAGCCGGAGTTTGCGATTGAGATGATTAAGAAATACGGTGGAAAAATTGCCGTGGGGATTGACGCGAAAAATGGCTATGTCGCGACACATGGCTGGCTGGATACCTCCGAACTAAAGGCGGTCGAGCTCGGCAAGCGCTTCGCCGAAGCCGGTGCAGAGACGTTTATTTTTACCGATATTGCCACGGACGGAACGCTTGCGGGTCCGAATATTGCGGCTGTATGTGAAATGGCTGAAGTAACTGGAAAAAATGTGATTGCCTCAGGCGGGGTTAGTAGTCTGGCCGATTTAAAAGCAATCGCAGCAAAGGGCATTCAAGGTGCGATCGTTGGGAAAGCACTTTACGAAAATCGGTTTTCGTTGAAGGAAGCATTAGCGTTGGCTGGCGTATGACACAGGAGTTTACATAGTATTCCCTGCAAAAAGAGGCATTGGAAGGTGAGAATGTATGACATTAACGAAACGGATTATTCCCTGCCTTGATGTAAAGGACGGCCGAGTGGTAAAAGGCATTCAATTTGTCCAACTGCGCGATGCAGGGGACCCGGTTGAATTGGCACGGTTTTACGATGAACAGGGCGCTGACGAGCTAGTTTTCCTAGACATCTCTGCATCTGTTGAAGGCAGGAAAACGATGGAGGAAGTTGTCAAAGCAGTAGCCTCCCAGTTGGCGATTCCATTCACGGTAGGCGGGGGTATTAATGCTTTGGAAGATATGAAAAGAATTCTTCGTGCTGGGGCGGATAAAGTGTCATTGAATACGGCCGCAGTCCTCAATCCAGGGTTAATTAAGGAAGGCGCGTGCTACTTTGGTTCGCAGTGTATCGTTGTTGCCATCGATGCGAAATTTGATGAAGCGGTTGGGACGTGGCGTGTGTTTACACATGGCGGCAGAACGCCTACTGATAAACTGGTTATCGAATGGGCAGTAGAAGCGGCTCAGCTTGGTGCCGGTGAAATATTATTAACAAGTATGGACAGTGACGGCGAGAAAAATGGATTTGACTTAGAACTGACAAGGGCAGTGAGTGAAGCCGTTCCGATACCAGTCATCGCATCGGGTGGGGCAGGAAATTCAGTACACTTTGAAGAAGCATTTTTAGCAGGAAAAGCTGATGCGGCCCTGGCTGCGTCTATCTTTCACTATAAAGAGACATCTATTCATGAAGTAAAAAGCTATTTACGGGAAAAAGGAGTGACGGTTCGATGAATGTACGATTTGATGAAAAAGGCTTAGTGCCAGCCATTATCCAGGATGCCGGCACGAAAGAAGTATTAACACTCGCTTATATGAACGAGGAATCACTTGCGAAAACGATTGAAACGGGGGAAACCTGGTTTTATAGCCGTTCTCGTCAGGAATTATGGCATAAAGGGGCAACAAGCGGTAATACACAAACGGTTGTCAGCATCAACTATGACTGTGATCAAGATGCATTATTAGTGCTTGTTTATCCAAAAGGTCCGGCCTGCCATACGGGTGCAGTCAGTTGTTTTTCAGAACGAGGCTACACCGGAACATCCAGCCTAGCGGACTATCAAATCTTACAATCGCTTGAAAAAGTGATCGTCGACCGTGAACAGGAGCGTCCGGAAGGGACCTACACTACTTATCTTTTTGAAAAAGGCGTCGATAAGATTTTGAAAAAAGTCGGTGAAGAAGCGGCGGAAGTGATTATTGCAGCGAAGAACCGTGACGCCGAGGAGTTAAGGTGGGAAGCGGCTGACTTACTGTATCACTTGCAGGTATTATTGGTCGAACAAGGCCTTCCATTCAAAGAAGTGTTACGGACATTAGAAGAAAGACACAAGGACCGGTCGTAAATCGACCGGTTTCTTGCGTTTTAGGAGGTAGGGAGGAACTTATTACAAATTTCCTAGCATTTATGACATATTTCCCGGAACTTACTACATATTTTTAGGGACTTACTACATATATTTGACCACTTAATACCAATTTTTGAAAACTTACGACATTTGTTGTGAAATTATGTAATTCCCGACGAATTCTGCGACAAATTCCCTTAATTTTAAGAGGTCATTCTCTTAAAAACCCCAGTTCCCTTCTCGAACGACTCCCAGGTGTGGTATACTACATTAGTTATGTTAAAAATTGTGGAGGACTTCATGGGTAAAGACGCGAAAGCAAGAACGCATATGGGAAAATTACTTACATTTGTTCCTACGGGGGAATATTATTTCACGAAGGGTTTAAAGGCATTCCATCGACGTGATTTTATCAAAGCAAAAAAATATCTTGGGCGAGCGATGCAGCTTGAGCCGGGTGAACCGATGATTATATGCCAGTTGGCGATTGTGTCAACAGAACTTGGCGAGTTTGAAAATTCCAACCGGCTCTTGCACCTCATCCTTGAAGAACTAGATCAAGAAATGGTGGAATGCCATTACTTTTTGGCGAATAATTATGCCCATATGGGATTTTTTAAAGATGCTTATCACCACGCCAAGCTGTATTTACAGCTGGATCCGGATGGTGATTTTAGCGAAGATACAGAGGATTTACTTGATGTGCTAACATTTGAGGCAGAAGATATGGACGATGACCTCTATCAGCAGGATGACTTAATCGTCAAACAGGAACAGGCTCGTGACCTGCTTGAGTCAGGATACTTTCCGAAGGCGATTGAACTTCTTAAAGATGTTGTCAAGGATTATCCGGAGTACTGGTCGGCGTACAATAACTTGGCGCTCGCTTATTTTTATTTAGGGAAAACGGAAAAGGCTGAATCGATTTTAGACGATGTACTTGAGAGAAATCCCGGAAATCTTCATGCCTTATGTAATCGGCTGGTATTTGCCCATTATCAGGGCCAAACAAAAAATGTTACTGGGTTAACAGAAATATTGAAGAAAATCCAACCGCTTCTCAGTGAGCAGCAATTTAAGCTTGGTGCCTCATTTGCTTTAGTGGGAGAATATGAACTTGCCTATTTATGGCTGAAAAAACTATATAAGCACGGTTTTGATGGGGATGGTCCGTTTTACTATTGGCTTTCACATTCGGCCTATTACACAGGCAATGAAAACTTTGCAAAAAGTATTTGGAAAAAGGTGCTGGAGCTTAATCCGGACAAAGAAGGCTCGGAACCGTGGAATAAAGAAGGTGCACCAGCTACCGGTTTTGAGGACCTTTCTGGATCTATTTTTCAAAAACTTGACAGTGACTATGTGGAAGAGCGCTTATTCGCCTTATTCTTAACAACCGTTTCAAGTAAAAAGGAAGAAATCATGACTTCCAAGCGGCTGTTTCAAAATCACAAATTTACGTCTTTAGAAAAAGAATATATTTCACTTATTCGTTCGGGGAAACCATCAAGGACAGCTGAAGCGCAGGAAATTGCGGAGCTTTTTTATGAAAATTATCAACCGATTGGAACGATTGAGTCTGGTTTATACCTCATGTGGTTTTCTGTATATGTCGAGGTTTCAAAAGACAAACTACAATTGAAAAATAAACATGCCTGGGCTGGAGCAGTCGAGTATATGTGGCATAAGCTACGTAGTGAAAAAGTTTCTCAGCAGGAGATTGCCGACCGCTACGGGATTTCCTCAGCGACCATTGGTAAGTATGTAAAAATAGTGAATAACTATTTAAATTAAGCATATTGGTGGACGATAAAACGATTGTTATATACGATTAAGTAAGGGAACAATAATCTTACTTAATCGTATTTTTCTATATAGGGAGTGTGTATTATGTCTGAAGATAAAATTTATGACATCATTATCGCCGGTGCTGGCCCTGCGGGGATGACAGCGGCTGTTTATACATCTAGAGCGAACCTTTCGACACTAATGATTGAGCGTGGTATGCCGGGTGGACAAATGGCCAATACCGAAGACGTTGAAAACTATCCTGGCTTTGAAAGTATTTTAGGCCCTGACTTATCAACGAAAATGTTTGAGCATGCCAAGAAGTTTGGTGCGGAATACGCCTATGGCGACATCAAGGAAATCATTGATCACGGCGACTACAAAATTGTTGTGGCCGGTTCAAAACAATACAAAGCATACGCTGTTATCATTACAACGGGTGCTGAGTATAAGAAAATTGGCGTTCCTGGTGAAAAAGAACTGGGCGGACGCGGTGTATCCTATTGTGCGGTTTGTGATGGGGCTTTCTTTAAAGAAAGAGAACTATATGTCATCGGTGGAGGCGATTCAGCCGTCGAAGAGGGTGTTTACTTAACTCGCTTCGCATCGAAAGTAACAATCGTCCATCGCCGAAGTGAGCTTCGGGCGCAAAAAATCCTCCAAGACCGTGCGTTTGCTAATGAGAAAATAGATTTTATTTGGAATCACACGATTAAGTCGATTAATGACAAAGATGGTAAAGTCGGCAGTGTGACATTGGTTTCCACTGAAAATGGCGAAGAACAAGTTCTTCCCGCTGATGGAGTGTTTATTTATATCGGCATGGTGCCGCTATCGAAACCATTTGTGAGCCTTGGCATTACCAATGAAAACGGCTATATTGAAACGAATGACCGAATGGAGACGAGGGTACCGGGAATTTATGCAGCGGGTGATATTCGTGAAAAAACACTGCGCCAAATTGTAACGGCAACTGGTGATGGCAGTATTGCCGCTCAAAGTGCCCAGCATTTTGTCGAAGAGCTTAAGGAAGAATTGAAACAGAAAAGCAGCAATTAGAAAAAAAGTGATGTTTACAAAAACGTAACTCTGTTTTAATTCTTCTGTAACAAAAGCGCAATATTTTTAGGGTATGATAAAAGCAGTAATTGACCCCCTTTAAAAATATATTCCTTTCATGCACAGGCCCGTAGCCTGTGCTATTTTTTTCGGCTGGTCAAGCCTGTCCGTGTTTTTTTTAAAAGTATGTTAACGATCGTAACAAACTTAATAATAATTAATAGAAATATCAACTTTGTTTCATTGTGACTGTTTCCTAAAAATAGTATAATAATAAGAATAAATTTAAAGTTATAGTAGGATATTTAGCATTACCGCTCCTAAGATCGAATGCGACTCTTTCTCAAGAACCGCGTGAACGACTAAATAGCGTATGCTTTATTAAGAGGGTGAATGTTGTGCAGCGTGTCACCAATTGTGTATTAATCAGAGACGAAAAAATATTGTTGCTGCAAAAACCACGACGCGGCTGGTGGGTAGCTCCCGGTGGGAAAATGGAGCCGGACGAATCGGTTCGAGACTCTTGCATCAGGGAATACCGCGAAGAAACGGGAATCTATTTAAAAAATCCGCAGCTAAAAGGGATTTTTACAATGATTATGAAGGAAAACGACCAGCTTCTTTCCGAGTGGATGATGTTTTCGTTTGTAGCAACAGATTCAGATGGTATCGATTTAGACGAATCCGAGGAAGGTAAGCTAGAATGGCAAATGATTGACCAATTAAAAAATTTGCCAATGGCCGCCGGCGATTATCATATTCTTGATTACATGATTCACGGAAAAGGAATCATTTACGGTACTTTTACTTATACAAAAGACTTTCAACTAATCAGTTATCGATTAGATCCAAGCTAACTTATAGGAGGAATTATTAATGAGTACCGGTGCTGCAAATGACATCCAAATGGTCATTATTACAGGAATGTCTGGTGCAGGAAAAACTGTGGCCATTCAGAGTTTTGAAGATTTAGGATTCTTCTGTGTTGATAATTTACCTCCAACACTCCTTCCAAAATTCCTTGAACTTATGAAGGAGTCCGGGAATAAGATGAATAAAGTTGCCCTTGTTATGGATCTGCGTGGCAGAGAATTCTTTGAGCATCTATTTAAAGGATTAGATGAGCTGGCCGAAACCTCATGGGTAACTCCGCAGATATTATTTCTAGATGCAGATGATGCGACATTAGTGCGCAGATATAAAGAGACTCGGAGGTCGCATCCGTTAGCACCGACAGGGCTGCCACTTGAAGGAATCACGCTTGAACGCGAGCTTCTGGAAGAATTAAAAGGCAGAGCACAGTTAATTTACAACACTTCCCAGATGAAACCACGGGAACTTCGTGAGAAAATATTAACGGAATTTACGGCGAATAAACAATCAATCTTCACAGTCAATGTCATGTCATTTGGCTTTAAGTATGGAATTCCTATTGATGCGGATCTAGTGTTTGATGTGCGTTTCTTGCCGAATCCTCATTATATCGAGCATATGAGACCGAAAACAGGACTCGATGAGGATGTTTCTAGTTATGTATTAAAATGGAATGAAACGCATAAGTTTTTGGAAAAGGTAACGGACCTGCTTTCCTTCATGCTTCCGCATTATAAAAGAGAAGGCAAGGCACAGTTAGTGATTGCGATTGGCTGTACAGGCGGCCAGCATCGTTCGGTTACATTAGCTGAATATCTCGGTAAATTTTTCCAAAATGATTATAAGACATGCATTTCCCATCGTGACATTGAGAGGAGAAAGGAAAAAACAACATGAGCATTTACGGACAGCCTCGAATTGTCGTCATTGGCGGAGGAACAGGGTTACCAGTTTTATTGCGTGGCTTAAAACAGTATCCTGTGGATATTACTGCCATTGTGACAGTCGCGGATGACGGCGGCAGCTCAGGGCGCTTGCGCGAGGATCTTCATATCCCTCCTCCCGGGGACATTCGCAATGTGTTAGCATCCTTATCGGATGTAGAGCCACTCGTTGAAGAAATGTTTCAACATCGCTTTAAAACGTCAAATGAACTTTCCGGACACTCGCTTGGAAATTTAATCTTAGCAGCAATGACCTCCATCACGGGAAACTTTGTCCACGCGATTCAGGAAATGAGCAAGATTTTAAATGTTCACGGCAAGGTCCTGCCTGCTGCCAATCAGAGTGTCGTTCTTCATGCTGAAATGGAGGATGGGACGATTGTCTCAGGTGAATCAAAAATTCCTTACTCTGGAAAAAGGATTAAAAAGGTGTTTATGACACCGGAAAATATTCGTCCGATACCAGAAACCCTTCAAGCGATCCGTCAGGCTGATTTAATCATTATTGGGCCAGGAAGCCTATATACAAGTATTCTTCCAAATTTGCTCGTCCCGAAAATTGGAGATGAGCTATGCCGGTCACACGCCAAAAAGGTGTACATTTGTAATTTGATGACCCAGGCTGGGGAAACTCATGGCTTTACAGCGAGTGACCATGTAACGGCCTTATATGATCATATGAGCTGTGCATTTATTAATACGATTCTTGTAAATAATGAAGAGATTCCACAGGATATTCAGCTCCGCTATAATGAAGAGCTGGCAGACCCTGTTCTATATGACCTTCCGCGCCTGTTTGAATTAGGGCTTGAGGTAGTTCATGCGGATATCGCTTACCAGGAAAATGGGGCACTAAGGCATGATCCAAAAAAGGTCGCAAAAATTTTATATAATTTGCTTTTAATTGAAACCAAAAAGCGTTATGAAACGTAAATATAGTACTTACTAAAAAAGTACGAGTTTGTAAAAGGGGGTGAAGGGATGTCTTTCGCTTCGGAAACGAAAAAAGAATTAACTAACTTGGAAATAAAAACCTGCTGTATTCAGGCAGAACTATCAGCTTTAATCCGGATGAATGGTTCCCTTTCATTCTCAAATCGTAAGTTAGTTGTTGATATTCAAACCGAAAATGCCGCGATCGCTCGAAGGATTTATACACTATTAAAAAAGAGTTATGATGTCCAAGTCGAGCTGCTTGTTCGGAAAAAGATGCGTCTGAAAAAGAACAACGTCTATATTGTCCGATTATCACAGCGGGCACGGGAAATTCTCGAGGATACAAAAATTATTGGTGAGGGTTTTACGATCATCCATAATATAGCACCGGAACTCATAAAGAAGAAATGTTGTAAGCGTTCTTATCTACGCGGTGCATTTTTAGCCGGAGGTTCCGTCAATAATCCGGAAACATCTTCTTATCATTTAGAAATTGCTTCGCTTTATAAGGAACATAATGATTCTTTATGCGAATTAATGAATACATTTGGACTAAATAGCAAAACACTTGAGCGAAAAAAGGGATATATTACCTATCTCAAAGAAGCGGAGAAAATCACCGAGTATTTAAATATTGTTGGAGCGCATAACGCCCTTCTTCGCTTCGAAGATGTACGAATTGTCCGAGATATGCGGAATTCTGTTAATCGTCTGGTAAACTGTGAAACCGCCAATCTTAATAAAACGATCGGTGCTTCGATTAGGCAAGTTGAAAATATCCGTTACATCAATGCTACGGTCGGGTTGCAAATTTTACCGGAAAAATTGAGGGAAATTGCAGAGCTCCGTTTGAATTATACAGATGTCACCCTTAAGGAATTGGGAGAAATGGTTTCCGGAGGCACCATCAGCAAATCCGGGATTAATCATCGGTTGCGTAAAATTGATGCGATTGCCGAGAAATTGCGCTCTGGGGATGTCATTACACGGTAGTAGCGAATGCTCGCGTGTTATAACCTTTTTAAATGATCGCATGTGAAAAAGATAACATGTATCGAATGAAGAGTTACCCGAAGAACATAATATGAACAAAGATCCAATAAAAATAGAGTAAAAACCATGAGGAGGAATTGTGTAATGTTAGTGAAACAAGTGGAAGTAAAATTAAAAACCGGTCTTCAAGCACGACCGGCAGCTCTTTTTGTTCAGGAAGCCAACCGGTTTTCTGCAGATATTTTCCTGGAAAAGGACGGCAAGAAAGTAAATGCAAAAAGCATTATGGGCTTAATGAGCCTTGCCGTTGGCTCGGGTGTCATGATTGATATAGTAGCTGATGGCGATGATGAAGCATCTGCGATTGAAGCGTTAGCAGATTTTATCCAAAAAGAACATTGATTAGAAAAGGCCGGCTCCAATTGGAACCGACCTTTTTTGGTTACAAAAAAAGCAATCGGTTTGTGCCGATTGCTTCTGCTTTTATTATTTATTTTTATTCTTCTCGTCTTCGACTAGATTACGAGTGATAATGTGGTCAATTAGACCGTATTCTTTTGCCCGTTCTGCTGTCATGAAGTTATCGCGATCTGTATCTTTACCGATGACTTCAAGTGACTGTCCAGTCCGTTCTGCTAAAATTCCATTTAATTTTTCGCGAAGGAAAAGGATACGTTTTGCAGCAATTTCAATTTCAGTTGCTTGTCCTTGGGCACCGCCTAGTGGCTGGTGAATCATAACTTCAGCATTAGGTAGCGCATAACGCTTGCCCTTTTCTCCTGCAGCAAGTAAGAATGCACCCATAGATGCTGCCATACCGATACAGATGGTTTGGACCTTCGGTTTGATAAATTGCATGGTATCAAAAATCGCCATACCTGCAGTGATGCTTCCGCCCGGGCTGTTGATATATAGCGAAATATCTTTTTCAGGGTTATCCGCTTCAAGGAATAATAATTGTGCGACAATGCTGTTAGCCACATGGTCATCGATTGCACTGCCAAGCATAATAATCCGGTCTTTTAACAGACGGGAATAGATGTCATAGGCACGCTCGCCCCGATTTGTTTGTTCAATAACTGTAGGGATTAAATTCATTTTTCTTCCTCCTTTGATTGTAAAGAATAAAGTATTATGTATAGTAATCATACACTGATGGTCAATAAAGGTCAAACAATACCTCTTTAAAATTGTTCGACAACTTTCCATATTTCAGCATAACCATTCTTGTCTTTTTTAAACCAATTCTTTACTTGCAATGTGAGGGGAACTGGCATATAATATATAAGTCGCAACAAATTAGCGCTCGTGGTGCAACGGATAGCACGTAAGCCTCCGAAGCTTAAAATGTGAGTTCGATTCTCGCCGAGCGCATCATAAAAACCCTCTGTTTTTTTTAAACAGGGGGTTTTTATTTATGGGAAAAGGACTTTACTTTTCAATTAATGGTTAATAGCACGAAAACCTCCGAAAATGGCACGTAATTCTCCAAAATGGCACGTAAACTAGAAAGCCTACAAAAGGTCCCGTAAACTACAAAAAATTACTTTCAGGATTAATAGGTTGTTTATTTTTCATTCCCGAAATTCACCACATCGTGTAGAATAGAAAACAGGGGGGATACGAATGAACTTAAAGGCTGGTTTATGGCAGCAGCAAACCTTAAAATTGGCGATGACGCAGGAGCTTTCGCAGGCGATTGCATTGTTGCAGTACTCTGCCCATGAGTTAACTGCTTTTTTAGAAGACAAGGCACTTGAAAATCCCCTATTGCAGATTGATAATAGCAATATAAAGCCTATGAATCCGCTCATTGACCGCAATCGACGTAAACATCAAAAGGCAGAAAAAGACTGGATTGATCAAATTGCTGACAAACCATTCTCACTTGAAGATTATATACTCTCTCAATTAAAAATAACCAACTTATCGGCGGAACAATCACGGGTGATTCGTCATCTTATCCAAAATCTAGATGAAAACGGTTACTTTTTAGGTGATCAAACAGAAATTGCCCAAAGGCTAAGAGTAGACGAAGATTTAGTCGAAGAATGCTTGGCAATCATCCAAACGCTCGAGCCGGCAGGTATCGGGGCAAGGAACCTGCAAGAATGCCTGTTGATGCAAATATATTATCTCAATCCTGATAACGAATTAGCACAAAAGATCATCGCCGATTATTTCATTCCGTTCGCCGAAAAGAAATGGAAACCGATTGCGAAAGAACTAAAGGTAACACTTAAGGAATTACAAGAAGTTTTTGACGAAATTCAAACATTAAATCCAAAGCCTGGAGCAATTTTAGGAAAAGAAGCAACGACCTATATTATCCCAGATGCCATCGTCGAGCAATCGAGCGACGGGTTAACCGTAAGGATGTCGGATGAGTTACTGCCAAGGATCAGCCTTAATGAGCAGTATTATCATAAATTTAAAGATCAAGATCAGCAGGTAAGCCGATTTTTACAGGATAAACTTCAGGATTACCAGTGGATCCAAAAAAGTATTGAGCAGCGGAAAGAGACTCTGACAAGGGTTGTTGCCAAAATTATTGAAAAACAGGCTTCTTTTTTTCAAAAAGGGTCACAATATTTAGTACCAATGACGATGAAGGAAGTTGCTGCGGAACTTGATATCCATGAATCCACGGTTAGCCGAGCCGTCCGGGAAAAGTATGTGCAAACACCGATCGGAACGTTTGGATTAAAAACATTTTTTACAAGTACGATCCAAACCATATCAGAGGACGAAAATACTTCATCCACACAAGTAAAGAAGAAAATTGCGACATTAATAGAAAAAGAGAATAAACAAAAACCGCTTTCGGATCAAGAAATTGTTGAACAATTAAAAAGAGACGAAGGGATGGTTGTTTCGAGAAGAACGATTGCCAAATACCGGGATCAATTAGGTATTTCCTCCTCTTCGAAAAGAAAACGGTTTGACTGAAAGGAACAAGAATGATGGAGCAAACGACAATCACATTATATACAAGGAAAAGCTGCCCGCTGTGTGACAAAGCAAAGGACACACTTCTAGAACTAAATAGAGACTGGGACTTCACCTTACAAGAAATTGATATTGAATCCAGTGATGATTTAACCGAACAATACGGGTTGATGATTCCGGTTGTATATATTGATGGAGTAGAAGCCGGTTTTGGTGTCATTAACAAATTTGACATACGTAACCGTTTGCATGAAAAAAAAGCCAATCTTAACAGTTGAAATAGATTTTCACACCTGTTACAATGAAAAACGTAGCAGGGGTGATTTTTTTTAGATGTAGTGGGACATTATATGTCTATGGTGGACATTTTAAGGCCAACTACATATAATAAAGGAGCATGAGATTCATGCAGTCATTAATCGATATCCAAAAAAGATTATTACCCGACCTCCTACAGGTCCTACAGAAGAGATATTCTATCCTAAGATACATAGGTTTTATGCAGCCAGTAGGAAGACGGAGTTTAGCAGTAAGTCTGGGGTATACCGAAAGAGTCCTTCGCGGCGAGGTTGATTTCCTAAAGGAGCAAAACTTAATTTACACGAACAATGTGGGGATGAGTTTAACGACTGAGGGGAAAAATTTGCTAGAAGACTTGGAAGGTTTTATGCGTGAATTAAAGGGTATTGATGTAATGGAGTTGGAACTGAAGCACAAGCTAGGCATTAAAAAGGTTATCATTGTGCCCGGCGATAGTGATGAATCGCTGATGGTCAAAGGTGAACTTGGCAAAGCATGTGCAGTGTGCATGAAAAAGCTTCTCAGCGGAAAAAATATCATTGCTGTAACCGGCGGTTCAACAATGGCTGCTGTCGCAGAAAGACTTTCACCAGAGCTTACTCAAAAGGATTTACTGTTTGTCCCGGCCAGAGGCGGAGTAGGTGAGGATGTTCAAAATCAGGCGAATACGATTTGCTCAATTATGTCGAGAAACACCCGTTCCAAACATCGTGTGTTTTATGTCCCTGATCAAGTCAGTACCGATATCCATGAATCGCTTATCAAAGAGCCCGGCATTCATGAAGTTTTAAAACTAATTAAATCAGCAAGCATGGTTCTCCATGGAATTGGAGATGCTATCACAATGGCTGAACGGCGAAAATCCAACCCCGAGATTCTAAAAATGCTTGAAAGCAGTAAGGCTGTGGGTGAAGCTTTTGGCTATTATTTTAACGAACAAGGCGAAATTGTTCATAAGGTTTTAACGATTGGCCTGCAGTTAGAAGATCTAGTTGGCATTCCTAATGTCATCGCCGTTGCGGGTGGAAGCTCCAAGGCAAAGGCTATTAAGGCCTACTTAAAACAAGCACCAGCATCGACGATTTTAATCACAGACGAAGGTGCAGCAAGAAGTTTATTAAAAGGGTAAATCCTTTTTAAAATAAAAAAACATCCTTACCCAATTTAAAGGAGGAAATTTATCATGTCAGTAAAAGTTGGTATTAATGGATTTGGACGTATTGGTCGTAACGTATTCCGTGCGGCTTTAGGAAATAGCAATGTAGAAATCGTAGCAATTAATGACTTAACCGATGCAAATATGCTTGCACATCTTTTAAAATATGACACTGTTCACGGAACACTTCAAGAAGATGTTACAGTTGATGGTGAATACCTAGTAGTTGGCGGACAAAAAGTGAAGGTTCTTGCTGAGCGCGATCCTGCACAATTAGGCTGGGGCGGTCTTGGAGTTGACGTCGTAGTTGAATCAACTGGCCGTTTCACAAAACGTGAAGATGCTGCGAAACATCTTGAAGCAGGCGCTAAAAAAGTTATCATTTCTGCACCAGCATCTAACGAAGATATCACTATCGTAATGGGTGTAAACGAAGACAAATACGATGCAAATAACCACCATGTTATTTCAAACGCATCTTGTACAACTAACTGTCTTGCTCCGTTTGCAAAAGTATTAAATGATACTTTTGGAATCAAACGCGGTATGATGACAACGATTCACTCTTACACAAATGACCAACAAATCCTTGATTTACCACACAAGGACTACCGTCGTGCACGTGCAGCAGCTGAAAACATGATTCCAACTTCAACTGGTGCAGCTAAAGCGGTTGCTCTTGTTTTACCAGAACTTAAAGGTAAATTAAACGGTATGGCAATGCGTGTTCCAACTCCAAACGTTTCAATCGTTGACTTAGTAATGGAGTTAGAAAAAGATGTAACAGCTGAAGATGTTAACGCAGCATTAAAAACAGCTGCTGAAGGCCCATTAAAAGGAATTTTAGCTTACAGCGACCTTCCACTAGTTTCAACTGATTACAACGGAGCGAAAGTTTCTTCAACTATTGATGCATTATCAACAATGGTTCTTGAAGGCAACATGGTAAAAGTATTATCTTGGTACGATAACGAAGTTGGTTACTCTAACCGCGTTGTTGACCTTGTTGGTTACCTTGCAGAAAAAGGACTTTAAAATAGCGGAACGGACGATGATTGGTTTCCAGTCATAAGAAGTTGATAAATACAAAGGTTTTCCAAAGGGGAGCGGGGAGTATATGCCCCCCTCCCCTTTTTACTGATTTTAGATGATGATTTTTCTAAAAAGCAAACACTTTATGGAGGTCCTTTATGAATAAGAAAACTCTCAAAGATGTCGATGTAAAAGGTAAACGCGTGTTTTGTCGAGTAGATTTTAACGTTCCAATGCAGGATGGAAAAATTACCGACGACACGCGGATTCGTGCCGCATTGCCAACGATTCAATACTTAGTGGAACAAGGTGCGAAGGTCATTCTAGCCAGCCACTTCGGTCGTCCAAAAGGAAAAGTAGTCGAAGAAATGCGCCTAACTTCAGCCGGTGTGAGACTATCTGAGCTGCTTGGAAAAGACGTGAAGAAAGCAGATGAAGCATATGGTGATTCTGTGAAAGCGTTAATTGGTGAAATGACAGAAGGCGATGTTCTTCTACTTGAAAATGTTCGCTTCTATCCTGGTGAAGAAAAGAATGATCCAGAGTTGGCAAAATCGTTTGCTGAACTAGCTGATGTGTATGTAAATGATGCCTTTGGTGCCGCACACCGTGCCCATGCATCAACTGAAGGAATAGCACATATTCTGCCAGCGGTTTCAGGACTGTTAATGGAGAAAGAACTAGATGTTCTTGGGAAAGCACTTTCTAATCCAGAACGTCCGTTTACAGCGATTATCGGCGGAGCGAAGGTAAAGGACAAGATTGGTGTTATTGAAAACCTGTTAGAGTTAGTTGATAACTTAATTATTGGCGGCGGACTTGCTTATACCTTTGTGAAAGCACAAGGCCATGAAGTCGGAAAATCATTACTTGAAGCTGATAAAATTGATTTAGCAAAATCGTTTATTGAAAAAGCGAAAGCAAAAGGTGTTAATTTCTACATGCCTGTTGATGCAGTTGTTGCGGATGATTTCTCAGCAGATGCGAATTCTAAGGTTGTAGCGATTGAAGAAATCCCAGCGGATTGGGAAGCACTTGATATCGGACCGAAAACAGCTGAAATCTATCGTGATGTCATTCAAAAATCAAAACTAGTGATTTGGAATGGACCAATGGGCGTATTTGAAATCGATAAATTTGCTAACGGCACAAAAGCAGTTGCGGAAGCACTTGCCGAAGCAGAAGGTACATACTCAGTCATTGGCGGCGGAGACTCAGCAGCAGCAGTAGAAAAGTTCAATCTAGCAGAAAAAATGAGCCACATCTCCACAGGAGGCGGCGCTTCCCTTGAGTTCATGGAAGGCAAAGCATTGCCTGGAGTAATGGCATTGAACGATAAATAATAGTTTTAGTTAATCATGGAAGGACGTGTAGTAGTATGCGTAAACCAATCATTGCAGGTAACTGGAAAATGAACAAGACACTTGCAGAAGCAAAAAGCTTCGCTGAGGAAGTAAAAGGTCTAGTACCAGCGCCAGAAAAGATGGACTCTGTAATCTGTGCACCAGCTTTATTTTTACAAAGCCTTGTCGAAGTAACAGAAGGAACCAATGTAAAAATTGGTGCCCAAAATATGCACTTTGAAGAAAGCGGAGCATTCACTGGTGAAATCAGCCCGAATGCATTGGCTGACCTTACTGTTCAATATGTCATTATCGGACACTCAGAACGTCGTGAAATGTTCAATGAAACCGATGAATCAGTAAACAAGAAAACTCTTGCAGCATTTAAATACAATTTAACACCGATTGTCTGCTGTGGCGAAACACTAGAACAGCGTGAAAATGGTGAAACCAACCAATTAGTTGGGGATCAAGTAGTGAAAGCACTTAAAGGCTTATCAGATGAACAAGTTAAGCAAACAGTCATCGCCTACGAACCAATTTGGGCAATTGGAACTGGTAAATCGTCAACTTCAGCAGATGCGAATGAAGTATGTGCACATATTCGTCAAGTTGTCGCACAACAATTCTCACAAGATGTTGCGGATGCGGTCAGAATTCAGTATGGCGGCAGTGTCAAGCCTGAAAATATTAAAGAATACATGGCACAATCAGATATTGATGGTGCCTTAGTAGGCGGAGCAAGTCTTGAAGCACAATCCTTTTTACAACTACTGGAGGCAGGAAGCTATGAGTAAATCTCCAGTTGCTCTGATCATCCTTGATGGCTTTGGATGCAGGGGCGAAACCAAAGGGAATGCGGTCGCACAATCAAAAAAACCTAACTTTGACCGTTTTTGGAGCGAGTATCCACATTCTCATTTAACCGCATCTGGTGAGGCAGTCGGCCTTCCAGAAGGACAAATGGGTAACTCAGAGGTTGGACATTTGAATATTGGTGCCGGCCGGATTGTTTACCAAAGCTTAACACGAGTGAACATTGCGATTCGTGAAGGTGAATTTGAAAAGAATGAAACCTTTACAGGCGCAATGGAGCACGTCAAGAAAAATGGCACTGCCCTTCATTTATTCGGATTGTTGTCTGACGGTGGTGTTCACAGCCATATTCAACATATGTTTGCCCTACTGAAGCTGGCAAAGGATGAAGGCGTCGAAAAGGTATATGTACATGCATTCCTTGACGGCCGTGATGTCGGTCAGAAAACAGCTGCTAAATTTATCCAACAAACCTTGGATAAAATGAAGGAAATTGGTGTTGGTGAATTTGCAACAATTTCAGGGAGATACTACTCTATGGACCGTGATAAGCGCTGGGAGCGTGTCGAGAAATCATACCGTTCGATGGTCTATGGCGAGGGCCCTACTTACACAAATCCTTTAGAAGTGGTGGAAGATTCTTATTCTCATGGAATCTTTGACGAATTCGTGATCCCGTCTGTTATTACTAAAGAAGATGGACAACCGGTTGCAACGATTCAGAATAACGATGCTGTAATTTTCTATAATTTCCGTCCGGACCGGGCGATTCAGATTTCCAATACGTTTACAAATGATGACTTCCGTTCCTTTGACCGCGGACCGAAGCATCCGAAGGATTTATTCTTCGTATGCTTAACACACTTCAGTGAATCGGTTGATGGATATGTTGCCTTCAAACCATCAAACTTAGATAACACACTTGGTGAAGTGTTAGCTCAAAACAACATGAAGCAATTACGAATTGCTGAAACAGAAAAGTACCCGCATGTTACGTTCTTTATGAGTGGCGGTCGTGAAGAAAAGTTCCCCGGCGAAGAGCGGATTTTAATCAACTCTCCTAAGGTTGCAACGTATGATCTTCAGCCTGAAATGAGTGCTTACGAAGTAACGGATGCACTCTTAAAAGAAATTCAAGCAGACAAATTTGATGCCATTTTGCTAAACTTTGCGAATCCAGACATGGTCGGTCATTCAGGTATGCTTGAGCCAACGATTAAAGCGATTGAAACCGTCGATGAATGTCTAGGAAAAATTGTTGATTTAATCCTTGAAAAAGGTGGATCAGTGATTATTACCGCTGACCACGGAAATGCGGATGAAGTAATCACGCTTGAAGGCGATCCAATGACCGCACACACAACAAATCCTGTGCCGGTAATTGTGGTAAAACAAGGAATTCAATTGCGAGACGGTGGGATTCTTGGGGATTTAGCGCCAACTATGTTAGACTTATTAGGTCTTCAACAGCCAGTCGAAATGACTGGGAAATCATTGATAAAGTAAACCAAAAATAACTTAATTTTTAAGGAGAGATTTTACATGCCATTTATTGCAGACGTATACGCTCGTGAAGTACTAGATTCCCGCGGGAATCCTACAGTTGAGGTTGAAGTATTTACAGAATCAGGTGCATTTGGACGCGCAATGGTTCCAAGTGGTGCTTCTACTGGTGAATATGAAGCGGTTGAACTACGTGACGGCGACAAAGAACGTTACCTTGGAAAAGGTGTTACTAAAGCGGTAGACAATGTAAACGAAATTATCGCGCCACATCTTGTTGGCGAAGAATTCAGCGTTCTAGACCAAGTATCAATTGACCAAGCTTTAATCGAGCTTGATGGCACAGAAAACAAGGGTAAACTAGGTGCTAACGCAATTCTTGGTGTTTCAATGGCCGTTGCTCATGCAGCAGCAAATTACTTAGATATTCCTTTATACCAATACCTTGGCGGTTTCAACTCTAAGCAACTTCCAGTGCCAATGATGAACATCGTTAACGGCGGGGAGCATGCGGATAACAATGTGGATATTCAAGAATTCATGATTATGCCTGTTGGTGCTCCAAACTTTAAAGAAGCCCTTCGTATGGGTGCAGAAATTTTCCATACATTAAAATCAGTACTTAAAGGCAAAGGTCTTAATACTGCTGTTGGTGATGAGGGCGGTTTTGCTCCAAACTTAGGATCTAACGAAGAAGCTCTTAAAACAATTGTGGAAGCAATCGAAAAAGCTGGTTACAAGCCAGGTGAAGAAGTTATGCTTGCAATGGATGCTGCATCTTCTGAGTTCTACAACAAGGAAGACGGAAAATACCATCTTGCTGGTGAAGGTGTTGTCAAGACTTCTGCAGAAATGGTTGACTGGTACGAAGAACTTTCTTCTAAATACCCAATCGTTTCGATCGAAGACGGTTTAGATGAAAATGACTGGGAAGGTCACAAACTTCTAACTGAACGCCTTGGCAAAAAAGTTCAATTAGTGGGTGATGATTTATTCGTTACCAATACTCGCAAGCTTGCTGAAGGTATTGAAAAAGGAATCGGTAACTCCATCCTAATCAAGGTTAACCAAATCGGTACTCTTACTGAAACATTTGATGCGATTGAAATGGCGAAACGTGCCGGCTACACTGCTGTAATCTCTCACCGTTCTGGTGAAACAGAAGACAACACGATTGCTGACATCGCTGTTGCAACAAACGCTGGTCAAATCAAGACTGGTGCTCCGTCTCGTACTGACCGTGTGGCAAAATACAACCAATTGCTTCGTATTGAAGATCAATTAGGTGAAACTGCTCAATACTTAGGAAAGAAAACATTCTATAACCTAAGCAAATAATTTTTCATGTGAATATAGAGGCACACATTTTTGGATGTGTGCCTTTTAAACATTTCTGTGAACCGTATTGTTTTGAGGGACAAAATGTGCTAAATTTAATATACTGTGAATTGTACGACTAACAGGAGGTGGCCTTTATGCATACATTAGTTGTAATCTTATTAGTAATCGTAAGTATCGGACTTATTGGTGTTGTTATACTTCAATCAGGTAAAAGCGCTGGATTATCCGGTGCCATTTCAGGTGGTGCTGAATCACTATTTGGTAAGCAAAAAGCTCGAGGACTTGATTTGATTCTACATCGTATTACGGTTGTATTAGCGATATTATTTATTCTGCTTTCTATTGCAGTAACTTACTTTAAAATCTAATATGTACACTCAACCTGGCCTTAGCGTCAGGTTTTTTGTTTTTTAAAGTTTTGATATAAAAATAGTCTGTAGATTTCCGCTTCAGGCGCTTTAGGTAAAATAATTCCTGATTACATAAGCGTTTTTCTGGAATGTTCATGCTTGCTTTGCTAAAACTAAACTAATGAAATGAATTAAGGGAGTTTTTATCATGAAAGTTGCTACACCTAAGCCATTTACCTTTAAAGGAGGAAAACGAGCGGTTCTCCTCTTACATGGCTTTACTGGAAATTCAGCAGATGTTCGTATGTTAGGGCGGTTTTTAGAAAAAAAAGGCTACACCTGTCATGCCCCGCATTACAAAGGGCATGGTGTTCCACCGGAAGAGCTTGTTCACACAGGTCCTGAGGATTGGTGGCAGGATGTCTTAAAGGGCTATGATTTTTTAAAAAATAAAGGCCACGTAGAAATTGCAGTGGCGGGATTGTCGCTTGGCGGCGTATTTTCTTTAAAATTGGGATACACTGTACCTATAAAAGCGATTGTACCGATGTGCGCACCGATGCATATAAAAAGTGAAGAGGTCATGTATGAAGGAATTCTCGACTATGCTCGTGAATTTAAAAAACGTGAAGGAAAAACAAACGAGCAAATCGAAATAGAAATGAATGAGTTTAAGAAAACACCGATGAATACATTAAGAGAATTACAGGCGTTAATTGCTGATGTGCGAGAAAATGTGGATATGATCTATGCGCCTACATTTGTCGTTCAAGCACGTCACGACAAAATGATTAACACAGAAAGTGCGAACATTATTTACAACGAAATCGAATCAGTTGTGAAGGAAATAAAATGGTATGAGGAGTCTGGTCATGTCATCACGCTCGATAAAGAACGGGAACAATTACATGAGGATGTCTATGCCTTTTTAGAAAAACTTGACTGGCACGATTAACAAAGGCACCTATAAAGGAGGATTAGTTTGGAAGATAATATACAAAAACATATTGATAGGGTACTACAATATATGAAGGATGAGGCCTACAAGCCATTAACCGTACAGGAACTTGAGACAGCCTTTGGCATCCAAGATTCAAGCGATTTTAAAGAGTTTGTGAAAGCACTTGTCCAAATGGAGGAGAAAGGGTTAGTTGTCAGAACGCGCAGCAACCGTTACGGACTTCCGGAAAAAATGAACTTAATCCGCGGAAAGCTCATCGGTCATGCGAAAGGATTTGCCTTTGTTGCACCGGATGAGCCAGGGATGGATGATATCTTTATCCCGCCCAATGAAACCAATACGGCCATGCATGGGGATATCGTTTTAGCGCGTGTTTCCTCTGAAAGCACGGGGCAGCGCCGCGAAGGCAGTATTATCCGCATCATTGAACGCGGTGTCCAGCAAATTGTTGGAACGTATGTGGAAAGCAAAAGCTTTGGCTTTGTCATTCCTGATGATAAAAAATTTGCGAGTGATATTTTTATTCCGAAGGCAGCTTCCAAAGGAGCAGTCGAAGGACATAAGGTGGTTGTTAAACTAGTTACCTATCCGGAGGGGCGCAAAAGTGCAGAGGGCGAAGTCATTACCATTCTCGGCCACAAAAACGACCCAGGCGTGGACATTCTGTCTGTCATACATAAGCACGGCCTACCAATGGCCTTTCCTGACGAGGTGTTAAAACAGGCGAACGAGGTGCCTGACACCATTGACGAAAGTGAATTAACCAATCGCCGTGACCTTCGGAATGAAACGATAGTCACGATTGACGGTGCCGATGCGAAAGACTTGGATGATGCGGTAACCGTGACCAAGCTTGCGAACGGCAACTATAAGCTAGGCGTCCATATCGCTGACGTGAGCTATTATGTAAAAGAAGGCACGCCGATTGACCTTGAAGCAGAGGAACGGGCGACGAGTGTGTATTTAGTCGACCGGGTAATCCCGATGATTCCGCATCGTTTATCGAATGGGATTTGTTCCTTAAATCCGAAAGTGGACCGTCTGGTGTTATCTTGCGAAATGGAAATTAACTCGGAGGGCGTAGTTGTTTCGCATGAGATTTTTCAATCTGTGATTAAAACAACTGAGCGGATGACCTATTCCGATGTGAATCTGATTCTGGCTGAACATGATGAAGCAACGCGCACACGTTACGAACCGCTCGTGCCCATGTTTGAAATGATGGAAGAGTTAGCCGCCATCTTACGAAACAAACGGATGAAGCGGGGCGCGATTGACTTTGATTTTAAGGAATCAAAGATTCTGGTCGATGAGGAAGGAAAGCCGACCGATGTTGTCCTTCGCGAACGTTCGGTAGCTGAGAAATTAATTGAAGAGTTTATGCTCGCTGCTAATGAAACGGTAGCCGAGCACTTTCACTGGATGGAAGTTCCGTTTATTTACCGTATCCATGAGGATCCCAAGGAAGATAAACTGCGGAGGTTTTTCGAGTTTATCACCAACTTTGGCTACATCGTAAAAGGGACGGCAAATGATGTCCATCCGAAAGCCCTTCAAGAAATTATTGAAGAAGTGCAAGGTAAACCTGAGGAAATGGTGGTCTCGAAGGTGATGCTTCGCTCAATGCAGCAGGCGAAATATGATCCAGAAAGTCTCGGACATTTTGGTTTGTCAACCGAGTTCTATACCCATTTCACCTCGCCGATTCGGCGTTATCCGGATACCATTGTTCATCGCTTAATCCGGACGTACTTAATCGAAGGAAAGCTTGATTCAACCACCCAGGAAAAATGGAATGTACGCTTACCTGAGATTGCAGATCATTCTTCAAAAATGGAGCGCCGTTCGGTGGATGCTGAGCGGGAGACCGATGATTTGAAGAAAGCTGAATTTATGGAAGATAAGATTGGCGTTGAGTACGACGGCATTATCAGCTCTGTGACGAATTTCGGTATGTTTGTGGAACTGCCAAATACCATTGAAGGACTTGTCCATGTCAGCTATATGACCGATGATTATTATCGCTATGATGAGCGCCAACTAGCGATGATTGGCGAGCGGACAGGGAATGTGTTCCGAATTGGCGATGAAATTACCATTCGTGTTGTAAAAGTTAATAAAGAAGAGCGTGCGATTGATTTTGAAATTGTCGGCATGAAGGGTACTCCTCGTCGCGAACGGTCGGAGACGCCAAGAGTCTTCAGTACGGGCAGCGACACGAAGAAGCCGCGCAGGAATAAACAGCAAGGCGGCGGCGGTGGTCGCGGTCAAGGACAAGGCGGCAATGGTGGCCGAGGTCAAGGTGGCGGCAGTGGCCGCAGTCAAGGCGGAGGTTCCGATGCCAAGTCCGAAGGCAACAGCGGTCAAGGAAATAAAGTGAAGAAGAAACGTAAATTTTATGATAATGTGCCAAAATACAAAAGTACAAAGCGAAAAAATAAATAACTTCTTTAAGGGAGCCCATAATCTAGGGCTCTCTTTCAATTGTAGTAGCTTGTATATTCTGCTAAAATAAATTTTAAGATGAGGTGAAAAAGATGCCAAAAGGTGAAGGAAAAGTTTGTGCACAAAACAAAAAGGCTTACCATGATTATTTTATTGAAGAAACCTACGAAGCTGGAATCGTTCTGCAGGGGACGGAAATCAAATCGATTCGTGGGGGAAAAGTGAATCTTAAGGATGCATATGCACGAATTCAAAATGGGGAAGCGATTCTTTTCGGGATGCATGTCAGTCCATATGAACAAGGCAACATTTTTAATCATGACCCATTACGAACACGAAAGCTATTACTCCATAAGCGCGAAATTAATAAACTAATCGGAGAAACAAAAGAGGCTGGCTACGCTCTTGTTCCATTAAAGCTCTATCTGAAAAATGGTTTTTGTAAAGTGCTAATCGGGCTTGCGAAAGGTAAGAAGAATTACGATAAGCGTGAATCCTTAAAGCAAAAAGAAGCGAAACGTGAAATCGAACGGGCCTTCCGTGATCGTCAGAAGATGTAATTTAGTTCGTTGGTTGCTGAATTGGAAATTATTTTACAGATACTTACAATTGAAAAATCCTTACAGTGTGTTATAATAAGTTTGTCGCCAAGAGAGCGACGGTAACATTTGCTCAAAGAACATTGTTGAGCTTCCTAACGTCTGCAGCTTTAATCTTTAACTAGATTGCAGCTCCTTTTATTATGGGGACGCTACGGATTCGACAGGGGTAGTTTGAGCTTAGGTCGCGAGTCGAGGGGATCGGCCTCGTTAAAACGTCAAAGCCATAACTGGCAAAACTAACAACAACCTCGCTTTCGCAGCTTAATACTGCATAGCGGTTCCTCCCTCTATTGCCCATGTAGTAGGGTAAGGGACTCACTCTAAGTGGGCTACGCCGGATTCCACCGCCTGAGGATGAAGGAAGAGAACAACCAGGCTAGCTGACCGGACGCCGGTCGATAGGCAGATGAATCAGCGAAACACCAATATATCGACTACACTCGTAGAAGCTTAAGTGGCGATATCTTTGGACGTGGGTTCGATTAGTATTAGTCGCCTTATGTGGTAACACATAAGTGAAAATTCGGCTTTATCGGTGAAACCTAAGTCACTTCAATGTGATAGGGCAATGCCGAGCGGTATGTGGAGTAATCCAACAGCCGTGTATCGACTTATAGGCTGCCATGTTTAAGTGGTAGTACTAGGATGCGAAATCATACCTTGAAGAGGTAAATATCCGTTTCGCATAAGACGCCGGAGGACCTGTAGAAGACAGGTTCAAGATATAGTCAGTGCCATGACGAAAGCATGGAAGAGCACGTCCCACCGTCTCCACTACATAGTGGAAGAAAAGACCAGCAGAGATGCTGGTCTTTTCTTATATTCGAAATTTAATAATGCTGAACTAGATTAGCTGAGGCTAGTCTTTTTTATTTGTATAAACAGTTTTAAAAACGCCGCCAAACGTCAATATGACAAGTAGTTGAAATCCGGGGGTGCTTGATGTGAAAGAGGAATTAAAGATTTTTTATCATATTTTTACGACGACCAAAGATGCCATCGAGAAATTTATGAATATGCTAGATCCGGTCATTTAAAATGCCACTGATGACCATGAACGGCTTTATTATCATCATATTTTTGAAGAAGAGGAGCAGCGTTTATCTCGGTTGGTAGAGCTGATTCCACTGATTAGTAAATTTGAAAGTGAAAAAGAAGAGAAGGATTTCGCTCCGACCAATAATGAGTTTAATCGACTATTGCAGGAATTGAATCTTGAAAAATTCGGATTACATAATTTTGTCGAACATCTTGATTTAGCCCTGTTCCGCTTTACCGATGAGGAACGAAGCACGATGTTGAATCAGTTGCGAGAAGTTTCTTACTCAGATTATCAGCAGGTAAAAGCAATGTTGTTGGAGATTAATCAACGATTTGATAATAACTATGTAGACCCGCATGCCCATCATGATCACGACCATGATCATTTAGACCGATCAGGTACTTCTTCAGTTGCTGCTCCGGTTGTGCCAGCTGCTAAATATAAAAAGGGGTTTACGGTTGGGAGCTTAATTTAGGTAGTTTTTACATAAGTGAACAGTCTTAATTTAGCTGTTTTTGATGGTTGGCGGAATAAATAGTGAAGTTGGCGGAATCCGTCTTCAGTTTGGCGGAATAACTGGGACACTTGGCGGAATCCCCGCTCCAAACGGCGGAATAAATACCAAACTCGGCAGAATCCCATCCTTTCAATTCCAAACAAATCCCCATCACAAGAACCAAATAGAAAAAAAACCTCTTTGAACCTGAATTCAAAAAGGTTTTTTTCCTGATTGGGTTGGGTTGAAAATCATAACTCATTATTAGGAAAGTACTGGAGCACCCTTGAGAGTAACTACTGTGCCAGATTTTCCCTCAATCGCGTTAAGTGCTAGGTCTAAAGAAGTAATAATGGTTTTCCGTTCAGGATTGGTCTCCGCGAATTGAATCGCTGCTTCGACTTTCGGGAGCATGCTCCCTTCGGCAAAATGTCCGCCCTTAATATAGTCTTTCAATTCTTCAATCGTGACATCCTCTAATTTCTTTTGCGTAGATTTATTAAAATCAATATACACATTGTCGACTGCTGTGAGAATGATTAAAGCGTCCGCATCAACCAGTTCGGCAAGCTTTTGAGAAGCGAAGTCTTTATCAATAACTGCTTCGATCCCGACCAGGCCCTCCTCTGTTTCAATGACAGGTATCCCGCCGCCGCCGACAGAAATGATAATGTTTCCTTGTTCGACAAGGGCATTAATCACTGCATGCTCCTGAATGTTGACTGGCTTTGGCGAGGGAACAACCCGGCGCCAGCCGCGGCCTGCATCTTCCTTAAAGACTGTTCCGGTAGCCTCGCTCATTTTCTGAGCCTCGTCTTTACTGTAAAAAGGACCAATCGGCTTGGTGGGATTTAAGAAAGCAGGATCATTTCGATCGACGACGACACGAGTAACCACCGTCACCACATTTCTAAAGATGCCACGTTCCTTCAGAGCTTTATCCATCGCGTTTTGCATCCAGTACCCGATCATGCCCTGGCTCATCGCACCACATGTATCAAGTGGCATGGCAGGATTTTTGACGGAGTCAGCGGCCGCCTGCTGCAGCAAAATGTTTCCTACTTGCGGGCCATTTCCGTGCGAAATAATTATATCAATACCTTTTTCGATAAAATCAACCAGCTGGCGGGCTGTTTTTTCTAAGGCACGCTGCTGTGCCTCTGCTGTTGCATCACCGGATTGAATTGCATTGCCCCCTAAGGCTATCACTACTTTTTGTTTTTTCATATCGGTATCCCCTTATCAATTTAGACTAATCAGCCGAACAGAATATTAATTCATTAATGTCGCAATGCTCATAATGACCATAACAATGACTGAGAGTGACACGACCAATTTCCAAACATGTTTAAGATAGGTACTATATGGAATCCGAGCAATGGCCAATGCCCCCATAATGACTGCACTTGTTGGTGTAAGCAGGTTCACGACCCCGGATGCACTTTGGTAAGCGGTTATGATGATATCTCTGCCTACCCCTGCAAAATCTGCCAACGGAGCCATAATCGGCATCGACAACGTCGCAAGTCCGGAAGTGGACGGCACTAGGAAAGAAAGTGGTAAATAGAATAGAAAGGATAGGTTCGTGAACAAGACTGAACCCATATTTTCTAGTATTCCTTCGCCCCAATGGAGAACCGTTGCGGTCATCCCGCCAGCATCCATGACCACTGTAATCCCGCGAGAAATACCAATGATGAGAGCAACGCCTAGTAAATCTCTCGCACCGTTAACAAACGTGCTAGTATACTCTGATTCTCCCATTTTAAAAATAATGGCAATAATGATCGAGGATGTTAAGAATAACATCGTTAGTTCACCGAACCACCAGTCCCCAAGTGGCATGATGCCGCCTAATAAAGGACCTATGAATGGTATTTTTGCAACCGCTTTTGTTAAATCTTCAAAAATAGTAATATTAAATTTATAAGCCCATGGAATTACCCCTAAAATCATCACAATAAAGGTCAAGCCAAACACCCAAAGTACCGCTTTATGCCGGCCGGTAAATTCTACTTCCCCAGTTTTTTGTGATAAGAAATGCTTCTCATTTTCCACTTTTAGATTTGCAATCAGTGATTTAGATGGATTTTCTTTCACTTTTTTTGCGTAGCGCATGACGAATAAAATCGTTACAATCAATGTCACTACCAGAATGATGAGACGAAGCCCCATCCCATCACCAATCGAAATACCGGCAAATCCAGAGGCAATCCCTGTTGCAAAGGGGTTAACCGTTGATCCTAAACAGCCGATTCCAGCCCCAAGTGCGATAATCGAAACAGCCGTTAACGCGTCATAGCCTGCTGCAATTAGAACGGGGATGAGGATAGGATAGAAGGCGATGGTTTCTTCCGCCATGCCGTAAGTTGAACCGCCAATGGCAAAGAGGGTCATAAGAATGGGTATCAGCCATTGCTCCTTGCCTTTTAATTTTCGAATGACCCTCGAAATTCCAGCATCAATCGCCCCTGTTTTCATAACAACCCCAAGGAAACCTCCGATAACAAGCACAAATAGGGCAATGTCTTTTGCATCAAAGAATCCATTAATCGGAGCATTTAACACTTCCCAGATTCCTTGTGGAGTTTGTTCATCCCCGGGCAGCTGCTGGTAAGTTCCTGAAACAGGAATTTCTTTTTCCGTTGCTTTATCAAGCTTCATATCGTAATGTCCACCTGGAATCACCCAGGTTAGTGCGGCGATAACAACAATAATTAAAAATAATAACGTATACGCTGTAGGCATCTTGAACTTTTTCATTTCAATTCCTCCATTACATAATGGGTATACCTAGCGGGTTAAATCGTAGATGGCTTTTGCATAGATCTGCATTGCTTTAAACATTTCTGCTAAGTCAATGTGTTCATTGGGCTGATGCTCGGTTTTCGTTTGATGTGGAAAAACAGCACCGAACGCAACAAAATTCTCCATCGCTCGTGCATAGGTGGCACCGCCCGAGGAAATCGGTTCTGAAATCAAATCATTGGTAATCTCTTGGTACACATTCATTAATGTTTTGATTAAAAAATGATCCTTTGGAATATAGATGGATTTTAAGTAATCGAATTCTTTGTAGGACAATCCGTATTCCTTTGCCAATTGCGAGAGGGTGTCCACAATCGTTTGTTTATCGACTGTCACAGGGATGCGAATATCGATTGATAACCTTTCGACCTCTTCGTTACATTCAATTTTTCCTATATTGAATTTCAATTTACCGGATGCTTCATCTTCACACTCACCGAAAATCTTCACAGCAAACGAATCTTCATGGATTAAATCATTGACGAATTCGATCGTTTTGGATGTGTAACCGATTTGTTTGAGTGCAATTAATAAACGATTAATGGCATTAATTCCTTTTTCCGCCACCTGAGCATGGACCGCTTTGCCGAGGACGACAATCCCGTCTTCATCTGTTTCATAAGCAAAATCCAACGCACTTAATGCAGCGATTAATTCAGTTTGCTGTTCACCGGAATAACGTGCGGTGTCAGGCACCGCGTTGAAAGCATTACCTGACCTCAACCGTAAACCTGTTTCGTTCTTGCCTTCCAAATGCAGCTGGAGAAGGCCCTTTTCGGCATAAACGAGCGGGAAGACGGAGTCCGGGCTAAAGCCCATGCTTGGGATTTCTTCGATTTCACAATAGCGATTCATACAGCGCCACAATGTTTCTTCATCTGTGCCGAAGATAATGCGAATTCTTTTGGCAAACGGAACCCCGAGATTCATTAACGCTTTTACAGCAAAGAGGGCAGCGAGTGTTGGCCCCTTGTCATCCTGTGTTCCCCGGCCGTACATTTTTCCGTCTTTGATGATGGCTTGGAAGGGAGGCGTCTTCCATTCATCGAGTTTTCCAGCGGGAACGACGTCGAGATGGCCAAGGACGCCAATCATTTCCTTGCCGTCGCCAATTTCAGCATAACCGTAATAGCCCTTTGGATCACAAAACGTCCTAAAACCCAGCTTCTCACATATCGAAAGGGTCTTTTTAAGTGCCAAATCAATTTGTTTTCCAAATGGATATCCGCTATCTTGTTCATTGATGACACTTGGAATTTCGATGAGTTCCATTAATGAATGATGAAAATCTGTTTCTATTTTTTGAAGTTCTGGTAGTAAAAGTTCGGAGATATTGTTCATGCTATTCCTCCATTAGGGCTTTTTAAGACGATTTCTGAAAAAAATGATCGCCTTTTGAATTTTTATCAGCGATGAAAATCACTTTATCGGCGCATTCTCTGGTTCTATCAGCGAATTCTGCAAGTCTATCAGCGAATTCTGCTGTTCTATTGGCGAATTTCTAGGTTCTATCAGCGAATCTCGATGTTCTATTGGCGAATTCCGCCATTCTATCAGCGAATCCAAATTTCAAGTAGAGAGAGAAGACACACCAAGCGCGTGCGCTCCCCCAACTCTCTTCTGATAACACTTACTCTAAATGTCCAAGTGTTGCCGCCATTACTGCTTTAATGGTGTGCATTCTGTTTTCTGCTTGATCAAATACCTTTGAATGTTCGCTCCGGAAAACTTCATCGGTTACTTCCATCTCAGGGATTTCGTGTTTTGCAAACATATCCTTGCCATAGGTTGTTTCTAGGTCATGGAAAGCAGGCAGGCAATGTAGGAAAATCATCTCGTTGTTGCCAGTCTTTCTCACCATGTCCATTGTGACTTTATATGGAGTAAGAAGGGCAATCCTTTCAGCGAACTTATCTTCTTCACCCATGGACACCCAAACATCTGTATAAATCACGTCTGCCCCGGCAACACCTTCATCGACGTTGCTCGTCACAGTCACACGGCCGCCGGACTTTTCTGCGAGGCCCTGTGCCAATTCCACAATCTCAGGGGCCGGGAATAACGATTCAGGAGCACAGATACGGACGTCCATCCCAACAAGGGCACCACCAACGAGCAAGCTGTTGGCTACATTATTTCTACCATCACCAACATAAACGAATTTAATTCCTTCTAAGCGTCCAAAGTTTTCTTTTACCGTTAAGAAGTCAGCAAGTGTTTGTGTTGGATGCCATAATTCCGTCAAGCCATTCCAGACCGGAACACCGGAGTGCTCGGCTAATATTTCAACCTTTTCATGTTCAAAGCCGCGGAACTCAATCCCGTCAAACATGCGGCCTAATACTTTCGCCGTATCCTCAATCGATTCTTTTTTTCCAAGCTGGATGTCATCTTTCCCTAAATATTCCGGGTGGGCCCCTAAATCAATACAGGCAACCGTGAAAGCGCAGCGGGTACGAGTAGATGGTTTTTCAAACAAGAGGGCAATGTTTTTGCCTTCCAAATGGCGGTGTGGAATGCCGTGTTTTTTCTCATCCTTTAATTGCATCGCTAAATCAATTAAATAAACGAACTCTTCTTTTGAAAAATCCTTTTCACATAGAAAGCTTTTTCCATATAATTTAGGTGCAGTTAGTAACATCGTTATCTTTCTCCTTTTTATAAAATTATTTGTATAAATCTTCCCGAACGATTGGCATACTCATGCAGCGCGGGCCCCCGCGGCCGCGGGATAATTCCGAACTTAAAATTTCAATAACCTCCATACCGTGCTGGCGCAATAAATCATTGGAAATATAGTTTCGATCATAGGTAACGACAACTCCTGGGGAAATCGCTAAGGTATTTGAACCATCATTCCATTGTTCGCGGGATGCAGCAATTTCATCACCGCCGCCGCAAGGAATTAAGACCAGTTCATTCAAATCTAAAACCTCTTTCAGCGTTTCCTGCAGGTTCGTCCGGTGGGTGATATTGACGTGCTCATCATCCAAACCTTTTTCTAATATATAAATATTCATCTTCCCTTGCGGACTTTGAATTTCAGGGTGAATCGTGAATTTATCGTAATCAACCATGGTAAACACCGTATCCAAATGCATAAAGGCGCGGCATTTTGGAATCTCGACAGCCACCACTTTTTTAAAAGAATCTTGTTTCTTAAATAGGTTAAGCGCTAATCTTTCAATTGCACGTGCGGAGGTACGGGCTGAGACCCCAATCGCGACTACTTCATCACTTAGAACAAGTTCATCTCCGCCTTCAATTGAGAATTCATAGTTTCGGTCCAGCCAGACGGGAACATTATGGCCGGCAAACCGAGGATGAAGCTTCAAGATGTATTCCATGAATAACGATTCGCGGCGCCGCGCTGGTTCGCGCATTCTGTTAATCGATAAACCATTTCCGATACTTGCTGCCGGGTCTCTAGTAAAATAGAGGTTAGGCATGGGGTCTAAATAGAAGGGATAGTGATCCTCCATTAATTCATATAGATGTGTTTTCTTACTCTCTTCTATTTCCCTTTTGAGAATGCCGCTCATCACTTTGTCAATCATATCGGCCGTGGAGAAGGATAGTAAATATTCCTTTAACACCTCTCTGGCACCGTTGATATTCGCCTTGCTTTCTCGTAAAATATCATCAACAAATTGTCTTTTTATTTCTGGATTACTTAGTGTTTCAACCACTAATTTTTCGAGGTAAAGGACTTCTATGCCTCTGTTTTTTAATGTTTCGGCAAAGTAGTCATGCTCTCTTTGAATGATGGGTAAATAAGGAATATCATCGAATAAAAGTCGTTGAAGATACTCAGGTATCAGATTTTCAACTTCTTTGCCAGGTCGTTTAAGCATAACCGTCCGTAAAGTACCGATTTCCGATGTAACATGGATCGGGTGCTTTAATTTGGTTTGCGTTTCCCGCTGAGAAGTCATTTCCACTATACTGCTCATCTTGCTTCCTCCTTTTTTCAAACTATCCTTGCTACACCTTCATTCTAAGTGATGTAAGCGCTCCATTTTGTAATACCCCTTACATACAAAATGTAATAATCTTAACGTTTTTTTGTCGATCCCATAAATGATTCTGTATAAATATGTAATTTTTTATAGAAATCGATGTTCTCGAATAGAACCACTTGAATAATCTCTGAATGACATAATAAGTTCACAGATAATGTTGTAAAATTGAAAATATTCAACAACAAAGAAAAAAGGCTGACACTCGAGGTATCAGCCTTTGTTCAAAGATAAGAGA
>NZ_BCUX01000021.1 GCF_001591445.1 Neobacillus drentensis NBRC 102427 | reverse complement strand
CTTATGTTATGAACTCCATTATTGATTTTTGCTGTTAAAGGTTTATAAATGGGTTGAAATGGATGATAACCGCTTACAAATTATTATTGACGAAATTTGTCGACGGTGGTATTCTATCAATGCAGACAATTTGTTAGTTTAATAAACAAATTAAATAAACTTATTAGCCTCAAAAATATTTAAAACCTTTATTTTTTATCTCGTTTTGTAAAGGGTTACAGTTTGATTTAATTTAACAGGAAGAAGGAGTCATGATGGAGAATAGTGCCCAAAAAAAATTAACCTTAAAAGAAAAAGTCTCCTACGGTCTAGGTGATGTGGGTAACGGATTTATGTTTGATATGGGGCAAATTTATTTGCTTAAGTTCTATACAGATATTTTAGGAATTTCGGCTTATTGGGGCGGACTTGTATTTTTGATTTCGAAGATTTTTGATGCATTTGCAGATTCCTCAGTAGGTGCTTTTATAGATAAACGGAAGGTAGGGAAACGAGGTAAGTTCCGGCCGTTCATTTTATTTGGATCGATTCCTCTTGCCATTATGACAGTCATTTCTTTCATGGCACCTGACTTTTCAGATACAGGAAAAATTGCTTTTGCTTTTATAACCTATATGGCCTTTGGATTGTCGTATTCGATTGTTAACATTCCTTATGGATCACTGGCTGCTTCAATGACCCAAGATTCTGTGGACCGAGCATCTCTTGGATCCTTTAGAGCTATTGGCAGTCAATTTGCAATGCTTATTTCCGGGATGGTTGTGATCCCCATTGTTTTATATTTTCCAGATCAAAAATCAGGATATACTGTGGGCATCGGTTCGATGGCGTTAATTGGGATAATATTCCACTATATTTGCTATCGTAATACAAATGAAAATGTTATTAGGTTGCCTAAAAAAGAAGAAGAAAAGGTTCCAATGTCCAAACTCTTCAAACTATTGCTAAGTAATAGACCGCTAATTGCTCTCTGTTTCGTTTGTTTGTTTATGGTTGCGGGGAGTAACCTACGGACAGCTGTTCAGTTATATTACTTACAATATAATTTAGGTAATCCGGGTCTTATGTCTTTGCTGTCGTTTACTAGTATTGGAATCGCTGTCATTGGTTCATTTTTTATTCCAGCACTTGTTAAAAGACTTGGAAAAAAGAAAACATTTATTATCGGTCTTTTCATTGGAATTGCCGCAGATGTTGCCAACTTTGTTCTACCAGCTAACGTACCGACTTTCATAATATTACTTACAATTGGAAGCCTAGGTCTTAGCTTTGCACTAGGTTTACCATGGGTAATGGTTGCGGATGCAGTTGATTATCACGAATGGAAAACAGGACAACGGACAGAGGGGATTGTCTATTCAAGTTACAGTTTCTTCCGGAAACTAGCACAGGCGTTAGCCGGTTTTATTCCTGGCGTTGCCCTTGGATTAATTGGTTATGTTCCCAATGCAGAGCAAACAGCCGGCACACTCCTTGGTATAAAAGGATTAATGTTCCTGATTCCAGCCGGACTAAACTTAATCGCAGCGATTATCTTAATTGTTCTGTATAATTTAACTGAGGATCTTTATAAAAAGATTGTCGATGAGCTTAAAGATAAACAAAAGGTTAATGATAGTTTAAAAAGTGCCTAATACCATCGAAAAAACCCCTTTTAGCAAAAGCTAAAAGGGGTTTTTGTTCTATAAGGTGTGATTATCAATAAATGAGTGCGCTTCCAATTTGATTGGTTTTTATATCATAGGGTAAATTTAACATCGGGACATCCAGAAATTGTTTGATAGCAAGTGCACATGCTCCAAGGACACAAGATTTATTTCCGATAGTAGAGATCATTAATTCACGATAATGACTGATTGAAGAATTTAGATTCTTGGTTATTTTATTTAAAGAGTCCGGATAGATTCGCAACAATTCACTATCAAGTACGAGCACATCAGGATTATACATATTTATCATATTATTCAATCCAATCGATAGATAGAAGATGAACTGTTCCATCATTTCATGTACTTCCTCGTCGCCTTCATCAAGCCAAGTTTGAATGTGTTCGTAGGTAAGGTTCTCGATTTGTCTTTTTTCAGACAGATATTCAAATATGACTGTTTCCGAAGCATATTTTTCCCAGCATCCCTTATTTCCACAATTACATGGTTTACCTCCGGGGACAACAATCATATGACCAATTTCGCCGGCATAGCCTTCATTGCCCCGGAAAAAATCATCGTTCATCATCATGCCAAGACCGATACCCGAATAGAGGGTAGTACATAGCAGATTGTCTGTTTCATGGTGTATATAAACACGCTCTGCAAAAGAGCTTAGATTTGCATTATTCTCAAGATGAATCGGCAAATCGATTTCTCTTTCTAAATCACTTATTAAATTGATCCCATGCCAGTTAAACCGTGGAACATAGTGAATGATTTCATCTTTTCCAACCAAACCATGGATGGCGATTACAACTCCAACTATGCCGTAACGACTGTCATTGAATTCAGTTTTGTACTTTTTAATTTGTTCAACTAAAAGATGACAAATTTCTGTATATTCCACCGTACTAATTCTAATAATATTGGATGTAACAGGACTGCCAAGAAGATCTGTTAATGTAAATGATATTTGACCATAATCCAGATCAATACCAAGTGCATAGCCAGCTTGTCCGTTTAAAGAGAGCATAATTGGTTTCCTGCCCACTGTGAGATGTTCGAGATGAGTCTCTATAATTAGCCCCTCTGCTAACAAATCAGCAACTTGTGCAGAGATAGTTGCTCTCGTCAAGTTTGTGCTTTTGGAAAGATCCGCTCTTGAAATCATTCCTTCTTTAATAATTTCTCTAATAATTAACGAGCGATTAATTTTCTTTATATATGCCGCATCACCGGTAACCATTTATATTCATATCCTCCATTTCGGACTATACTTGTGTATATTACTATTATATCAGTTCTTTCATTAAATGGTCGTTATTATTCTTATATTTACTAAATAGTTAATTGACTAAACAAATTAATCGTGATAAATTATTAGTGTAATTAATTTGTTTAATAAACAAATTAAAGAGAGTCTAAATATTATACCTACTTTTTTATTTCTGTAAGGGGTTACAGAGCTAGTAAATTAACCGATAAATTTTTATCTAAAGGAGAGGTATTCGTTGAAAAAATTTATGGATCAACACTTTTTGTTAAATACAGAAACGGCCATTAAGCTTTATGAAAATGCAGCAGTTTCTTCACCAATTTTTGACTTTCATTGTCATTTAGACCCGAAGGAAGTTTGGGAAAACAAGTCTTATGAAAATATTACTCAAATTTGGCTTGGCGGGGACCATTATAAATGGCGGACAATGCGCATGCATGGTATTGGAGAGCAATACATTACCGGAGATGCAGGTGATTGGGAAAAATTTGCCGCATGGGCAGAGACGATTCCGTATTTAATTGGAAACCCAGTATACCACTGGACACACTTAGAATTAAAAATGTACTTTGGGATTGATAAAGTATTAAGCCCAGATACGGCTCGTGAAATTTGGGAAGAATGTAATCAAAAATTACAAACGCCTGAATTCACTGCAAGAGGTTTAATTGAGAGATCAAATGTGAAGTTTATCGGAACCACAGATGATCCAATTTCCACACTAGAATACCATCAATTACTGAAAAATGATGACACCTTTAAAACAATCATTGCTCCAACCTTCCGTCCTGATGGTGCAATGTTTATTGAACGTCCAACCTTCGCTAGCTGGATTGAAAAATTATCACAAGTTTCAGGTGTCAACGTGGATTCATTTGATGCATTACTGGCTGCATTAAAACAACGAGTTGCCTACTTCCATGAAAACGGAGGCCGCGCATCGGACCATGACATTCAGAGCATGGAATACGTGGAATCTACAAAACAGGAGATTGAAGAAATTTTCAATAAAAGACTAAGCGGCTTAGAGCTTACAACTAATGAATTGGTTTCATACCGTTACTACTTATTAAAAGAGCTTGGAAAGATGTATGCGGAGAAACAATGGGTTATGCAGCTTCATATGGGAGCGATGAGAAACAATAATTCAAGAATGAAAGAGCTTCTTGGAAATGACGTAGGATTTGATTCAGTTGGAGAAACTAATATGGCAGAAGGATTATCTCGTTTCTTAGATTCCTTAGATCAAGAAAATGCATTGCCGAGGACAGTATTGTTTAACTTAAACCAAAAAGACAATGTAATGCTGGCAGGTATGATGGGGAACTTCTATGAAGAAGGGATACCGGGAAAAGTTCAATTAGGCTCTGGCTGGTGGTTTTTAGACCATATCGATGGTATGGAGAGACAGATGAAGGATTTTGCCAATGTCGGATTACTTAGTCACTTTATCGGGATGCTGACAGACTCTCGCAGTTTCTTATCTTATGCACGTCATGATTATTTCCGCCGTATTCTGTGTAATCTCCTTGGCGAATGGGTTGAAAATGGGTTAGCGCCAAATGATATGAATCACATGGAGCAAATGGTACGGAATATTTGCTATGATAATGCCGAAGAATACTTTTTAAAGCGTTAATACAGAAATAACAATAGGCAGGGGTTCTATTAGGTTCCCCTCCTTACTTACTTGGTTCAATCCTTGATAAGGATAAAGAGTAACTGAATTGCTTGATGTTCTCACTTTTAATCGTTATTATGGATGTTATGTTAATGATGGTAATTAATAATACATAAAGAAAGTTGAGGTATTTAGAATGGCAAAACAACAAATTGGTGTAGTTGGTCTAGCAGTAATGGGGAAAAATCTTGCCTTAAATATTGAAAGCCGCGGTTATTCAGTCGCTGTTTTTAATCGTTCTTATGAAAAAACAGAAGAATTCTTAAAGAATGAAGCAGAAGGAAAAAACTTTGTAGGTGCACGTACTGTTGAAGAATTCGTTAATTCTTTAGAAAAGCCTCGTAAAATTTTATTAATGGTTAAAGCTGGTACTGCAACAGATGCTACAATTGACTCCTTGAAGCCATTTCTTGAAGAAGGCGATATCCTAATTGATGGTGGGAATACATTCTTCCAAGATACAATCAGACGTAATAAGGAGCTAGAGACTGCAGGATTCCATTTCATCGGAACTGGCGTTTCAGGTGGAGAGGAAGGCGCATTAAAAGGTCCTTCTATCATGCCAGGCGGTAAAGAAGAAGCGTATAACCTTGTTAAACCAATCTTAGAAGCCATTTCTGCAAAAGTAGAGGGCGATCCTTGCTGTACCTATATTGGTCCCAATGGTGCCGGTCACTATGTGAAAATGGTTCATAATGGAATTGAATATGGAGATATGCAGTTAATCTGTGAAGCTTATTTTATTTTGAAAAATGTCCTTGGTTTGGATGCAAAAGAGCTTCATGAGGTCTTTGCTGAATGGAATAAAGGTGAATTAGACAGCTATCTGATTGAAATTACGGCTGATATCTTTACAAAAGTGGATGAAGAAACTGGTAAACCAATGGTTGACTTAATCCTTGATACGGCTGGTCAAAAGGGTACTGGTAAATGGACAAGCCAAAATGCTTTAGACTTAGGTGTTCCACTTCCAATTATCACTGAATCTGTATTTGCCCGCTTTATTTCAGCAATGAAGGATGAGCGTGTTAAGGCAAGTCAGGTTCTTAATGGACCGGAAGTTAAGGGCTTTGAAGGCAATAAAGAAGAATTAATCGAAGCAGTTCGTAAAGCATTATATATGAGTAAAATTGTTTCTTATGCACAAGGTTTTGCACAAATGCGTGCTGCATCAGAAGAATATGATTGGAATCTTCGTTACGGAGATATCGCAATGATTTTCCGCGGCGGCTGTATTATTCGTGCACAATTCTTACAAAAAATTAAGGATGCGTATGATCGCGATCCAGAATTAAGAAACTTATTGTTAGATCCTTACTTTAAAGATATCGTTGAGAACTATCAGCAGCCATTACGTCAAGTTCTTGCTGTAGCAATTGAACGTGGTATTCCTGTACCATCATTCGCTAGTGCGATTGCCTATTATGACAGCTACCGTACTGAAACACTCCCAGCCAATTTGTTACAAGCTCAACGTGACTACTTTGGTGCTCACACTTATCAACGTGTTGATAAAGAAGGAGTTTTCCATACCAACTGGATGAAATAATCGAATTGAATTAGAACATTACTAATAGAGACAAAAACTAGCCATTTAAAGCTAGTTTTGTCTCTATTTTTTATAAAAATTGTCTGTAATTTTATTATTAAAAAGCAATTTCAGTCAAATAAAAAGTATTTTACAGCAGGATAAGAGAATGATTTTTGTGTCTAAGTGTAATAAAATATAAGTATGTTTAGTTAACAAACTAAATTGACAGCGGTTACTTTTAAGGGTGTGAGCCATGGATAAGCCGATCAACTTTCCTTATAAATCAAAAATAATGGATGAGTGGATAAACGCTTTCTACAGAGTAAAAGGAATGGAAAAATATATCTCTGAATTTCACTCTCACCAGGAGTACGAAATTTATTTTTTTCATTCTGGCGATTGTAAGTATTTAATTAATAATCGGATTTATGAACTTCAGCCAGGTGATATTATCCTATTGGATGGCATGACATTGCATAAACCAAATCCAGGAACAAGCAGTCCTTATACAAGAAGTATGATTCACTTTTCACCTACATGGCTGCAAGAGTTATTAAACGCTCTTGGAATACCAAATTTGTTAGATCCGTTTAAAAAGCTGAACAATTGCCTGCTTCGCACTGGTTACGATGAAAATGGGCAATTTGTGGATGGACGGATTAAGGAAATCGCTGCTTCATTAGAACATATTGTTGAAGAAGCACAGCAAACAGGTAAGAAAAATGAATTTTTAGAAGCTGAAGTGAAACTTGAATTAGTTCAATTATTATTAGGGATTTATAAGATGAGTCAAAAGCAATTGTCTCAAATCATCAGTAAAAAGTCAGAAAAGGAACTTCATGCCGAGGAAATCGCGTCTTGGATAAATGATCATTTTAAAGGAAAAGTTAGTTTAGATAAAATAGCTTCAGAATTAAATCTGAGTAAGTATTATGCTTCGCATGTATTTAAAGAAGTCACTGGCTTTACGGTAATGGAATACGTCATGGCTTGCAGACTTAATCAAGTGAAATATTTGTTGGAAATGGAACCAAACCAATCCCTTACAGAGGTATCTCAATCATCAGGCTTTGAGAGTGTTGCCCATTTCAGCCGCTTTTTCAAAGAGAAGGTTGGCATTACTCCTTCGCAATATCGTAAAACAAAACTCAGCCGCAACATTCCTGTTAATAAGGAGGTAAAGCATAAATGAATCAAAATTTATTGATTTCAGGATTTTCAGATGAAATTTCATCTGATTTTAATACCCAACTTGAGGTTGTCTCAAATCTAGGTATGAAATATATTTCGTTACGAGGCATTGATGGGAAAAATATAGGTGATTTTACCGTTGATGAAATCAAAGAAAACGTCCAGCCTAGGCTTCAAAAAGCTGGAATTGGTGTTTCTTCTATCGGCTCACCTATTGGTAAAGTATTCATCAATGATGAAGAAGGCTTTGCTAAGCAAAAGCTAATGTTGGACAAGCTTTGCCAAATTAGCAACTTGCTCGATTGTAAATATATGCGAATCTTCAGCTTCTATATTCCTAAGGGGGAGGATGCAGATCAATATCGTAGTCAAGTTGTTAGTAAACTAAAGGAATTTGCAGCAATTGCGGAAAAATACAATATTATTTTACTGCATGAAAATGAAAAGGATATCTTTGGTGATATCGCAAGACGCTGTCATGAAATTTTAACAGAAGTAGGTTCTCCATACTTTAAAGGAATTTTTGACTTTGCTAATTTTGTTCAGTGCGGCGAAGACACAGAGGAGTGTTACGATCTCTTAAAGGATGAGATTGTTTATATACACATAAAGGATGCTGTAACATCGGATAGTCAAAATGTTGTTTGTGGAACTGGAGAAGGTAAAATACCGCAAATCTTAACTCAGTTTATTGAGGGCGGCTATAAAGGCTTCTTAACGCTTGAGCCACATCTCGTTCTTTTTGATTCTCTAAAGGATTTAGAGCTTGAGGATGCAACCGAGATTATTAAGGACAACAAAGGGCTGGATGGTGCCGGCGGTTACAAGCTTCAATATGAAGCATTATTGGAAATTCTTAAAAAAATTGAAAGCGAGGAAATTTAATTATGGCTAATGTAAGATTAGGGATTATTGGATTAGGTGCTGAAGGCGGTATGTACGCTAACTTCATTACTGAAGGAAAAGTTAAAAACATGGTGATTGGTGCGATTTGTGATAATGATCCTGCTAAAAAACAAGTAGCAGAAGAGAAGTATCCTGGTATTCCATTCTACGATAATTATATCGATATGCTTGAAAGTGGTGATGTTGATGCAGTTGTTACAACTGTACCGCATTATCTCCATGCTGAAATGGGAATCGAAGCACTAAAAAGAGACATTCATGCATTAGTGGAAAAACCAGCTGGTGTTTATACAAAACAAGTTAAAGAGTTAAACGACTTTGCAGCAACAAAGCCTGAACTTAAGTTTGCAATCTTCTTTAACCAGCGTACAAATCCACTTTATAAAAAAGTAAAAGAACTTATTGATAAGGGTGAGATTGGCAGCATCCGCAATACCAACTGGATTATTACTACCTGGTGGAGACCTCAAGGGTATTACAATCAAAGTGAATGGAGAGCAACTTGGGGTGGAGAAGGCGGCGGTGTCCTTGTAAACCAAGCGCCACACCAAATTGACTTGCTTCAATGGATGTGCGGCATGCCGAAAAAGGTTTATGCAAAATTAAACTATGGCTATCAAAGAGATATTGTGGTTGAAGACGATGTGACTGCAGTATTTGATTATGGAAATGGTGCTACCGGTGTATTCGTAACTCGTACGCACGATGTAATGGGGACAGACCGTTTAGAAATCTTAGGTGATAAAGGAAAAATCGTGGTAGACGATAGTAAAAAAGTAACTATCAAACGCCTGAAACAAGCTGAAAGTGAAATGAGCGCTTCAATGGATATGTCAGATGTAATGAAGCTGTTTATGGGCGGCGGTGCAGGTGATATTTTCACTGAAGAAGTACTTGATTTTGGCAATGTTTGGGGCGAACAACACATTGCTGTATTAGAAGACTTTGCTTCAGCAATCGTAGAAGGTACACCATTATTAGCACCAGGCAGCGACGGTATTAATGGTGTTAGACTTGCAAATGCAATGCACCTGTCAAGCTGGTTAGGCAAGGAAATCGAAGTACCATTTGATGAAGATTTATTCCTAGAAGAATTAAATAAACGAATTACTGAAGAAGGTAAATATCCGGTTAGAAAGTAATTAAACACATGAAAACTAACTCATCGCTATTATAGCTTTGAGTTCGTTTCAAAAAAGGGGATAGGCTGATGCTAAAAGTAGCAGTAATTGGACTTGGAGATATTTCTAAAATTCATATTCCAGCTATACAAGCTAACCCAAATGCGGAATTGGTGGCAGTTTGTGATAATAATGAATCATTAAAAGATACCGTACCAGGGGTAAACTTTTATACGGATTATCATGAGATGCTAGAAAAAGAAATGCTGGATTGTGTCCATAATTGTCTGCCTCACTACTTACACTACCCTGTAACAAAAGCTTGTGTTGAAAAGGGAGTACATGTATTTCAAGAAAAGCCGCTTGGCTTGAACACGGAAGAGGGACAGGCGCTTGTCAAACTTGAGGAAGTACACAATGATGTTAAAATCGGTGTGTGTTTACAAAACCGGTATAATGAAACATTTGAAATGCTTCAAGAGATGGTTAAGAGCGGCGAATACGGAAAAGTCACCGGTGTCAAGGGCTTGGTACCTTGGTTTAGACCAAAGGCTTATTATGATGTTAAGCCCTGGCGTGGTCAAATGGAGTATGCCGGCGGCGGCGTAATGATTAACCAAGCTCTTCATACCTTAGATTTACTGCAGCTGCTCGGTGGTGAAATGGAAGCAATCAGAGGAACCATTGACCAACTATTGGACTACGGAATAGAAGTCGAAGATACAGCATCGGCTCATATTCAGTTTAAAAATGGTGCCAAGGGGTTATTCTTTGCCACGAATGCCAATGCAGAAAATGCAAGTGTTGAGCTAGAGGCAGTCTTAGAAAAAGGAAAATTTAACATCAAGGATAGCATTCTTACAAGAGTGACACTAGAGGGTAAAAAGGAAGAATTGGTAGAGGACGCTAAGCTGCCTGGCTCAAAATTCTATTATGGTGCAAGTCATGTGAAAACGATCAATCAATTCTATAACTGTATTTTGCAAGACAGCCATGATTATGTTCATGCAAAGGATGCACTCGTTTCCATGCAAATGATCGATGCTGTTCTTCTGTCTTCAGAGACAAAACAAACGATAAAAATGGAGGGGTAACCATGAAAAAAGGTAAAATTGGCGTTCAAATGATGATGTTAAAAGGCAAAGTAGAAGAACTAGGTGCCTATGAAACAATGAGAAAAGTTCAGGAGCTTGGATATCATGCTGTAGAGGTATCCCAAATTCCAATGACCGCTGAAAATGTTGCTGAATTAAAAAGAGCAAGTGAAGATTTTGATATCAAAATTGCAGCGCTATCTGCAGCGGTTGAGCCAATGATGCCTGGTATGCCAGGAGAAACATTAACCAACGATTTCGATAAAATTGTTAACGATTGTAAGACCCTAGATTGTAATTTTTTACGAATCGGAATGCTGCCGTTAACCTGTATGGGTCATAAAGATAAAATCATGGAATTTATAGATAAGGCAGAAAAAATGGCACATAGATTAGCGGAACATGGAATTGAATTGTATTATCATACACATCACCTCGAGTTCCAAAAATATGATGGTGAATATTTATTGGATATCATTAAAAATAACACAACAAAACTTGGCTTTGAGTTAGATGTTCACTGGATTCAAAGAGCAGGCGTAAATCCAGTCGAGTTCGTTAAAGAATACTCTGGACGTATTTCTTTATTGCACCTAAAGGATTACCGAATCGGACAGATGGATTTAAGTGAAGTAGACTTTAAAGACATGGCTAAATTCATGCATATCTTTACAAGCACGATTGAATTCGCCGAGCTTGGGGAAGGCAACCTTGATGTCAAAGCAATTATCGAAGCAGGTTTGGAGAGCGGAGTACAATATTTCTTGGTAGAACAAGATGATACCTATGGTCGTGATCCATTAGATTGTTTAGAAATATCAGCAAACCACCTAAGAAAATTAGGCTATAGCGATTGGTTTTAAGTAAAATGGGTGTCAGGCACTAATAGAGTGTCAGGCACTTTTTTTTATTTTAAACAAAAAAAACCAATTCACATTTTATTTGTGTGAATTGGTTCTGACTGGTTCGGATAGATGAAATGGAATGTATTCACCATTTTTTTCAATTTGTTTAATTACTAAATTAATTAACTTCTTCATTACAATTCCTCCTATTAATTTGATACTCTTATTATCATTCATTACCAAGTTTTAAACAATCTCACTGAAAACGGAAACAAACGTCATGAAAACGGGAACATTTGGTATGAAAATGTTACCATCACTCTTTTTCTTATAATTACATCGTTTTTCTCGTCTTTTCGTAAATTTCCATAGGAAAAAGAAAAAGCCCTCGGAAGTGAAGGCTTATGTTCCTTTTTGCTTATTCTATTTATCGAGAAAGCTTTCCTCAGTCAAAGTTAAACAAAGCTCTGAAACTCCTAAGAAGTTTTGAATTGCCAGTGCGCAGGCTCCCATGATACACGCCCTTTTCCCAAATTGTGAGATCACCAATTCCGAATAATGGCTAATGGAGGAAGTGAGATGGGCTTTAAGTTCTTCAGCTGCATTAGGATATAAACGGAGGATTTCACTATTGACCACTAATATTTCAGGATTATAAAGGTTAATCAAATTATTTAAACCAATTGAAATAAACATGATAAATCGATCAATCTCTTTTTGGAAAGCAGGGTCATGCTCAAGCAACCGATTTTGGAAATCAATATAGTTAAAAGCTAGGTTCTTTTGATCCTTAGCTAAATGGGTAATAAAACTTAATTCGGAAGCGTATTGTTCCCAACAGCCCAAATTTCCGCAACGGCAGGGGAGTCCATTTGGGACGACAATCATATGCCCTATCTCGCCCGCATAACCGTGAAATCCTTTGAATAATGTATCATTAATAATGAAACCAAGACCAATTCCAGAATACAGGCTGACGGATAATAGGTTGTTGCATTGGTGGTGCTTGTAGACTTTTTCTGCAATGGAGCAAAGGTTAGCATTATTTTCGATGTAAACATTAATTCCGATTGCCTTTTCTAGGTCCTCTTTTAAGGTTTTGTTTTGCCAGCCGTGTTGAGGGACAAAATCAATTATTTCATCTTTATTGACAATTCCATGTATTCCAATGGCAATTCCAACAAGACCGTAACGAGTATGATTGAATTTGGATTTATAATTATTGATCTGATCGATTAATATCTTAAGAATGAAATCATAATCTGAGACATTGAGTTCTATTATATCAGTTTGAATGGAAGTACCAATTAAATCCGAAATGGTAAAAGTAATTGAACTTTTATCTAGATCAATTCCCAGGGCAAACCCTGCTTCTCGATTAACGGAGAGCATGATGGGCCTTCTTCCTACACTTTTGTGTTCCTGCTGTGTTTCATAAATTAGTTCTTTGTCCAATAAATCTGATACCTGTACAGAGATGGTTGCTTTATTTAATCCTGTAAGCTTGGCAAGCTCTGCTCTAGATATCAATTTATGCTCAACAATTTTACTTAAGATCAAAGATCTGTTTATTTTTTTGATAAATGCTGCATCTCCTGTGAGCATAAAGAACCTCCTTGCTATTTTTTAAAAGGAAATAAGCTATAAATATTGACGTAATTTAGTCCTAATGATATTATACAGGTAATTAGTTTGTTTGGTAAACAAATTAAAGAAAAAATATCATTACCTTTTTTTAACTTCTTTTGAAAGGGATTACAGAAGATATATTAATAATCCTAATAAATACATGGAAAAGTAACGAATGAGGAAACTTAATAGTAAATAAAGGAGTGAAGTAAACATGGGTATCCTTCAGGAATTATTAAAAGATATTCCAGTTCCTAAAATGGCCAAAGTCAAAGTTAACTTTGATAACAAAAAGATTGATGATCTTGGCTCTGCGCTTTTTGAACAATTACAGCAAGTACATATTGAGAATAAAATTCAGCCTGGGATGGAAATCGCCTTAGCGGTAGGAAGCCGAGGGCTCGATCGCCTCGTTGAAATTACTGCAGTAACGGTAAAGTTTCTAAAAGACTTAGGTGCAAAACCTTTTATTGTCCCAAGTATGGGCAGCCACGGAGGTGCGACAGCAGAGGGTCAACGCGAAGTTTTATCCCATCTAGGGGTGACCGAGGATAGCGTTGGGTGTGAGATTCGCTCTTCAATGGAGGTAGTGAAAATTAGTGAGCTTCCGAATGGGTTACCTGTATATGTGGATAAATTTGCTTCAGAAGCCGACGGAATTGTTATTATTAACCGAGTAAAACCACATACAGCCTTTCGTGGACCTGTTGAAAGTGGAATTATGAAGATGATTAGCATTGGATTAGGGAAGCAAAAAGGGGCAGAAGCTTGTCATCAAATGGGCTTTAAATATATGGCAGAAAATGTCCCGGCGATGGCGAAAATCATCATGGAAAAGACACCGATACTTTTCGGAGTGGCAACGGTTGAAAATGCATTTGATAAAGTAGCAATTATTGATGTTCTAACTCCAGAAGAGATTATTAATAAAGAACATGAACTTCAAAAGCAAGCAAAAGAGTTATTACCAAAGCTTTTCTTTGATCAATTAGATGTCCTTGTCATCGATGAAATCGGTAAAAATATTAGTGGGGATGGCATGGATCCAAATATTACGGGACGTTATCCAACCCCCTATGCTTCAGGTGGACCTGACGTAAATAAAATGGTGGTACTCGATGTAACTCATCAATCCGAGGGAAATGCCAATGGTGTTGGGACGGCTGATTTTACAACACAACGGTTAGTAGACAAGATGGATAAAGAGGGAACTTATGCAAATGGTTTAACCTCAACCGTTGTTGCTCCTACAAAAATAGCTACAACATTGCCAAACGATAAGCAAGCAATTCAAGCTGCGATTAAAACTTGTAATATTTTGGATTTTAGAAACGTCAAATTAGTCCGCATTAAAAATACATTAGTGCTAAGTGAAATTGAAGTGTCTGAGCCTTTACTAGAATATGTAAAGCAGCATCCGAATATGGAGCTAAGTTCAGATCTTTATGAAATTACTTTCAATGAAAATGGAGATTTATTTTAATAAACCAAGGGAGAGATAAATGATGTCAAAAATATTTGATTTAACTGGAAAAGTTGCGGTAGCAGTTGGTGGAAATGGTGTTTTAGGATCAGCGATGGCAAAAGGCTTGGCAGAACATGGTGCAAAAGTCGCGATTGTAGGACGTAATCTTGAAAAAGCAGAGGAAGTTGTCAAGGAAATTAAAGAAAATGGTGGAGACGCAAAGGCTTTTTCTGCTGATGTTAGTTCAAAAGATTCTATAATTAACGTTGCGAATGAAATCGAACAATGGTCCGGCGGCTGGGATATTCTTTTAAATGCTCCAGGTACAAATAGTGCCACACCATTTTTTGAACTCGGTATGGACGAATGGGACAAAATTATGGATATAAATTTAAAAGGAATTGTGTTAACCTGCCAGATTTTTGCGAAGAAAATGATTGAGCAGGATAGAAAAGGAAGCATTATTAATATCTCATCTGTATCTTCAACAACACCACTATCAAGAGTGTTTACGTATTCCGTATCAAAAGCAGGTATTAATAGTGTTACACAATTTTTAGCACGTGAATTTGCTCCGAATGGTATTCGGGTCAATGCTATTATTCCGGGATTTTTCCCTGCAGAACAAAATCGGAAAATTTTAGACAAAGAACGCATTGAATCAATTATGAGACATACTCCAATGAATCGCTTTGGGGAAGCGGAAGAATTGCAAGGTGCAACGGTTTGGCTTGCCTCTGATAAAGCGTCAAGTTTTGTAACAGGTACGCTTATTCGAGTGGACGGCGGCTTTGGCAGCATGACAATATAATCCAAGGTGAACATAAATCTACAGCCTAATAAATAAATTAACAGTGGCTGACTTTAAATTAGATAAGGGATGGGAGGAGAAAAGGGCCATGCTAACAGAGAAATACAAAAGTTTAACGTCTATTCTCCGAGAAATGGAATCCGTGGTTGTAGCGTTTTCAGGAGGAGTGGACAGTACATTTCTACTAAAGGCGGCTGTGGATGCATTAGGTGCGGACCATGTTCTCGCTGTTACAGCAGACTCTGAAAGCTACCCTTCTAGTGAGCTTGAAGAGGCAAAAGTACTGGCAAATCAAATTGGTGTCAGGCACCAAGTAATTGAAACATCTGAACTCGCAATTCCGGGGTACGCGGAAAACAATAAAAATCGGTGCTATTTCTGTAAAAGCAGTTTGTTTGATCATCTAATTCCTGTCATGGAAGAAAAGGGTTTTCAAAATGTGGTTTATGGAGTCATTGCCGATGATATGAATGAATTTCGACCAGGAATGCAAGCCGCTAAGGAAAAGGGGATACGCGGCCCACTCCTAGAAGCAAATCTGTTTAAACAAGAAATCAGAGAACTCTCCCGTGAATTTAATTTGCCAACATGGGATAAACCATCGTTAGCTTGTCTGTCTTCAAGAATTGCGTACGGTGAATATATTACAAAAGAAAAGCTGACTAAGGTTGAAAAAGCAGAGGCTTTTTTAAAAACATTTGATATCCATCAGGTTCGGGTACGAACACATCAGGATATTGCAAGAATCGAAGTAGAACCTAAGGATATGAAGGAGATTCTTGATAATCATGACTCAATCGTGAAAGCACTTCAAGGCTTTGGTTACAAATATATCACGTTAGATTTAATTGGATATCAAAGTGGAAGTATGAACAAGGTGTTATCTTAGTAGCTTCTGCTTCGTCAATTTGGTTTAGGAAAGTGCTTTGAAAAAAGGCTTTGGAATGATCCAAAGCCTTTTATTATAACGATAATAAAATGGCGAAAAATGATAATGTTACTTAATGCTATGTGAAAAGGAAGAGGAAGCATGTCAAGAGAAGTTGTAATTGGACTAGATATTGGAACAACAAGTGTTAAAGCATGCGTATTTGACTTACACGGGAAATTAATAGCAGAAGCAGAGAGAATGAACACGTTTAATTACCCACAGCAAGGCTGGGTGGAACAAGATCCCATTGAGATTGAACAATCCGCTGTCCAAGCTATAAAAGAGGCGATTCAAAAAGCAGGTATTGAGAAAAATGATCTGATTTCAATTGGATTTTCTGCTGCCATGCATTCACTTATTTGTGTAGATGAGACTGGTTCTCCCATTTCTCCAGCTTTAATTTGGGCTGATGGAAGAAGTTATCCACAATCAGAATCAGTGATAGAAACAATGGGTAACGAGGTTTATTCAGAAACAGGAACACCGGTTCACCCAATGACACCATTCGTTAAGTTGTTATGGATGAAAGAAACAGACTATGAACCCTACCTTCAAGCTAAGTACTTTATGTCGATTAAGGAGTATTTACTCCAATGCTGGTTTAATCAGCGGGTAATTGATTATTCGATGGCATCTGCGACAGGGTTATTTAACCCATCCACACATACCTGGAATCAAAAGTTATTAACGCTTACGGGTATTCATGAGGCACAGCTTTCAAGAATTGTCCCGCCGACAGAGGTACTAACGGGAATTAGTCCTCAAATTGCGGAAGAAATGGGCATAGACTCTGAACTTCCTTTTGTCATCGGTGCTGCTGATGGTCAGTTGGCTAACTTGGGAATTGGAGCGATTCTCCCTGGTGAAGTGGCGGTTTCCGTAGGAACTAGCGGGGCCATCAGGCAAATAACTTCAGGCGTTAAGATAAGTGATAATCAAGAAACCTTTTGTTATTCCTTTACTGAAGATTCTTCTATCATAGGCGGTCCAACGAATAATGGCGGGATTGCCTTACAATGGGTAAAGGACCTGTTAAATGACCAAAGAAGCTTCACTGAATTCCTTGCAGATGCTGAAAAGGTTTCACTTGGTTCAGACGGAATCCTTTTTCTACCTTATATTAATGGCGAAAGAGCACCAATCTGGAATCAACGGGCAAAAGGAAACTTTTATGGATTATCTATTACACATAAAAGAGAACATTTTATACGAGCGGTTCTAGAAGGGATTACTTTTAACCTCTTTCAAATTGGCAAGGCATTAGAGCGGTTAGCAGGGAAGCATCAAAAGATTTATGTTAACGGTGGTTTATCGAGATCTCGATTATGGCTGCAAATGATGGCAGATGTATTCGAAGCGGAAATTTATGTTCCAGAGAGCTACCACAGTGCAGCCTGGGGAGCAGCTTGGACAGCACTAGTTGCTACAGGAAAGGTAAAATCTTTTGAAGATATTAAAGAGAATATTCCTATGGGTGAAGCCATCGTTCCAATTAAAGAAAATAGTGAAAAATATAGAATGATCTATGATAACTATGAAAAGTTGGCAAGTGTAATGTCCAAAAATTTTTGAAGTGTATATTGAGGGGGAGAACGAATGCTTGAAGAAATTTTAGAGCAGGTTCAAAGAGGTACCCTAAGTGTCGAAGAAGCCAAGGAGAAATTAGCAACATTTGAGAATTTAGGTTTTGCAAAAATTGATCATCATCGTAAAAAACGGCAAGGATTCCCCGAGGTCGTGTACGGTGAAGGGAAGACGAATGAACAAATTATTTCAATTATCCAAGTGTTAAGAGCTCGAAACAATCAAGTACTCGTTACTCGAATTTCCAAAGAAAAGGCAGAAATAGTTCAACGTTCGTGCCCTGAGTTTATCTACAAAGAAGAAGCACAAATTCTGTTTTGGAAAGACGAAAATACGGAAGAAGCGGCTCCTCAAGGATATATTGCCGTGATTTGTGCAGGAACCTCGGATTTACGGGTTGCGGAGGAAGCAGCAGTTACTGCTGAAGTATTAGGCAGTAAGGTACATCGTTTCTATGATGTAGGTGTTGCCGGTATTCATCGCCTGTTAAGCCACGCTGAAGAAATTCAAAATGCCACGGTCTCCGTTGTTGTAGCAGGTATGGAAGGAGCTCTTCCAAGCGTAGTAGGCGGGCTTGTATCACATCCTGTAATTGCTGTTCCGACAAGTGTTGGGTATGGGGCCAATTTTAATGGATTATCTGCTTTGTTAACGATGTTAAATTCATGTGCATCCGGGATTAGTGTCGTGAATATTGATAATGGGTTTGGCGGAGGATATAACGCAGTATTAATTGATCAACTCGCACAAAAAGGGGCTAGGAAGAATTGAGAACACTTTATTTTGATTGTTTTTCAGGTATCAGTGGGGATATGGTGATTGGTGCCCTAATTGATGCCGGAGCAGATCCCAACCGTTTAGTAGAGGAATTAAAAAAGCTTCATATAGAGGATGAGTATAAGTTAACATGGAAAAAGCTAGTGAAAAATGGGATTACTAGTACAAAATTTGATGTGGTGTTGATGAACAATGTTCAGTCGCACCATCACGACCATGATGGTGCTCACGACCACGAGCATGAGCACCATCATGACCATCACCATGAGCACCACCACCATCATGATCACCGGGCATATAAAGATATTGTTGGTTTAATTGAAAATGCTGGTTTTGATGATCCTGTGAAAATAACTGCTCTAAAAATCTTTAAAAGAATTGGTGAAGCAGAAGGACATATCCATGGAATTCCATTAGAGAAGGTCCATTTTCATGAAGTAGGGGCAGTCGATTCGATTATTGATATTATTGGGGCAGCTATCTTAATACATCAATTAGAAATCGACATAATCAAATCATCGCCCATTCCGGTGGGAACAGGTCGTATCCACATTGACCATGGAGTTTATCCTGTCCCGGCACCTGCAACATTAGAAATTTTAAAAGGGGTGCCAATTGATCAGTCAGATATTAAATTTGAGCTAACTACGCCAACAGGCGCAGCGATAGTTTCTGTCCTTGCAGAGGAGTTTTGTTCGATTCCTTCAATGAAAATCAATTCAATTGGCTACGGTGCGGGAACAAAAACATTTAAAAATCATCCGAATGTACTCCGTGTCATTATCGGTGATTAAGGTTTTTGTTTGTTACAGTCTGATAAAGATCTACCCCATACGTAAAAATGCTAAATGAAAGGAGATTGTCTCTTGGTATCACATCCTGCCAATCATGAACATATCGATGATCAAATGGTCAAAATGGAAGTTAACCTTGATGATATTCCCGGAGAATGGCTTGGCTATGTAATGGATCTCCTTTTTGAGGCTGGGGCAAATGATGTTTTCTATACACCAATCTATATGAAAAAAAATAGACCAGGTGTATTACTTCAATTACTTTGCGCCCAGAAGCATGTAGCTAATATAAAGGAAATCCTTTTTAAAGAAACCACTACACTAGGGGTACGTTATTATCCTTTAACAGTACACCGGTTAGAAAGAAAGTTTAGGATGGTTACAACCGAGTGTGGTCCTGTGACAGTTAAAGAAGGAATGTATAATGGAGACGTCGTGCAAAGGGCCCCAGAGTTTGAGGAATGCAAAAGCATTGCACAAATACATAACATTCCCTTGAAAAAAGTTTACGAAATGGTTTGGAAGGCTTTGGGCAGTGAAAACTAAGCCTTTCAAACCATATGATAATAAGATTTGCATATTAAATTAATAGATTGGGAGTGTCATAGCATATGAAAACATTAGTAAATGAAACAAAACTTGATCAAGTAGCAATTAATACAATCCGGACATTATCGATTGATGGCATCGAAAAGGCAAACTCAGGTCATCCTGGTATGCCTATGGGGTCAGCACCAATGGCTTACACGCTTTGGGCAAAAGAAATGAATCATAACCCAGTGAATCCTAACTGGTTTAACAGAGATCGTTTTGTTTTATCAGCAGGTCATGGCTCCATGCTTTTATATAGTCTATTACATTTATTCGGTTACGACGTAACCATTGATGATTTGAAAAACTTCCGTCAATGGGGCAGCAGAACTCCTGGGCACCCTGAATTTGGTCATACCCCTGGCGTTGAAGCAACCACAGGGCCACTTGGACAAGGTGTTGCTATGGCAGTGGGGATGGCAATGGCGGAAAGACATCTAGCTGCAACATATAATCAAGAGGGATATCCAATCGTTAACCATTATACCTATAGTATTTGTGGAGACGGCGACTTAATGGAAGGAGTATCTGCTGAAGCAGCATCTCTTGCAGGTCATCTTAAACTTGGAAGACTCATTGTCATGTATGATTCAAATGATATTTCATTGGACGGGGATTTACATTTATCCTTCTCTGAAAGTGTTGAGGACCGATTTAATGCCTATGGATGGCAAGTGATTCGTGTTGAAGATGGAAATGATACAGATGCAATTCAAAAGGCATTGCAAGAAGCAAAAGCAGAATTGAATCGCCCAACATTAATTGAGGTTAAAACAGTGATTGGCTTTGGTTCTCCAAATAAAGCTGGTAAATCCGCTTCTCATGGATCTCCACTTGGAAAAGAAGAAATTAGGTTAACAAAAGCTGTCTATAATTGGGATAATGAAGAGCCATTTTTCGTTCCAGAAGAAGTTAAAGATCACTTTAATCAATTTACACAAGATGGACAACTGAAAGAAAATGCTTGGAATGAATTATTTGAAAGCTATAAGAAGGATTATCCTAAGCTCGCAAAGCAATTTGAATCAGCTATTATTGGTGAACTTCCAAAAGATTGGGAAGAGGCATTGCCTACTTTTACTGAAGGTGAAAAGATAGCAACTCGTGCATCATCAGGGAAAGCACTAAATGCCGTAGCCAATGTTATCCCACAATTTATCGGGGGGTCTGCGGATTTAGCAGGTTCGAACAAAACACTGATTACATCTGAAAAAAATTACTATATTGATAGCTATGCAGGCCGCAATATTTGGTTTGGAGTTCGTGAATTCGCGATGGGTGCCGCACTAAATGGGATGGCACTTCATGGTGGAGTTAAAGTATTTGGTTCTACTTTCTTTGTATTCTCGGACTATTTACGCCCTGCAATTCGATTAGCAGCCTTAATGAAACTTCCAGTTACTTACGTATTTACACATGATAGCATCGCTGTAGGTGAAGACGGACCTACTCATGAACCAGTCGAACAGCTAGCAGCATTACGTGCTATGCCCGGACTTTCAATTCTCCGTCCTGCAGAAGCGAAAGAGACAGTTGCTGCTTGGAGATTGGCCATCGATAGTACAGATACACCAACTGCTCTTGTCTTAACACGTCAGGACCTTCCAACCTTAGCACTTCCGCAACAAACGGTTTATGAAGGTGTGAAAAAAGGTGCATATGTTGTTTCAGAAGCGAAAGGCAATGCTAGCGGTTTATTGCTTGCAACTGGCTCGGAAGTTTCACTGGCGATGGCTGCTCAACAAGTGCTTGAAAATGAAGGAATCTTTGTATCTGTTGTAAGTATGCCTAGCTGGGACCGATTTGAGAAGCAGACACTTGAATATAAGGAATCGATTCTGCCGAAACATATGAAAGCACGGCTTGCGATTGAAATGGGTTCATCGATTGGTTGGAGAGAATATGTTGGGGACCATGGCAGTGTCATCGCCATCAATCAATTTGGTGCATCTGCACCTGAAAGCATATTACTTGAAAAATATGGCTTCTCTGTTGAGAATGTTGTGAAACGTTTTAAAGAACTAACTTATTAATAAAAAAAATTGCTGCCAGGTAATTCTGGCAGCAATTTTTTTATTATCCATAGCCTAGTCTTACTAATTTCATTAAATTGTTAGAAATAAACAATAATAGCTGCAAAAATAGATATAAAATATAATTAAGATTTTGTATTTGTGTAGATTGTTTATCAAAGGCGGGATACTTAGTGAAAAACATTTCCCAATTATATGAAGAAATAGAAAGATTACAATTAAGGATAGAAGAACTTGAAAATAGAGAACAGGAGCTATTAAAAGAACTCCGACTTAATTCTTCCTTACATTCGATGGTTCTCGATGCATTGCCGATTAATGTTTTTTTAGAAGACTCTGAAGGTCGGACGATGTTTGCGAATAAAAAGGCATGTGAGTTAAATGGTATGAATTTAGATGAGTTATTGGGTAAGACTGTTTTTGACTTTTTCCCAGAAGCTATTGCTAAAGTAAACCGAAAAATGGACCTCGAGGTATGGCGGAAACGAAGTCTTATTACGTCTGAAGCAATCGCAGGTTTTCAAGGGAAGGAATATTATATGTTTTCCGGTAAAACGATTATTCAAGTACCGGAATCAAATGAAGAATTTTTACTGGGGTTTGGTATGGATATTAGTGAATTAAAAAAGGCAGAAAAAAGGATTGCGCATATGGCCTATCATGATGCTTTAACTGGTCTTCCAAATCGCTGGTTTATCAAATCCTTTCTAGAAAACTACGAAGTAAAACATGAAATGGAAAACTCAGGTGTAGGGCTGTTTCTGCTTGATTTAGATCATTTTAAAGTAATCAATGATAGTTTAGGACATCAAGCAGGAGATGTATTATTGCAATCGGTTGCCAAAAGATTAAAAGAGGCACTTGGCAAAGATACTGTCCTTGCAAGATTTGGCGGGGATGAATTTATCATCTTAGTTCCTAATTTAACCAGTGATGTAGAGGCTAGTGAAATGTGCAGGCAAATATTGCAGGTAATGGTAGAGCCATTTATTGTTTACGGGCAAGAATTTAACATTTCACCAAGTATAGGAATAAGTTTATACCCCCATCATGGGACAGATATTAATACGTTAATTAAAAACGCTGACCTTGCTATGTACCAGTCGAAGGAAAAGGGAAGAAACTGTTATTCTTTATATATACCTGAAATGAAGGAACGTGCCAAAGTTCGAATGGATTTAATAATGAAAAAGCATCCTGCTGAAAATGATTGCGTTCTAGCATAGAAAATGGCTGCCATATAGAATAATGGCAGCCATTTCTTAAACCCATTTAATCTCTTCAACTATTTGCTGTCTAAACAACTGGATTAAAAATTCATGATAAAAATCTTTTCTTACGATTATTTGAATCTTATTGTTTGGGTGAATATAGAAATGGGTATCTGTCAGGATATTATTTTCATCAAAATAGGTGCGGATCCTAGCGATTTTTTCCTTCCAATTGCTATTAACAAAAGTAAGGGTAAATTCAAAATCATCGCCGTTAGCTGTTTCTTTTAAATCAAGAAGCTGCTCGTCATATCGATATTCTAGTTTCATCATACTCCTCCTATATTAAATATCTCAAATAAATGTAAACTGTACAGATTATGATTGATAAAATCATTAATGGGAAGGAAATCAATAAGAATTTTCCAAAAGTAATCGGATGCCCTTCTTTCGCTGCAAGCCCAGCAACAATCACATTGGCACTTGCCCCAATTAATGTACCGTTTCCACCAAGACATGCCCCGAGTGAAAGGCTCCACCAAAGTGGCTCCAAATTATTTATTCCTAGTTCTCCCATATCTTTAATCATCGGAATCATTGTTGCGACAAACGGGATATTATCAATAAAAGCAGATGCGATAGCACTTACCCAGAGAATTAATATTGATGTCGAAGTCACATCACCACCTGTAAGGTGAACAGAGTAATCTGCTAATAACGAAATCACTCCAGTTTCAATCAGACCTGATACCAATACAAACAGTCCGATAAAGAAGAAAATGGTTGTCCATTCTATCTTTGAAAATGCTTTGTCTAAATATTTTTCTCCTGTCAATAGAAGAAGCAAAAAGGCACCCGCTAATGCAACAGTTGCGGATTCTATGTGCAGTAACTGATGCAGGAAGAATCCCAAAATAGTTAACAGCAGGGCAGCTAATGACTTGATTAATAACCTTTTATCCGTTATTTCTTCCTTTTCATCTAGGTCCATTAGATTTGCCTTCAGTTCTTCTGATGTTCGAAGCTGTTTTCGATAAATCAATGCTAATATTCCAATATTCACAAACAAAATAAAGAATGATATAGCAGTAAGATTATCAATAAATGCCATAAAGGTAAGTTCCTTAACAGCGCTGCCAAGCATGATATTAGGAGGATCCCCAATCAATGTGGAGGTTCCTCCAACATTTGATGCGATAATTTCAGTAATTAAAAAAGGAATTGGATTGACTCGAAGTTGCCTTGTGATACTGAATGTTACCGGAACCATCAAGAGTACCGTTGTTACATTATCTAAAAATGCTGAACCCAATGCAGTAATCGTACCGAGCGCAAGCAAAATTTTTAGAGGATCTCCTTTAACTTTTTTAGCTGCCCAAATTGCAATGTATTTAAACAAGCCAGTCTCGGATGTTATAGCTACGATAATCATCATACCGGTCAGCAATCCGAGTGTATTAAAGTCAATATGGTGAAGCGCCTTTTCCTGATCGATAATTCCTAATAATACCATCATGATTCCGCCAGTCATGGCGATGATTGTGCGATGGATTTTTTCCGTGACGATAAAGGCATATGTAATTAAAAATACACCAATGGCGATTAGTGCTTGCGTTGACATATATCGACCTCTTCTCCCTTGGATTATTTATATAGTGCGCATATGAAAAAATGACAAAAAGGAGCCTGTTTGACAGACTCCCCCTAGTAAAACACCCTATACATATTATACATTATTTTATTAGACTATGCTTCGGATGTAAAGAACATCTTTAACTATTAGAGCCCCAATTTTTTTATAAAGTCAACGGTTTCCTGATGCTCGGGTTTAACTAACTTATATAGGCCTTTATCCTTCCTTACAAGGGATTTCCCTGACTCGTCAGCAATTGGTCTTGTAAATGAGATTCCTTTTATTATTTTCCACCTGTTACTGCTTTTTTGGATTGTGAGATCAATAATTCCTAGACGACTTCCGAAAGCTCCGGCCATAACAACAGGTTTTCCATTTATATGTCCCGTTTTGATATTTGTTTTAGGTGAATTTTTATAAACAGGTCCCGGGAAGACATTATGGGAATGCCCTGCAAGTACGACATCAATTCCAGGGATGTTTGTTAAATAATAAACTGCATTTTCTGATTCAGAGCTATATGGCTCGAAGCTGATCCCTGTATGAGCTAGAGCGATAATGATATCTGCTCCTTTAGATTTCATAATCGGGATCATTTCTTTCGCTGTATCAACTATCGGTTTAGCAATGACCTTACCTTCAAGATTAGCCTTATCCCATTTCATAATTTGGGTAGGCATAAAAGCTATGACCCCTACATTTAATTCAAATTTTTCACCAGTTTGGTCGACCACATTTCTTTTTAAAATAACGTACGGGGTGAAGTAGTGTTTATTTTTTTTTACAGAGTAAACATTGGCATTGATGACAGGCATCTTTGCACCCTTAATGACTGCATTGAGGAAATCAAGTCCATAATTAAATTCGTGATTGCCTATGGCAATAGCGTCATAGTTCAAAAAATTAAAGGCGCGATAAACCGGATGGATTTTCCCCTTATTAATACCCCGAATTCTTGCCAAATACTCTCCAAGAGGATTTCCTTTTAGGTGGTCACCATCATCAAACAATAAAGAATTTTGAGCTTCATGTCTTGCAGCCCTGATAAGTGTTGCTGTTTTAACAAGACCAATTCGGTTGTCAGGCTTTGTTTGATAATAATCGTAATTCACTAAGGATGCATGCAAGTCGGTTGTTTCTAAGATACGTAAATCAACCACACCTGGTTGTTTAGGCGTGTTCTCGGCTTTAGATGAAAAGGGAGTTTGAGATAAACTCAAAAGAGATAGGATCAAAAAGATAAACAAAGTCTTTTTATACAAAATAGAATGCCTCCTTCATAATCGTGCTTTAAAGGTATCTTTAGTATTCGTTTTCCTATTGGAATTATGATTCTTTTTGACAATCAAGTGACATGTGACTTTGGTCAAAGCGGATAGTGGGATATTTATCATATAATGGAAGGAGAATTATTTTTGAAGTTTTTCCTAAAGTGTTTAATTGGAAACGCTTACAGGTTATAGGGGAGTGACACTCTAGGTGAATCTAATAAGAAAGATAACTATTTTATCGGGTCATTTTGGAAGCGGGAAAACAGAGATTGCTATTAATTTAGCTTTATCTGAAAGACAAAAACATGAAAAAGTAGCGATTAATGATTTAGATATTATTAACCCTTATTATCGAACGCGGGATGTAGCTAATATTTTTCAGCAGCGAGATATTGAATTAATTGCCCCAAAAAGTCATCTCGCAACATCTGACCTTCCAATTGTGTCTGGTGAGATTTATCGAGTTTTACATGACAATAGGTATAAGTTAATAGTAGATGCCGGGGGGGATAAAGATGGTGCTACAGCTTTAGGGCAATATTATCATGAATGGAAGGAATTTAGCCCTGAGCTCCTTTTTGTCCTTAATAAGAATCGCCCTTATGTTAGTACCTTAGAGGGGGCATTGTATACGATTGAACAGATTGAAAAAGCCTCCCGATTAAAGATTACAGGAATAATAAATAATTCAAATCTTGGCAGGGAAACAACCATGCAAGATGTTCAAACAGGCTTTGAGTTATGCTGCCGAGTGGCAGAAAAACTTGAAATCCCAATTTTATATACAACTATTTCAAACCATTTGAAAAAAGAAGCAGAGGAATTTGCTAATAATCATGAAGTAATCTTTATCGAACGATTTATGAAATTACCTTGGGAAGGGTAAAGGAGGGAATTGCTTTGGAAAAAAAGGTCGTTTTTAACGAAGACATTTGCAAGTCTTGCGGTCTCTGTGTTCAGGTCTGTCCAACAAACGTTATTTTTCTGGCAGATTATTTAAATGGAAAAGGCTATCGCCCGGCTGCAGTTGTTGATCAAGAGCATTGTATCAGTTGTGCGAAATGTGCCCAAATATGTCCGGATACTGTTATTGCTGTATATAGGCCAGTAAAGATATTGCAAACTGTGTGATTTTAGGAGGGGGCGTTATCGATGGGGAAAGTGTTAATGAAAGGAAATGAAGTAATTGCTGAGGCAGCGGTTCATGTGGGATGTAAGTATTTCTTTGGCTATCCAATCACCCCGCAAAGTGAACTTGTCGCCTATATGGCAAGAAGACTTCCTGAGGTTGGAGGGATATTCCTTCAAGCAGAAAGTGAAATTGCTGCAATAAATATGGTGTACGGTGCAGCAAGTACAGGTGTGAGAGTAATGACTTCCTCTTCAAGTCCAGGCTTTAGTTTAAAGCAGGAGGGGATTTCTTATTTAGTGGGTGCTGAGCTTCCTGCTGTTATTTGTAATATCGTTCGTGGAGGTCCGGGATTAGGGAATATTCAGCCTGCACAATCCGATTATTTCCAAGTAACAAAAGGCGGGGGACATGGAGATTACAATATTCCAGTCCTTGCACCGGCGAGTTTACAGGAAATAGTTGAATTAACAGAGGCTGCCTTTGATATCGCAGACCGCTACCGGACACCGGTTATTTTAATGGGTGATGGTATGCTGGGTCAAATGATGGAACCAGTTGAATTCAAGGAACGCAGCGAACAAGAAAAGACTGAAAAGGCATGGGCAACAACTGGGACACGCGGAGATGGCGGTCCGAGGATTATTACCTCACTGGAACTAGATGCAGAGGGATTAGAAAAGCGGAACTGGAGTCTACAGCAAAAATTTGCCTTAATAAAGGAAAATGAAGTTCGATATGAGTCCTATCAAACTGAGGATGCAGATTATATTATGGTAGCATTCGGAACGGTTGCTAGAATCACGATGAATGCCATAAATAAAGCCAGAAAAAATGGTATAAAGGTTGGGTTAATTCGGCCTATTTCACTTTGGCCGTTTCCGGAGAAGCCATTTATTGAAACAAGGGACCAGGTTAAAGCATATATTTCCGTTGAAATGAGCGCAGGGCAAATGATTGAGGATGTCAGGCTTGCGGTAAATGGTCACGCCCCGGTGGACTTCTACGGCAGGACTGGCGGAGTAGTACCAACACAAGAAGAAATATATGAAAAGATTATCACCATTGCAGGAGGGGTATCAGTATGACAATGAAGACTGTGTTTAAAAAAACAAGCGGTTTGACTGATAAACCTACACATTATTGTCCCGGCTGTACTCATGGTATCATTCACCGTATGGTGGCTGAGGTTTTAGAGGAAATGGATATTTTAGAAGATACAATAGGAGTAGCATCCGTCGGATGTTCCGTGTTATCGTATGAGTATTTTAATTGTGATATGACACAAGCAGCACACGGCAGGGCCCCTGCCGTAGCGACTGGAGTAAAACGGGTTTTGCCTAATCGGTTTGTGTTTACTTACCAAGGTGATGGAGATCTTGCTTCGATTGGGATAAGTGAAGTGATCCATGCCGCAGCCCGAGGGGAAAATATAACAGTTATCTTCGTAAATAATGCTATTTATGGCATGACAGGCGGACAAATGGCTCCGACAACGCTGATTGGTCAAAAAACAGCCACTACACCGTTCGGCCGTGATGCCAGCCTCCAAGGTTCGCCAATTAAGGTGTGTGAAATGATTGCCACACTTGATGGTGCCGCCTATATCGAGCGGGTTTCGTCACATGATGTTCCTCATATCCAAAAGGCAAAAAAGGCGATCCGAAAAGCGTTTAAAACACAGAAAAAAGGATTAGGTTTTTCAATGGTAGAGGTATTATCGACATGTCCAACCAATTGGGGACTAGACCCGGCGGAATCACTTGAATGGGTGAAGGATAGTATGGTTCCAGTTTATCCTCTGGGTGTATACAAAAATAAAGAAGGAGGGGAAAACTGATGCTCGAGGAAATTATCATTGCCGGCTTTGGCGGACAAGGTGTTATGTCGATGGGACAACTTCTTGCTTACGCCGGGATGCTAGAAGGAAAAGGAGTTTCGTGGCTTCCTTCTTATGGACCGGAGCAAAGGGGAGGGACAGCCAATTGTGCGGTTGTTATAAGTGATGAACCAGTCGGTTCTCCTCTTGTTACGATGCCATCGACTGCCATCGTTTTAAATAATCCTTCATTTGATAAGTTTGAACCTAAGGTTCGCCCCGGTGGACTTTTAATTATTAATTCATCGTTAGTTGTTAGAAATTCAGACCGAAAAGATCTAAAGATAATTGAATTAACGGCAACAGATGTGGCAAACGACCTTGGAAACGCGCGTGTGGCCAATATGATTTTATTAGGGGCGTTTTTGGAACAAACGAAGATTGTTACAGAGGATTCGGTAATAGAGTCATTAAAAAAGGTCCTTTCTGAAGATAAGCATCATTTACTAGATATAAATAAACAAGCCTTAAAAAAGGGAGCATCACTTGTCAAAGTGGCTATATCCTAAGAGGAAAGTCAGCTGTATCGCAGCTGGCCTTTTATGATAAAAAAAAATAAGTTTGTGACATAATACGTAAAGTGATAAGGTTCACTTAACTGAAAACCATTTTCAATTAAGATGAATATATAATCATTTCCAAGGAGGAATAGTAAATGGAAAAGAACTCTGTTAAAGAATATATGGAATATAGTGAAGATAAATTCACAAAGAGAATTATTTACAAAAAAGGAGAAACGACCGCTTTTGTTTTGAACTTTCTACCAGGGCAGCAACTGCCAAAACATAAGCATCCGGGTACAGAGGTTTATCTTTATGTCGTTACAGGAAACGGCACAATTATAATAGATGGAAAGGAATCAGAAGTATCAGAGGCAGATTTGATTCACGTGGGCAGCGAGGAAGAAATGTCATTTAATAATAGCGGTAAAGAACCTGTAAGTTTGTATGTCGTGTTAAGCAAAATTCCAAGCGAACTTTATGCAAAAAATATATAACCAAGGCAACTTGGAGTCGATGAAGGACAAAACTTGGTTGGAACGTAGAAGAAATGTCCTTCATCGAGCCGATGAAGGACAAAACTCAGTTGAAATGAAGAAGAAATGTCCTTCATCGAGCTGATGAAGGACAAAACTTGGTTGAAAAGAAGAAGAAATGTCCTTCAGCCTGATATCAGGCTGGCTTTTTTTTTGAACGAGGTTGTTTTCTACTCTCTTTGCCAAAAAACCACCAGTTCCAATCCCCGAGTAATTTCATCAGAGCTGGAACCAAGACCATCCTGACAACGGTGGCATCAATAAAGATGGCGATCGCAATCCCTACCCCCAGTTGCTTGACAGGCATAACCCCAGTAAATGCAAATGCCCCAGTAACGACAATCATAATGGCAGCGGCTGAAGTAATAATTTTACTAGTGTAGGTCAAACCAGAAATGGTCGCCTCACTATTATCACCTGTTTTTAAATAGAATTCCTGAATTCTCGATATGAGAAACACTTCGTAATCCATTGATAGGCCAAAAACAAGGGTAAAGACAAACACAGGTAAAATGAGAGCAATATCAACTTGTGCTACTCCTAAATGCCCTTTCTGGAATATCCAAACCACAATTCCAAAGGTACAGCCAAGACTTAACATATTCATTAAGATTGCTTTCAATGGAATAAGAATGGAGCGGAAAGCTCCCATTAATATCACGAACGTAGAAATAACAATTAATAATAAACCATAGGGAGCTTTTTGAAATATTTCTGAAAAGATTTCTTGCTCAAATTTAATCGGTCCGCCAAATGAAGCTTTAAGGCCTAAATCTTTATTGGACCAATCGCTTACCCACTGTCGTGCCTTTGAAGAATGTTCACCAGTATTTAAATACACCTCTATAAGCATTTTATTACCTCTAATGTAGTAGTTAGAAATTGGGGCACTATTGGCATTTTTTCCATAGGTGAGAAATTGCTTAAGCTGTTTCACATCTTTTATTCCAGTTGCTGAAAATGGTGAGTCTACGGAATTTACAAGCACATCTTTATCAAGAGCGTTTATTACTTTTTTTACTTTTTCAAGATTGTTTATTTCAAGAATGCTGCCTTTCGTTTCAAGAACCATCGTCACTTTTTTCTCATCACGTTTTTCTTTTGCTACGAAATGATCTTTAAATGTTTCTAAGGCATCTCGTGAAGGGTAATTTGGCGGCAGAGATTCAGTTCCAGGAATGGCTAAAATCATTTCTTTCAGGGGCACCAATCCTGACAAAAGAATCACAAGGGCTGTAATTGTCATGAGAATAGGCCGTCTCATCACAAATTTTGCAAATCGGTGCCAGATACTTGTTTGTTCGTCTCTGACGGGCAGTAAACTTAATTTGTTGATTTTGGTTCCCAATACCCCTAGAAGTGCAGGGAGAAAGGTTAATGCACAAAAAGCAGAGAGTAACACTACGGTCATCCCGCCTAGTGCTACATTTTGAAAGATATCGATTTTAATAAACCAAAGCGCCGATAAGCCAATAAAAACACAAAGACCTGAAAAGATGATTGATCGTCCCGCCGTTGAAACGGATATTTCAATAGCAGATTGTATGGATTTTGTTTTTAGCTCTTCTTTGTATCGATTGATAAACAACAAGGCAAAGTCAATACTAAGGGCCAAACCTATCATCGGGACTATATTTAATATAAAAATGGTTAAATCCGCACCATAACTAAAAAAGTAAACGGTTCCCATTGTACATAATATAGAAACAACCCCAATCACAATTGGAAGGGAAGCTGAAACGAGACCTCCGAACGCAAGGATAAGAACGATTAAGGCGATTGGAAGACCGATCATTTCGGCTTTTGCTAAATCTTCCTGACTTGCAGTATTTAGGTCTTGAACAATAATTGGTTCACCTGTCATAGTGACCTTTAAGCCTTTTTTATTTTCAAGCAGCGCTTTTAATTGATTAATTTCTTTTCCAAGGCTTTCCGCATTCTTGTTAAAAGTAATAAGCCCATAGGCATAATTATCAGCTATCATCCCTTCCCGTTCAAAAGGGGAAATAACCTGTTTTCCAACATGATTTGTGGTAATTTTATCAAATATGTCTAAAATGAACTTTTTAAAGTTATCATCACTGACAGTTTTATTTTTTTCGAACACAAGGATGATCGAGGACTTCGGATGCCCGAATTCTTGTTCAAGGATATTTCGTGTTTGATTGTATTCTCCTTTATACTCAAAACCATTTCCGCTTAGAACAGCAGGTAATTTTAGAGCAAAGAATCCTAATAGCAAAATAAGGATAATCCAAAATGCCAGGATCCATTTTCGTTTTTTATAGATATATCCGCCTAATTTCTGCAAGGTACCGCCTCCTCAAAAAGGAATCTTCATCCTTATTTCAGTATACAGAAGAACTGATAAACAGCGGATGACTTATTGGTGTCTTTTTCTTTAATCACTAATTAGTTTATATATCTTAATAAATGTTCCCCATTTTAGAGGATGAAAATTCACCGTATGAAGCTTCTTAAAGCATGAAATAAAATTCAAGATAAATTTTACAAATGTAAAATAAAATGAAATTAATAACTTTCTTTGGTACAATTAAGAAAATATTAAAAGATAAGGTGATAGCAGTGGATCGTGAAAAACTAACGAAAGTCATTGAAGCAGCTAAGCTATATTATCTGTTGGATTATAATCAAAATGAAATAGCCAAGGAACTTGGTGTTTCCCGTCCCACTGTGTCCCGTTTATTACAGCAGGCGAAAAGTGATGGGATTGTCCAAATCAGTATCTTGGATCCGACAGAAGATGTTGATAATCTGGCGACGGAACTTGAACAAAAGTTTAACCTTAAAAAGGTAATTGTCGCTTCAATTCCCCAATATGAAGATCACTTCATTAAGAATTATCTTGGTGAAAAAGCAGCCCTTTATCTTGATGAAATAGTTAAGGATGATGACATAATTGGGGTGACATGGGGAACTACTTTATACCATGTTGCAGTTGAACTCAAGCAGAAGTTAGTAAAAGGCGTGAAGGTTGTTCAATTAAAGGGCGGCGTTAGCCATTCGGAAACAAATACTTATGCATCGGAAATCTTATATCTTTTTGGAAAAGCTTTTCATACAACGCCTCACAATCTTCCCCTCCCGGCAATTGTTGATCACGTGGTTGTAAAACAGGCGATGGAGGCAGATCGCCATATTCGCAAGATCCTTGAGCTAGGCAGTCAGTCTAATATTGCTCTCTTTACGATTGGTCCAATAAAAACCGACTCGTTATTATTTCAGCTCGGCTATTTTACAGACAGTGATATAGAGTCCCTTTCTGGAAAGGCGGTCGGTGATATTTGTTCGCGTTTTTTCAATGAATCAGGAGAAGTATGCAACGAGAGCTTAAATGAAAGGACGCTGGGAGTTAATCTAAATGATTTAAAGAAAAAGGACCATTCGATTCTTGTTGCAGGTGGACCAAATAAAATTGAGGGAATTTACGGTGCATTAAAAGGTGGGTACGCAAATGTGCTAGTGACCGATCAGTATACGGCGCAATTCTTGCTTGATAAGCATTAAGTAAAATAAAAATTTTACATTTGTTCATAAATGTATTTACAAATGTTCATTCGGTTTGGTATAGTTACCTTGTGATAAATAACATTAAATCTTTATATAAATAAATAGGGAACAGGGAGGACGAACGTTATGTCTAAAAATATTGTCAGTATGATTGATCATACATTATTAAAGGCAGATGCAACAAAAGAAGAAATTGTAAAATTAGTGGAAGAAGCGAAAGAGTATTTATTTGCATCTGTTTGTGTTAATCCTACTTGGGTAAATACAGCAGCTAAAATGCTTGCAGCTACTCCAGAAGTGAAAGTATGTACCGTAATTGGTTTTCCACTGGGGGCAACTACATCAGAAACCAAAGCATTTGAAACAAAGAATGCGATTGAGAATGGTGCTAATGAGATAGATATGGTAATTAATGTTGCTGCGCTTAAGGATAATCAGGATGAATTGGTTGAAAAAGATATTGCAGCCGTTGTTGAAGCAGCAAAAGGAAAAGCATTGGTAAAGGTAATTATTGAAACTTGCCTTTTAACAAATGAAGAAAAAATAAGAGCCTGTGAAATTTCTGTGAAAGCTGGGGCAGACTATGTAAAAACTTCTACTGGTTTTTCTACAGGCGGTGCCACAGTTGAAGATATACGCTTAATGCGTCAAACAGTCGGGCCAGAAATTGGTGTAAAGGCTTCAGGCGGCGTTCGCAGTCGTGAAGATGCACTTGCTATGGTAGAAGCTGGAGCAACTCGCATTGGTGCAAGTTCTGGTGTTTCAATCAGTAAAGGTGAGCTATCTTTAAGCAATTACTAAAAACTATTGTGAGGTTAATTAGATGAGAGACGTAATATTGGCATTAGTCGCCGGATTAATTGTTGGTTTGTTGTTTAAATTTTTAAAGCTTCCAATACCTGCTCCCCCAGTCTTATCAGGAGTAATGGGTATTTTCGGGGTGTATTTTGGCGGAATCCTATTTGAATGGATTACAAAATTAGTCCAGCATTAAATTTCCTTGGTGGAGAGTGAATATGATGGAAAAAAACAGTTTAATCGTTGAAGCAAATAAAGCGAGAGAGTTTGCCTACGTACCTTATTCGAATTTTAAAGTGGGTGCTGCGCTAATATCAAAAGATGGTCAGATATTTCATGGCTGTAACATCGAAAATGCGGCATACAGCGTTACTAACTGTGCGGAGCGAACCGCTTTGTTTAAGGCGTACTCAGAGGGTGTTACACAATTTGATTCACTCGTTGTAGTGGCGGATACTGAAGGACCAGTTTCTCCATGTGGAGCTTGCCGTCAGGTGATTTCAGAGCTTTGTGATGCAGAAATGGAAGTTGTGCTGACAAATTTAAAGGGTGATATTTTAAAACTCAAAGTGAAGGACTTACTACCGGGAGCTTTTTCACCTAAAGATTTAAATAAATAAATAAGAGGAGTTTATCACTTTTGTGATAAACTTCTTTTTTTGCATTGGTCTATAAATAGAATTGGCAGTTGCTTTATTGCGCATATTATTCATAGTAAAAAAAAAAGGATGATACATATGATTTATATCTATAATGATTATGGTGGGACGCATACAACTTCCTTAGCAGCTGCCTATCATTTAAAACAATTACCACAATCTGAACGGAAACTTACGAAAGAAGAAATATTAAATGTCAATTATTTCAACAAATTAACAAAGGAAGACTTTGGAAAACTTATTCTGCACGGAATTGATGAAGAGGGACATTCTGTATACACGATAGGACGGAAAAGGAACAAATATGTGGTTCCGGCATTAAAAGAAATGATTTTATTGCTGCAAGAAAAATTTAAATTTGATGAAAAAATTGTTTTCTCTAATACTTCACCAACGGTACCTTTTTCCATGTCAATGGGTGGATTTTTCTCAAGAGGTTTAAAAATCGACTTCATTGGGGTGCCATTATTAGTGACAGGTGCTAAACAATGTTGTGATAATATATATAGGTTGGTTGAGAATACAAAAGAAATAGGGAGAACGACGTACGGAGAAAATATAATTGTTCTTGAGAATAAAATGTATAAGTAGGCGGGGAGAAAATATGAATAAGAAAATAGGTTTTATTGGAGCCGGAAAAATGGCTCAAGCCATGATTGAGGGGATTTTAAAGTCACATCTGATTCCCAAAGAAAATATTATGGCTAGTGCTAATACTGAAAAAACGATTGAGCACATCGAGAAAACATTCGGTATTGTCACGACATTGAATAATCGGGATCTTGCCAGATATGCAGACATACTCGTCCTTGCAGTGAACCCTGAACTCTATGCTAATGTAATAAAAGAAATAAAAAATGATATGAAACCAGCATCAATTATTATAACCATTGCAGCCGGGATTTCATTAATGGATATCGAACAATTATTTGGATTCCAAGTAAAGGCCGTTCGAACCATGCCTAATACTCCTTCACTAGTAGGTGAGGGAATGAGTGCAATTTGTGCTAATATTTATCTCGAGGAATCTGAAATTTGTGAGGTGGAGCGCTTGTTCCATACCTTTAGTAAGACCGAGCGGCTAGATGAAAAACTAATGGATGCTGTACCTGCAATCAGTGGCTCTTCCCCGGCGTATGTTTATATGCTCATTGAAGCAATGGCAGATGGAGGGGTTAGGCAGGGGATTCCTAGGGATCAGGCATATCGACTTGCTGCTCAAGCTGTACTAGGGGCTGCAAAAATGGTCCTTGAGACTGGGAAACATCCTGGCGAATTAAAGGATAATGTGTGTACTCCCGGGGGTGCAACGATTGAAGCCGTTATTACCCTTGAGGAAAAACAATTTCGGGGTGCCATTACAGCTGCAATGGAGAGCTGTACGAATAAGGTTAAAAACTTAATATAATAATAAGCTTGGGGTCCATTTCTATGGATCCTTTTTTTGTCAAATATAGAGAAAGTCTGTTCATATTTCTGAATGATTTTTAATCAGGCCCTTAATAAAGAATTGATGATTCCGTGATAAGCATTTTAATTTAATAATAGGGAAAATTTCCGTTTTTATTACCACCACTAACAGTTAAGGCTGTCATTAATCCAACACAAATAATCGTAAGCAGGGAATAGAAGAACTTTTCTAATCCCACCACCTGAATCCCACTCGTTATCACTAACCCATCAATAATGAATATGATAATGCCGACATTTACGGAAGTAAATTTAGTTAAAATCTGGGCAAGTAAATCTGTCCCACCCGTACTTGTTTCATAACGCAGCATAAGACCTATGCCAATACCGACAAGTAATCCACCAATTATCGTACTTGGTAATATACCCATATGGATTTTTCCGTTCATGAATGAAAGAAAATCAATACAAAAAGAAGAAATGATAAGTCCGTGAAGACTGTAGTAGAAATAACGTCTTTCAAAGATCCATGCTAGAACATATAATGGAAGACTTAACAGAATAATACTCAGACCAGTCGGCCACCCGTAAAAATAATGAATGATTAATCCTAATCCAATTACCCCGCCATCCAGCAGGTGGTAGGGTACTAAGAATCCATTAACCCCAAGGCTCAAAAGCAAACTTCCTAGCAGCATTGCAGCAATTTTTTCCTTCACAATCTCACCCCAAAACATGTCCTCCTACATAAAGTATGAAGGTTTCATTCATTTAGAAGTGATGTTCTTAAAAAAGATTCAGTAAAAAGGGTCAAAAAAAATAACCAGAATCTCTCTGGTTGTTTTTTTAAAAGAAGATATTCATTATGAAGTAAATGATACCTGCTAAAACGGAAGTAATTGGTAATGTGATGACCCACGTAATTAACATCCGCTGAGCAGTACCCCATTTTACTCCTTTAAGACGATGCGAAGCACCTACACCAAGTATCCCTGAAGAAATAACGTGAGTAGTACTAACAGGTAAGTGAATGTAAGTGGCCCCGAAAATGATGGCTGCACCCGTTAAATCCGCTGCAACCCCATTTATCGGGCGAATCTTCATAATTTTCCCGCCCACTGTTTTAATGATCTTCCATCCGCCAATTGATGTACCAAGTCCCATTGCAATCGCACAGGAAAGCTGTACCCAGAAAGGAACCTCATCATGATGAAGATAACCATTTGCTAGCAAAGCCATGGTGATAATCCCCATTGATTTTTGCGCATCGTTTGTACCATGTGAATAGGATTGTAAAGCCGCTGTAGCAATTTGGATAAAACGAAAATTTCGATTTGTCTTGGTTAAATTAAAGTCCTTGAAAACTATTTTAAAAATACTGTAAACAATATAACCAACGGTAAATGCCAAAATCGGAGAGAGAACTAAGGCTTCAAGAATCTTTATAAAACCTTCATATTTTATCACTTCAAAGCCTTTGGCAGCAATGGCAGCACCTGCAATAGAACCGATAATTGCATGGGAAGAGCTGCTGGGAATACCATAATACCATGTGAGTAAGTTCCAAATAATAGCTGATAATAAAGCCGCAAAAATAACAATCGATCCCGTATGACCACCGGTAAGCGAGAAGGGATCTACGATGTCTTTAGAAATAGTTTTTGCTACTCCAGTAAATGTCAATGCCCCAACAAAATTCATTACCGCAGCTAACAAGATTGCTTGGCGTGGTTTTAGGGCTTTTGTCGAGACAGAGGTAGCAATTGCATTTGCGGTATCATGGAATCCATTAATAAAGTCAAATGCAAGGGCACTAATTACAATTAATATTGTTAGAATTAATACAACGCTCATATTTTTGCTCCTTAAGCATTTTTCATAATAATGGTTTCGAGTGTATTAGCAACCGTTTGGCAATAGTCTGCAATATCTTCAAGATTTTCGTATATTTCCTTGTATTGAATAATACGAATGGGATCCTTTTCGACCGTAAATAAATTTTTAATCGACTGGCGTAAGATATTATCACAGTTGGATTCATAATCTTTTATTTTAATCGCATGTTCTCTAATTTGTTGTAATTTTTTATTAGAGAGTAAATCAACTGCTTTGTCAATTTCATGGACACTGGCTTGAATGGCATCCACAAATTTCTTCATATAGTCATCAGCATTTGTAATTGAGTACATTTCAAATAATGCTGCACATCCTTCAAGTCCATCGAGTACATCATCCATGCTCATGGCAAGACTCAATATGTCTTCACGTTCAATCGGAGTGATAAATGCATCATTCAATTCTTTGATTACTTCATGAACGAAAGTATCACCTTTTGTTTCAAGTTCCTTCATTTTCTCTGAGAAAATTTTCAAATCACTCACATTTTTTAATTTGTATTCTGTGAAGAAATTTGCACTTTCTTTAAGGTTAGCGGAAATATGACTAAGTAAAACCATAAATTTATCAGCTCTTTTGATTGCCATGTAATTACCCCCATTTTCATATAAACAAGTGTTGTACACCAACCTAGTAATTCTATTGAAAAATGTCGAAAAAAGAAATAACTTCATAAAAAATTTACAAAAACTTAACATTAGAATGTTTTGAATAGTTTATTTTTATGTTATAGACTTTTTTAATTTTACCTAAATTCATTGATTTATGTATAAAGCTTACGTTAGAGGATTTTTATCTTTTTGAGTATAAAATTGAAAATTGGGTATTTTAATGATACAGGTAGCATGAAAAATGAGTTACTTTTCCAATACTGCCTGAGACAAAATAATTGAATACTGAAAAGGAGTGTTCTGAATGAGTTTCATTTGGGCATTAATTATTGGTGGGATTATTGGATGGTTAGCAGGTCTTATCGTTGGAAGAGATATACCGGGTGGAATCATTGGTAACGTCATTGCAGGTTTTGTTGGGGCATGGCTTGGGACAGCGGTTCTAGGTGATTGGGGGCCAAGGGTTGCTGATTTTGCGATAATTCCAGCAATCATTGGGGCTGCAGTTTTAGCCCTGCTGCTAAGCTTCATAATGCGATCCTTTAGAAGAACAGACAGATAAATAAACATCGAAAAAGCCTCCGAAATCAGGAGGCTTTTTCGATGTTACTTAAAGTGAATAAATATCGATATCTTTAAAAATAATAGGTTGATCTAAAAATGGAGCATGACAAATAATTCTTTCCTGAGTAAATGGATGAATAAATTCAAGCTTGGCAGCGTGGAGTGCTTGTCTTTTAACCACTGGGCTACCGCCATACAAAATATCTCCCACGAGGGGATGGCCCAGATAACTTAAATGGACCCTGATTTGATGTGTTCTTCCAGTATCCAGCCAACATTTTACATAGGACATTTGTTTGGCTTTGTCTACCTTTAATACCATGTAATGGGTAAGTGCGTCCTGGCCTGTTGGAGAAACTCTTCTTTTTGTGGCATGATGGCGGTCCCGGCCAATTGCAGCTTTAATAGTTCCGTTGCTTTGCTTCACCACCCCATGAACCAAAGCAACGTAGGTTCTTTTTATCTCCCGTTTTTCAAGCATATTATCTAAAATAGCGCCTGCCAAAGCATGTTTAGCAAAAAGAATAGCCCCTGAGGTATCGCGGTCTAATCGATGAACCTGGCGTATATTTCTTATTTCCCCATTTGCTTGCATGTAATATTGAACCGCATTAACAAGAGTATTTATATCTACTTTTGGATCATTTGGATGCGTATTCATATAAGGGGGTTTGTTAAGAACGATTACATGGTCGTCTTCATAAAGGATATCAACATTTAGGTAGTTTGGTGTGATTTGTAATTCTTCTTCCCCAAAAAGGTTAAGTTGTAGCTTGGAACCCTGGCTGAGTGGGGTATTCCAGTTAGCTGGTTCACCATTTACTAATACCTTATTATCCATTCTAAAAGAATGAGTCACTTTTTTGGGGGCCTCCCAAACATTCCGAAAAATATCAGCAACAGTTTTTCCATTCCATTCAAAAGGGATTGTTAATTGAAACCAATCTCCCATTCGCGTTGTTTTAAGCATTTAATTCTCCTTCAGGTTATAATTACCACCGTAACTGCCGACTAAGTTATGTTATTCTAATGATATACAATTAGACAGAAATAAGCGATGGCAAAGGTGGGTTATATTAGTGAAAATTGTTTTTGCCTCGACACCAAGTCAAGAAAAAGAAATAAATGGGCTGGTGAGGTACATCTATTCGAATATTTTTCCTCTCTACTTTACCGATGAGGAGATTTTTCAATTTAAACAGTTAAAAGTTTTGCATACATCTGAAGATTTTAATACATTAAAAGATGCCTTTCAGGTAATGACAAGTATTCAAACCCTAATCTCTATTCTCGAGGCCACCCAACTCGATGATCAATACTCTTTATTATTTGATAAAAATGTTGAGACGTTGCAGGAATTTGGATTATTGTTTCCATTTAAATATGAACATTTTCAAGAAGAAAGATGTATTAAAAATCATATGCTAAGTATTTATTCAAATGCTGATAATGAGTTGCTCATATAAAGAAGAAAAAGTTCCGGTCTGCAAATTGCAGGCCTTTTATTTTTTTCTACTAATACTGACTAATTTTAAGGTAATATAGTTAATGGAAGAAAAAATACTATTTCGTTAATACTGCGAAAATTGTCGGCTAATTTCAGGAGATTTTAAGAGGAGTAACAAACATGAAATTAGAAACAATATAAGTAGACAGAAATTGGAGGGAATTCTATGGATTGGAAACAAACAGCCAAAGGTTGGATAGATTTTGAAGGATTAGATACTGAATTAAAAAATCAATTAACTGAAATTTTCAAGGATGAAAGACAATTAGAAGAGGCTTTTTATAAAAATTTAGAATTTGGAACGGGTGGTATGCGAGGTGAAATCGGGGTTGGAACCAACCGAATGAACCTTTATACTGTGCGCAAAGCCTCAGCTGGTCTAGCTTCATACATAGAAAACCAAGGAATTGAAGCCAAACAACGCGGTGTTGTGATTGCATTTGACTCACGTCATAAATCACCGGAATTTGCAATGGAGGCAGCTAAAACATTAGCTTCAAAAGGAATCCAAACATATGTCTTTGAAGAATTAAGACCGACCCCTGAATTATCATTTGCGCTTCGATACTTAAATGCCTTCTCAGGTATTGTCATTACCGCTAGCCATAATCCGCCTGAATATAATGGCTATAAGGTTTATGGCTCAGACGGTGGTCAACTTCCGCCAGAAGGTGCTGATAAAGTTATTGCTAAGGTAAATGAGATCGAGAATGAATTACTAATAGAAGTTGACAGTGAAGAAAACTTACGAGCAGCCGGATTAATTAAAACAATCGGTGCTGAAATTGATGATGCCTATATTGAAAAATTAAGAACTATTTCAGAGAATCCAAACCTTGCGGAAGAAACGGAGCTTAACATCGTCTTTACCCCTTTACATGGTACCGCTAATAAGCCTGTCCGTGCTGCGCTTGCTGCCTTGGGTTATAAAAATGTAACGGTAGTAAAAGAGCAAGAACTTCCGGATCCGGAATTCTCAACTGTAAAAAGTCCTAATCCTGAAGAGCATGCAGCCTTTGAATTAGCCATTCGCGATGGAAAAAAAGTAGGGGCGGATCTGCTCATTGCGACTGATCCTGATGCGGATCGGTTAGGAATTGCTGTTCTTAATCCTGAAGGAGAATACGTTGTACTCACGGGAAACCAAACAGGTGCATTACTTCTTGATTATATCCTTACTCAGAAAAAGGAAAAAGGAAATCTGCCGGAAAATGGTGTGGTTTTAAAAACAATTGTAACATCAGAAATTGGCAGGAAAATTGCTTCTGCTTATGGATTAGAAACCGTTGATGTCTTAACAGGATTTAAATTTATTGCTGAAAAAATCAATGAATATGAGGCAACAGGTGATCGGAAGTTCTTATTTGGGTATGAAGAATCCTATGGATATTTGATTGGTGATTTTGCTCGTGATAAGGATGCGGTTCAAGCAGCTCTCTTAGCGACAGAAGTGTGTGCTTTTTATAAGAAACAAGACATGTCCCTTTATGATGGACTGATGCAGGTATTTGAAAAGTACGGGTATTATCAAGAAGGCCTTCGTTCCTTAACCTTAAAAGGAAAAGAAGGGGCTGAGACTATTCAACAATTATTAGCATCGTTCCGTGATGAGCCCATTACAAGTCTTGGCGACTTGACTACTTCGACAACAGAGGATTACTTAACAAGCATTCGTGTAACGAATAGCGGAGAAGAAAAAATGGATTTACCAAAATCGAATGTTTTAAAATATACTTTCGCAGATGGTTCATGGGTTTGTTTAAGACCATCTGGAACGGAGCCAAAAGTGAAGTTCTATTTTGGGGTTAATAGTTTAAGTCTTGAAGAAAGCAAAGCAAAATTGAAAACGATTGAGAATGATTTTATGGCGTTAGTGGATAGTAAAATGAAATTGGTTCAAGAAATTTAATCAAATAAAAACAACAAGAACTTAACATGAAGGGAAGAGAAAATTATGCTTAAAGATCAAATTGCGATTGTTACAGGCGGGTCTCGAGGAATTGGGAAGGAAATTGCTGTAAAATTAGCTGAAAGTGGAATGAAGCTTACAATTGTCGGAAGTTCTACTCAAGTATCTGAAACAGCCGAAGAAATTAAGAAAATGGGTTACCCCAATGTACTGCCCGTACAAGCGGATGTTTCCAAGGAAGAGGATATGCAGGCAGTTGTGAAAAAGACACTCGAAGCATATGGTTCAATCGATCTTCTCGTAAATAACGCCGGGTTAGGCTTCTTTAAATTAACGGAGGAAGTCTCCTTGGAAGAGTGGAAAAAGGTGTTTGAAGTAAATGTTCAAGGTGTATTCCTTGCGACAAAGGCTGTACTCCCGCATATGAAAGATCAGAAATCAGGAACAATTATTAATATTTCATCTGACGTTGCCCGTTATACCATTCCTAATGGTGCAGCCTATACGGCAACTAAATATGCAGTTCAAGGCTTTTCCGGCTCAGTTGCCCAAGAAGTCAGGGAATACGGAATTCGTGTAGGGACCATCAATCCGGGCATGGTCGATACGTATTTTGCAGAGTCTACTCAAGGCTTACCTGAAAAGGAAGACTGGCTAAAGGTGGGGGACATAGCGAATGCTGTGGTATACATGGCTTCTGCCCCTAAACATATGATCATCGATGAAATTGTGATCCATCCATTCGCTCAACAATATCCGATTGCTTAATAATCCCAAAATTTTAAAAACACGGCCTCCGATCTGGAAGCCGTGTTTTTTGGTGGAATTCATTGGTCCTGTTATAAAAGTTTCTCTGGCTGAAGTATTCACCATACATTTAGGAAAGACTATACATCGGTATCTCATTAGGGTCAAGCTCTACGGTTTCATTCGCATGGTCGATGTAGCGCAAAAGATTATATAATTTGGTTTCAATCACACTGTAATCACGTTCGAAATTATAGGCATGCAGGAATTGTTCAATTCTTTTTGATAAAAATTGGTCTTTTGTTCGTACCATTAATATCAGCAAATTATCCCACTCGGATCGATGTGTATAATATAACGCTCGATCATAATCCATTTTATTCATTTGTTTATCTCTCCTCCTTATTAGGAGTTGAGATTATTGTATGATATTTTAACGATAACTTTCACAGAAAATGTTGGACACCCAATGATTACGCTGTTTTCAACATTTACCTGTATATATTGTTGTTACTATGAACAAAGTGGAGGTCATATGATTAAAATTTTTACTTGTGTCATCCTCTTTTTAACCTTTCAACAGAGTAATGTCGTAAGCGCTAAAATTGTCAAAGCAAATAAACCATATACGTATGAAATGTTAGAAGACGATCTTGCAAAAATTCAAAAAAAATATCCCGGGAAAGTAAAAATTAAATCCATCGGAACCACACACTTTGATCGGGATATTTGGGCAATAAAGCTTGGAAAAGGGAAGAAAAATGTGGTTTTGATTGGTTCCCATCATGGGCGAGAGTGGCTGACAAGCCTCATGTTAATGAAAATGCTCGAGTCTTATGCTGCCTCTTATAATGAGAAGGGCCTTTTCGGATTCAAGTCCCATCATATTCTTAATGATGTATCCCTATGGTTTGTACCGATGTTAAATCCAGATGGTGTAGCTGTCCAACAGCATGAACTACAAAGATTTTCGCCTAAACATCAAGAACTTTTGGTAAAAATGAATGGTGGCTCAACTAACTTTGAAGGTTGGAAGTCCAACGGCTTGGGAGTAGACCTAAACAGACAATACCCTGCCGGCTGGGAAAGTCTTAACGGAAACCCCGCTGCTCCTAGCAATAAATTTTATAAAGGAGAAAAACCATTAGAGGCTAAAGAGGTACGTTCGCTCACGAGGTTTATAAAAGAGATAAACCCGTCCATTGCCGTCGCGTATCATACCGCCGGCAGAGAGATTTTTTGGAATTACAAAAATGGCAATTACCTGAAGCGCGACAAACGTATTGCAAAAAAGATATCAAAATTAACGGGTTATAAATTAGCGGAACCAGAAAAAGACGCAGTGGGCGGCGGATTCACAGATTGGTTTATCACTACATACCATAGACCTGCACTAACTATTGAAATTAGTTACCTCGTTGGTGAAACAAATCCGCCTTTATCTATTTTTACCAAAGAGTGGAAACGAAATCGGTATGTAGGACTTAAGCTTGCTGCCGAGGCCAAAAAAGTCCCTGATTAAATACATACTTGCCTATTGTTTTTTCTATCTTGTTTCATCATTCCTCTTTTTACTTCATACATTGTGGTAAGAGGTAAAGGGGGAATGGAAAATGGATGTGGAAGGTCGTAATTCACTCGAATATGCGATTAGTGAAATCACTGAAATAGCAACAGGTTTTGGTTTGGATTTTTATCCAATGCGTTATGAAATTTGTCCTGCAGAAATTATTTATACATTCGGTGCATACGGTATGCCGACCCGATTTTCACATTGGAGTTTCGGTAAACAGTTTCATAAAATGAAACTTCATTATGATTTAGGGCTTAGTAAAATTTATGAATTAGTAATCAATTCAAATCCTTGCTATGCATTTTTACTTGATTCCAATACACTCATTCAAAATAAACTAATTGTTGCCCATGTGTTAGCACATTGTGATTTCTTTAAAAACAATGTTCGATTTCAAAATACAAAGCGCGACATGGTCGAAAGTATGTCAGCCACCGCTGAAAGGATTCACCAATATGAAATTCAATACGGAAAAAAAGAGGTAGAAACCTTTCTAGACGCAGTTCTGGCCATTGACGAACATATTGACCCATCACTTATGAGACCTAAGCTATCATGGTCAATTGGAGATCACGAGGAAGATGAAGATCATGAACCACTAGCAGCAACCCCATACGATGATCTATGGAAATTGGATGAAAAAGATAAAAAGGAGACGAATCAACCTCGGAAAAAGAGATTTCCCCCAAGGCCGGAGAAGGATTTATTACTATTTATCGAAACATACAGTAGAGAGTTAACCGATTGGCAACGAGATATCTTGACGATGATGCGTGAAGAAATGCTTTACTTCTGGCCGCAGCTTGAAACGAAAATTATGAACGAGGGCTGGGCCTCCTATTGGCATCAACGAATTCTTAGAGAAATGGATTTAACAAGTGGTGAAGCAATCGAGTTTGCAAAATTAAATGCAGGAGTTGTGCAGCCATCGAAAACAGGTATCAACCCATATTACTTAGGAATAAAGATTTTTGAGGATATTGAAGAACGCTATAATAACCCAACAGATGATATGAAACTGCGTGGAGTAGTACCAGGCTCCGGGCGTGAAAAGATATTTGAGGTCCGAGAAGTGGAATCAGATATTTCCTTCCTTCGAAATTACCTAAATAAGGACCTTGTCATGCGCGAGGACATGTATCTTTTTCAAAAACAAGGTAGGGATTATAAAATTGTTGATAAGCAATGGGAACAAGTTCGTGATCAACTAGTAAATATGCGCGTAAATGGAGGCTTCCCTTACATCACTGTTAATGATGGTGATTATTTAAAAAATGGCGAACTATACTTAAAACACTGGTACGAAGGAGTGGAACTAGATGTTAAATACCTGGAAAAAGTTCTCCCTTATATCCAGCAGCTTTGGGGCAGACCTGTTCATATCGAATCCATGATTGAAGACAGAAAAATGTTATTTTCGTATGATGGGAAAGGAGTCCATCGCAAATATTTGTAATTTCTTTAGGCTATCTTGTAATATCAAGATAGCCTATTTTAATTTCTTCGCAATTGAGTGAGGAAATTATTTCATGAATGTATCGTTTAATGTAGTAAACACTATGCTAAAAAGGGGATAAATCCGATGAAACAAACGCTCAGCCCTAATGTTCTTTCTGTTTTAGAAGATAAAATTCAATTAATTAAAACACAAAAAGGGGCGATATATTTAGTAGGTCCGATAAAACTTCCAGTTAATTTATACGGAGAAACCGTAGTTTTTAAATGGTATTGCTGGCTAAACTGTGATGAAGTTACAGAGGATTTTGAACGAATAATTGATAAATTATCGTCAGCAAATTTAGCGGAATATCAACAATCCAGCGTTTTAGTATACGGGGACTTTGAATATGCAGACGATGCAATCATAAGATTTCATTCGATTTGTCATACGGGCGATATTTTTGGGAGCAAGCGTTGTGATTGTGGTTTCCAATTAAAACAGTCGATGAAAATGATCTCAGAACATGGCAATGGAGCCCTATTTTATCTGGCAAACCATGAAGGAAGAGGGATTGGGTTATTTAGCAAGGCAATGGCCTATGTTCTTCAAGAAAACGGGTATGACACGGTTGAAGCAAATGAAGGCCTTGGTTTTGTAGATGATTCCAGAAACTATGGAGATGCGATCCAGGTCCTTAAAGCCTTACGATCTAAGCCTGTCACACTTATGACGAACAATCCTAAAAAGTTAGAGGCTTTAAAAAATGCCGGTTTAGAGGTAACAAGCAGAAAGCCTTTATGGGGAGATGTATCAGAGTATAACGAAAAATATCTGCAGACTAAAGTAAATAAATCTGGACATATAAGAGAGAAGGGGAAAGGTCCAAATGACTAATCATGAATTCTATATGGAATTAGCACTAAAAAATGCAAAAGCAATGAAAGGCCAAACAGACCCCAATCCATTAGTTGGGGCTGTAATTGTGAATGATAACCGAGTTGTGGGAATAGGAGCCCATTTAAAGGCCGGAGAGCCGCATGCTGAGATTCACGCCATTCGTATGGCTGGCGAAGCAGCAAAGGGCGGGACCATCTATGTTACGTTAGAACCATGTTCCCATTATGGCAGGACAGGCCCATGTGCGGTCGCAATCGTAGAAGCTGGTATTGAAAGAGTGGTTATTGCGACACTAGATCCGAACCCTGTTGTTTCCGGGAATGGAGTCAACATACTAAAAGATGCAGGAATCGAAGTGACAATCGGGGTCCATCAAGAGGAATCCCAACGGATGAATGAAGTATTTAATAAATTCATCGTCGAAAAAAAACCATTTGTGACTTTAAAATCAGGAATTACTTTAGATGGAAAAATAGCCACTTACGCATCAAACAGTAAATGGATTACTTCGGAAGAATCCAGGAACGATGTCCATCATCTAAGAAATGAAAATATGGCGATACTCGTAGGCGTCAATACGGTAATAAAAGATAACCCTGAATTAACGGCGAGAATTCCAAATGGGAGAAATCCAATTCGAGTGATTCTGGATTCTACTTTAAAGATTCCTTTAGAATCAAGAGTAATTACAGATAATCTTGCAGAAACTTGGATATTTACTAGTAAGAATTATGATCAGGAAAAGGAAAAAACATTAAAGTCTTTAGGAATAAAAGTTTTTGCTACGAATGGATTGGAAAAAGTTGATCCAGAAGAAGTTGTTCAAATATTAGGAGAGAACCTGGTCTCCTCAGTGTTAATTGAAGGCGGAGGAAGTATAAATGCATCGTTCCTTGAAAAGAAATGTATTGATAAAGTCATCCTCTATTTTGCACCAAAACTAATTGGCGGAAAGGACGCACCTACTTTCTTGGAAGGGACAGGAATGGAGAAAATGGCTGATGCAGTGGACTTAATCGATACATCGATAATTAAAATTGGAAAAGACTTTAAATTTATTGGATATCCGAGTTATTCAAAAGAGGGAATTTTGTGATGAGATTTGGTTTTGATATTGATGATACCTTAATAAATCTACGCGAACATGCCTTTAATATTTATAATCGAAGGTTGAATCAGAAAGTTCCAGTCGAAGTTTTTCATAACTTAAAACGGGTTGAGATACATGAACCCTTTGGATTAGATGATGAACAAGGGAATGAAATGTGGCGCAGTTCTTTAGAAGAAATTTATTATACATCTTGTCCGCCTTTTCCCGATGCTGTTGAAACTTTACAAGGACTGGAGAAGAAAGGACATGAAATCTATTATATAACTGCAAGACCAAAAGAGCATGGGGAACGAACGAAGAAATGGTTAAAAGAAAATGGTTTTCCTGTTCACGATGAGCGATTCTTTTATGGAATGCAGGATCATGAAAAGGTAGAAATCATTAAGAAGTTAAATCTTGATTATTACTTTGATGATAAACCAGAGGTATTAAATACATTATTAAACGAATCAATTAAGATTTTTCTCAGGGATCAATCCTATAATCGACATTTAAATTTACCGAGAATAGTAAATTGGAGTGACCTTGAGGCAATCATTAATGAGAAAGTGAAATAAGAGTCTATTTTTATTGTGTGTTAAAGCTATCTTGTAGTACAAGATGGCTTTTTTATATGTATAAGTTGAAAAAGTAATTATATTATTACATATAAAAATACAGTTGACACTGATAATCATTCTCGTTATAATCAGAATTGTGAATGATAATCATTATCAAATATATAATTATACATACTGGGGGAAAATCACAATGTCAATCAAGTTTAAACTTCTAGCAGCAATGGCAGCCCTTTCATTAGTTCTTGGAGCTTGTGGAAAAGCAGAAGAAACACCTAGTAAACCAAAGGTAGAAAGCAAAGCAAAATCAGCAGAGAAGAAAGAAGCAGAAGTAGAAGAAAAAGAAAAGGTAGCGTATGCTGATGTATTTACTGAAGCTACTACAGAACTTGAAAAGGCAAAAGAAGGAAAAGAAGTTGATTTTGATAAAGTAACAGATTTATATAATAAGAATTTTAAAGAGCTAGTTAAACAACGTGACGCAGAATTTGAAGATACAATTGATGAAAAAATCACTGCAGCGCTAGCAGCTGGTAAAGATGGTTCAATGGATAAAGTAATCGTCAAACAACTCTTTGATAAATTAATGCAAAAGGTATTTTATACATCTATTAAACACGATTTTACAGAAGTAACTGAAAAATGGGGCAAAACTGAGGAAGTAAATGCTGAATTAGAAGAAGCAAAAGGATATTATGCGATTCTAAAATCAACTGTAGAAAAGCGTGATGCTGCATATGGAACAAATCTTGTCAGTGTCATTGCTGGCGGCTTTAGCGAAATAGAAACAGCAATTAAAAACGACGATCAACTAAGCTTTAACTTAGGTAAGCAAGTCGTTGACAAAACGTTAATGAAAACCTTCTATCTAGCAACCGGTGCACTTCCAAATGGATATGCAACAAAGGCTTCAGCTGAAGCGGGGAAAGACGCTGCACTTGCTAAGGTAGAGCAAGCAGAAGGCTGGGCATTTTACCAATCTCTAAGCAGTTACTTGGGCAAACATGCAGCTGATGAAACTACATTGATTGAAAAGCAATTCAATCTTGAATCTGATGTAAAGGCATTAGATCCTGCTGTTGTTAACAAAGCGTTCGTCCGTGGTTTTGCGAAAATTGCTATTGATGAGTATGGCGAGAGTAAAGAATTATTGGGTGAAGATAAAGCTGTTATCACTGGTTTAGAGGGTGCATTATTCATCGATATCATCGGTGAAGATATCAAAACCCTTCTTGGTGAAGATGCTTATAAGGCATTAACTGAAAAGGCACAGAAATACGTTGAAACAGCAAAAGCTAAAGATAAAGCTGCCGGTGAAGCACAAGTGAACGAGTTAATTTCCACTCTGAATACAATCGTAGAAAAAGCGAAATAATGCAGAGGAAAAGCCTTGTTAACATACGCAAGGTTTTTCCTTTTTTCTCTGATATGAGAGAATAATGTACATGACCAACTAGGTTTAGAGGTGTTATAAATTGAAAGTAATTGTTACTGGAGGAGCAGGTTTTATTGGCTCCCATCTTACAAGGAAATTGTTAACGGAAGGCCATGAGGTTTTAATCATCGATGAACTGCATCCTTACTATTCTGTTGCTAGGAAAAAACGACAGCTGGAATTTGCACGTGAAGCAGGAGAGTTCGCTTTCTTTCAAAAAAGTCTTCTAAATGATGAAGCGGAAGTAAAGGAAATCTTTCTTGCCTACAAGCCGGAAATGGTCATCCACCTAGCGGCAATTCCCGGTGTATCACATTCAATAGCTGCGCCGAATGAGTATGTTGACTACGATATTAAAGCCACCATTAATGCACTGCGATATGCGGGTCAATCAAATGTAAAACATTTTATTTTTGCTTCTTCCTCATCGGTTTACGGAGAACAAAAGAACGTTCCACTTCAAGAAGAGATGGCAACCGGAAATGTGGTATCTCCTTATGCAGCAGCTAAATTTGGGGCTGAATCCTTTTGCCATGCCTACTCTTCATTATTTGACTATAAAATTTCCATCCTGCGCTTTTTTACGGTTTATGGACCGTGGGGGAGACCGGATATGGCTATTACAGGGTTTATTAAAAATTTGCTGAATAACCAAGAAATTACTTTGTTTGGGAATAGAACGGCTAGAGACTATACATATATTGATGATTGTATAACTGGGATCATAAGTGCTTTTAACCAAACTGAAAGGGTCGGAACCTATAATATAGGGTCTGGTAAACCGATTTTTATTGAAGAATTAGTTGACTATTTAAAGCAGCATTTTCCTGATGTGACGGTAAAACAAGGAGACTTTCGCCAAGGGGATGTTAATTCTACATGGGCGGATATTACGAAGGCACATGAACAGCTTGGATTCGCCCCATCCATATCTTTTTCAGAGGGACTTGCTAAAACGATAGAATGGGCCAAAAAGCATGTTTCAGAAATCAGTTAAACGTTTGGTGAAAACGATGGGATTCATCCTGGCAGGAATTTTTATCCTGTTGTCCTGGCGATATTTTCATGCTGAAAACTTCTTAAATGGTTTCAAAAAATTTTTCTTGAGTCATCCGTTAATTATCATCGTTGTTACAGTGAGCTATCTATCCTCATTTATGCTAAGAGCTGAGGCGTGGAGATTATATCTAGGAAAGAAAGCCAAGTTTATTAGCTGTTTACAAGGCATTCTCTTAAGTCTTTTCGTAAATCATATTACTCCTATCAAGGTTGGGGATGCGGTTAGGGTCGGGGTGTTGTCGTGGAAGGAAAAAAACATAACGCCTGATATTTCTGCCCATTCTGTAGTTGTGCTCAGATTACTTGATATGTTGTTCCTGATATTATTTTCCATTATCGGACTGGTTGCCTTTTCCAAAATGTTCATCTTCCACTTGTCTTTAGGAGTTTTACTTTTTTTAGGTTTAAGCAGTCTAATAGGGGGATTTATAGTTTTTAAATATTGTCCACTCTTTGTGGAAAAGCATATCTTATTATTAAGAACAAACTTTAAAGGCTGGAATTTTGTTTATATTTTTTTATTAATTGGATTAAGCTGGGCTTTGGAAGGCGCTGTATTGTGGGGAGTAACAGCTTCGTTAGGCGATGGTCTTTCTATTTATAAAGCCATTTGGGTCAATTCTATTACTGTCGGCGGGCAAGTATTTCAAATAACACCCGGGGGAATATCTACATACGAATCAGTCATGACCGCGGCTTTAACAAGCTTTGGTTTTCCAACAAAGGATGGATATATGGTTGCTCTTATTAGCCATAGCTATAAGTTTATTTTTTCCTATTTCGTTGGTTTTCTGCTATTGATTCTTTCACCTGCATTAAATTTTAAACAAATAAATGTGTTTCTAAGAATGAGAGGAAGACAAAAATGAAAAAAGCATCTTCTTTTGAAAAAGTGGCGGCGAGGTGTTGGAACCTTCTAAATGAAGGGAAGCCGTTTACTCCAATATTTACAATTGGTACCATGCTGATTTATTCCCTATCTAAGTTGGGGTCCCCTTCTTCTAGTTTAGGTCTACTCTTAGGGTTATTAGCCATCTTACCTCTATTAATTATTTACTATCTCTACGATTTTCCGTTATTTCTTAGGAATTATTTATGGATCCCATTTACAGCCTATCTTATCATTTGGGATCATGTGAATCTTAGTTTGCTTTTTACCGGCATCGGTTTATATTTCTTTTTTACAGTCTTTTTTTGGGGTACATTTTATTATCATTTGCGAATTGGTACCTCATGGCTGAATTTTACCCGGTTCTGGAAGCTCGTTTTAAAAAATAGTGATTCCACAAGTGGGAATGCCCAAGAACAACTGCCTAAGTTTCTTTTGTTATTATCACTTTGGAATTTGACAATTGAGAAGCAAACCTGGTCGGGCAGTGAAATAGGAGTCATCGTTTTCTTTTATTTAGCGATCCTATTATTTGCTTGGATTCTCCATAAAAATCTGTTCGATTGGAAGCCGAAGATTATCCCTTCCTTTACTTCTAATGTTGAAGAGCGGACAGATGCAATAAATAAGAAAGTTATTGTTATGGTCATTGACGGAATGAGGAAAGAGCGTTTTGAAGAAGCGAACACTCCATTTCTCGATTATTTGAGAAAAAATGGAACAGACTATACTCGAATGGAAACCGTGTATCCGGCAAGAACCGTTGTTTGTTTTTCATCAATGTTTTCAGGGACTTACCCATTTGAACATGGAATCAAGTCGAATATGGTTTGGAAGCAGGGTATTAAAGTTGAGAGTGTATTCGACACTTTAAGAAAAGTAGGGAAAAAGGGTTCATTATTAGCCGTCGCCCATCTCGTTGATTCCTTTGGAAAGGACGTAGAGACATTTACAGCGGTAATGCACAATAATGTAGTCGATCGTAAAATTATTGATCGTGCGAAAAATATCATGGAAGAACAAGATCCCGATTTGCAAATTGTGCAATTAATAAGCACAGATCAAACCGGACATAGCCGTGGAGTATTATATGACGAATATATCCAAAAAATTGAAGAGGCTGACGCTTTAGTTAAAGAATATTTCGAGTGGTTAAAAGCGAGAGGTAAGCTTGAAAATTATACGTTTATTGTTTGTGCTGACCATGGTCAAGCAGATGGGATTGGCGGACATGGCCACCTCGATGAAGGTGAAAGATTCGTACCGTTTTTTATGTATGGTTCGGCCATTGAACAAGGAAAAAGTGTGGAGGAAAAGCATAGTTTAGTTTCCCTCGCTTCAACGATTTCCTATTTGTTAGGGGCACCATATCCTAGTCACAGCCGTGGACCAGTATTAATAGACGCAGTAAGGAAGGATGTTTAATCAATGGAGCAGCAAAAAGTAATTGTTTTTCTTCCAGCTTTTAATGAAGAAGAGTCGATTGCCCAAGTTATTCAAAAAATACCGCGAGATTTCAACCCAAAGGTGAAGGTAGAGGTTCTGGTCATAAATGATGGATCAAATGATCGAACGGTAGAGCAATCTTGGAAAGCTGGAGCAGACTATGTCCATACCTTTGCTGAAAATCAGGGATTAGGTGCGGCTGTTCGCAAAGGGCTGGAGCTTTGTGTTCTAAATGGAGCTGATATTGGAGTCATGATTGATGCCGATAATGAATACCCTGCTGAGCAGATTCCTGATATTGTCTCACCCATCTTAATGGGAACAGCTGATTATGTAATGGGTTCCCGTTTCCTTGGAACTATTGATGGAATGCAATGGAACAGGAGAATCGGCAATTATTGTTTTACATTTCTTCAAGCTCTTTTGCTAAGAAAATGGATTTATGACGGACAGTCTGGGATGAGAGCTTTTTCTAGACAAGCGATGGAAGAAGCTGAAATTGTCCATGATTACAATTATGCACAAGTTGTCACACTAAATCTCATCAGAAAAGGCTTTCGGATGAAAGAAATCCCAATTCGATATCAGGTCCGTAAAGCTGGTGAATCATTTATCAAGTTTCGTAGTTATATGACATCGGTCTTACCTGCCATTTTAAAAGAAATGAGAAGGCCAGTGAAAAGGGTGATCGATAATAGGGAAATAACTGGTGAAAGAGACAGGGAATTACACCTCTTGAAAGCAAGGGAGATTAATAAGTAAGATAAATATGATAAATAAGTGAAATTCTAAATCCTTGCATTGACAGCGAGGATGATAATCATTATCATTATCCATGTAGGAGGGAAATTCTTAATGAAAAGATTTTTTGGATTATTTTTTACTTTTGCATTAATTTTTTACAGCACTCCTCTAAGTAGTGCTTTTGCCTACTCCTATGGTGACCCGAATGAGGAGAAGGTAGCTGAGGTCTACAAAGAAATGGTAGTGAAGCTTGATGAGAATCCTCCCAATTACAATTCTGCCCAAAAAAACTTTGAAACTGTTAAAGAAGAGATTGATATGCATATGGGCCTAGAGCCTGCTAAGCTAATTCTGAGCAACCTAAAAGATAAGGACAAGGAAGCTACTATTAACAATATGCAAAAACTACTGGTTTTAAATATCGCCAGGCGTCTAGAGAGTATTGAAAAGGGCTTTGCTGAATATGACACAACGAAAAGGCTCCTAGCTAAAGCCTTTGCTACATACGATGCGTTGTCACCTAAAGTGGAAGCTGAAAAACCTGAGAATGATAAGAAAATCAGAGCGGATTTTGATCAGGCACTTGAAGCATTAGGGAATCCGGGATTGTTTGGTGTCGGGAAAAAAGAAGCGAATTTAGATGAATTTAAGAAAAATAAAGACGAGATTCTAAACTCATTAAAAACTGAATTCAACATAAAAAGCCTGGAAGTTGGGCATTTTTCTGAGAGTGCTATAGAATCCGGGACTGAAAAAAAAGACTGGACGGATATTTCGAATATCCGAAACTGGGTACCGCTTGTATTAATTGCAGGGATAATAATAGCGGTAATTATCATTGTTATCCGCAGAAGAAGGAATAGAAATTAGGTAACAACACCATTGGGGAGGGGACTCGGCTATGGAAATCCAGGCTCTATTAATCACATTCCGTGAAGTGTTAGAGGCATTATTGATTGTTGGGATAATAACTACCTATCTAAAAAGAGTGGACCATAAGCAGTACAATAAATATGTTTGGTTAGGAGCGGGCTTGGCAGTTTTGGCAAGTGTCGGGGTAGCCCTCCTTTTTCAAATTGTTTTTACAGGATTTGCGGCAATGGGAAGCGAAATGTACTTGAAAATAGGCATTATGCTCGTTTCGACCGTATTATTAACCCAAATGGTCTTCTGGATGGCTAGTCACAGCCGTGATTTAAAAGGAAACATGGAAGGGAAGATGAATAAGTTTATATCCACTGGGAATGTAGTGGGAATGGTAATCCATTCTTTTTTAGTCGTCCTTCGTGAAGGAGTAGAAACCGTATTCTTTTTTGCCGCAATCACCGGTGGAAACATCGGCGCAGCCATGCAGGGATGGGGCGCGCTTACTGGTGTAGCCATAGCAATTATTGTCTCATATTTGTTCTTTAAAGGAACGATGCGGATTCCTTTGAGCACTTTCTTCAAGTTGACCGGTGCATTTATTATTCTTATATCTGCAGGACTACTAGTACAAGCGATTTCAATGATGCAGGACCTTAATATCATTGGCAGTGTTCTTCCACATGTTTATGATCTTACATGGTTCCTGCCGGAGCATCCGATTGATTACACACATTATCTTCGTGATACTGGTTCGGCTCCGCTATTATCTGGGGATATTGGAGTATTTCTAAAAGCATTGTTCGGCTATTCATCCATGCCCTCTATTGAAGAAGTACTGGCTTATATCGGATACTTTGTCGCAATATTATTGTTAACCTCTTCCAAACCTGCAGGAAGAAAGGTAACTAATAAAACGAATTCAGAGACAAGTAAAATTCTTAAGACACAAATGAAATAAATTTTTCAACATTTAAAGTACAAGGCCGCGGCCTTGTACTTTTTCTCTAGACCAGGTGGTGGATAGTTATTGTTCAAAAGAGATTTGAAAAATACCTTTTTAATAGTGATAAGTGCTGCAGCTATAATTATTGTTTTTATATCTCAACTGTATTTTATTAATCCATATACCTCCTCTTGGGATCAGGTGGATTTTGCACTTGCCGTTAAGCGCTATGATTTAATGGCTATGCAGCCGCACTTCCCCGGATATCCGTTTTTTATTTTAGGAGGAAAATTCATTCATATGTTTGTGATGGACCCATCAAAGTCATTAACGATTTTTAATATCTTTTGTTATGCTAGTTCTGTGTTTCCCATATATAAGTTGTCCGGAAGATTCGTACAGAGATCATTTGCTAGTTTATCTACAGCACTTATTTATTCAGCAACCTACAGTGTTATTATGGTTAATCAGCCGATGTCAGAAGGAGCAGCTCTAGCAGCTTTTTGGTGGTATTTATGGAGCCTTTTTTTTGCTTTAAACAGAAAGAATTCAAGAGCAATCTTATTACCATTAGGTTTTTTGAGTCTTATGCTAGGAATTCGCCTTTCCTACATGCCCTTTGCTATCGGGATAATCGTTCTGTTTTATTGGAAAGTAAAAAGAGATGGATTAAAAATCAAAGAGATAATATTTTACTTAATCTCCGGGATCATCTTTCAAGCTATATGGGTAATGGGTCTTGTCATTTCTGAGGGGAGTATCATCGGTTTTATTAAGCTTTCTTTGGCGTTTACCAGTGGTCACTTCAGTGATTGGGGAGGAACGGTAGATGCAGCTGATATTGGTTTTGTTGATAGACTTATAACTTTTTCCTCAAAGAATATCCTATGGACGGGGAGTGCAACGGAATCTGTGCTTAGTGCTGTCATTTATATTTCCTTTCTCATTTATATATTTTTCAGAGCGTTCAAAAAAACAAAAAAAAGATGGCCATTTATGAGCCTTTTCTATCTATTGTTTAGCAGTTATTTTGGTTGGGCACTATTGGCGCAAAATGTAGAAAAAGCTAGGCATGCGCTCCCGCTAGCGGCCTTGTTGATATTTTTCCTGTGTATACATCTTTTTTCAGGAAGAATTCCTTTTTTAGTAATGGGACTCAGTATTTTCCTCCTAGGCCATCAGCTAAATCAAAATGTAACCCTATTAAAGGCGGAAGCTAAAGAACCTCCAGCTGTTTATCAAATGAATGCATATATTCAAAAAATGAATGTGCCTGTTATACTCTACACATGGGAAGAAACGAGGGTGCTTCAGTATTTAGATGTTCCATACACACACAAAAGGATAGAAACCTATCAATATTTCCGGTATGATGCGAAATATTTCCAAGGCAGGACAGTACTACTTACTGATAAAGTAATTCAAGGATTTAGGTCACAAGGTATTTCAATAGATGGGAAAATCAAAAAGATAGCAACTTTTCATTCCAACGAGCTTTTTGACCCGGTTTATCATGAAATAATTTTATATAAATGGACGGTAAAATAAACTGAGTAGTAATAAATAGGAAATACTCAATATGGAAAGGAAAATTTTCATTGAAAAAAATAGCCATTGCTGGAACAGGATACGTTGGACTAGTTACAGGGGTTTGTTTAGCAGACATCGGCCATGATGTGATTTGCGTAGACCGGGACCAACATAAAGTAAGTACTTTAAACAATGGGTATCCGCCAATTTATGAGCCGGGATTAAACGAACTAATGTTGAAAAATATGGAGGAGGGGCGGTTACGGTTTACAACTAGCCCCTCTGTCGGTTTTGAAGATGCTGAAGTTATCATGATTACAGTAGGAACGCCCCAAAATGAAAACGGCACTCTTGATTTACAGTATATTGAACAGATTTCAAAAGAAATCGGCAGGTCATTAAAGCGGAATAACGTTATTATCGTTACGAAAAGTACAGTACCAGTGGGAACAAATGCAAAAGTTAAGAATTGGATTCAATCGGAAATACAAACAAGTCTTAAATTTCAAGTCGTTGCTAATCCTGAATTTATTAGCCAGGGGTCGGCGATTTATGATACTTTTCACGGGGATCGGATAATTATTGGATCTGATAGTAAGGAAGCTCTAAATTTGTTGGAAGAATTATATCAGCCGTTTGGTATTCCCATTTTTAAAACGGATATGAATAGTGCTGAGTTAATAAAGGTAGCATCAAATTCATTCTTAGCTTTAAAAATTAGTTACGTGAATGCACTTGCAAGTATTTGTGAACAGATGGGCGCAAATATTGAAGACGTATCATTTGGAATGGGGATGGATTCTAGGATCGGTTCAGCATTTCTTAGGGCTGGATTAGGATTTGGCGGCTCATGCCTGCCGAAAGATACCCACGCACTCGTTCAAATGGGGAATGATGCAGGAGAAGCCTTTAACCTCATTGAGGAGGTTATTGAAGTTAATAAAAGACAGGAACTTAAACTAGTGGAAAAGGCCCTAAACCGATTTCAAAGTTTACATGGAAAAAAAGTTGCATTACTGGGCCTTTCATTTAAACCTAATACAGACGATATCAGGGAAGCCGTTTCGATTAAGCTAGCAAGGCATCTAGTTCATGAAGGGGCGACAGTAATTGCCTATGACCCTGTATCAATTCCAAATGCAAAAAAGGTATTAGGAGAGCTAATTTCATATGCAGAAACGGTTGAACAAGCTCTAATGAATGCTGACCTTACGTTTATTGTAACTGAGTGGGAAGAAATTAAAAATGTTCCGTTAAATCTCTTCCATGAGATAATGAAAGAACCCGTTATCTTTGACGGGAGAAATTGCTTTCAATTAGAAGCTATTAAAAAATTTCCAGTTGAATACTATTCAATGGGCAGACCTAATGTGATTGGAGAAATAATTTCGGTGCGACGATAGGAAGGCAGCTACCTAGATAGCTGCCTTTGTTTTTATGTAAACAAGTTACTTTGCAATTTTCCAGGAAGTTTGATACTTTCACTGTAGTTTTCATACACTCGGGGAACTCTTTTCCCAATTAAACAAACAACCTCATAATTGATGGTGCCCATTAAATGGGCAATTTGGTCCACGGACTGAAATGAAGAGCGGCTTTCTCCAAATATGGTAACTACATCACCAACAGAACAATTCTGTATATCCGTAATATCAATCATTGTTTGATCCATGCACACCCTTCCGGCAATAGCCGATTTGTGCCCATGGATTAATACCTTCCCGCGGTTTGATAGGAGGCGGGAAAGGCCGTCAGCATACCCAAGCGGAAGGGTGGCGATCAGACTTTCTCTTTCCGGCTTCCAAGTCCACCCGTAGCTGATTGCCTGCGAAGCTGCCACTTTTTTTATCGCTGCAATTTTCGTTTTGAAGTTCATCGCCTGCTGAAGCTTAATGGAGTGGTTTTTTAACAAAGCATCCGGATATAAACCATACAAGGCAACTCCAATGCGAACCATGTCAAGATGCATATCTGGAAATTTCATTGTTGCGGCACTGTTGCAGCAATGCTTGATTGGAATATAAACGCAATGATCCTCCAAATACTCCGCAATTGCTTGGAATTTTTTAAACTGTGAATAAGTGGGTGCACTATTTTTATCATCAGCATTGGCAAAATGCGTAAAAATCCCCTCAAGATATACATGTGCTGCGTTAGAAGCCTTTTTCGCAAGAATCAATGCATCATTAGGGGTAGAAACACCTATCCTGGACATACCAGTATCAATTTTTAAATGAATAATAGCCTTTTTGCGTAAACGCTCCGATTGAAAAATGATTTCATCTAATACTTCATGATCAAAGACGGTTAATGAAATATTCTCTATAATTGCGGCCCTAACCGAGCGTGTCGGAGTATACCCGAGTACAAGTATAGGGTGGGTTATCCCTGACAATCTAAGTTCAATTGCCTCATCTAAAAGGGCCACCGCTAAGTAATTTGCCCCAGCCTCCAACACTGTTTTGGCAATTTCAAATGCCCCGTGCCCGTATCCATCCGCTTTAACCACTGCCATGATTTTTGCTTGAGGCTGAACAAACTGCCTAAACTGAAGATAATTATTTTTAATATGATCTAGTGAAATTTCTGCCCATGTATCGCGGTAACCTAATTGATTCAATGTTTACCATCCCCCATAATCAAAAATCCCCTCAAGCTTTCTTGAGGGGAAGAGAGCAACTATAAAGTTGCAAGTTCTTTTTCTAATGCCTTTTCTACTGTTACATAGTTATATCCAAGATCTTTTGCTACTGCTTCATAAGTGATTTCTCCGTTGGCCACGTTAACGCCAAGATATAATGCAGCATTTTCAGAAATGGCTTTGTAAACCCCTTTATTTGCAATTTGCAATGCATATGGAACGGTAACATTCGTTAGTGCCATAGTTGAAGTTCTTGGAACAGCCCCAGGCATATTTGCAACAGAATAGTGTACAACACCATGTTTAATAAATGTTGGATTGTCATGTGTGGTTACATGGTCGATTGTTTCCACAATTCCACCTTGGTCAATCGCAACATCGACGATCACTGAACCAGGTTTCATTGATTTCACCATTTCTTCTGAAATTAGCTTCGGAGCCTTTGCACCTGGGATTAGAACGGCACCAATGAGAAGATCGGCTTCTGCCACTGCTTCAGCAATATTGAAAGGATTGGACATTAATGTTTTAATTTGGTTTCCAAAAATATCGTCTAACTGACGGAGACGGTCTGCGCTTAGGTCAATAATTGTCACGTCTGCACCTAAACCAATCGCCATTTTAGCTGCATTGGTACCAACAATTCCACCACCGACAATGGTAACTTTTCCGCGGTTAACTCCTGGAACACCGGCAAGGAGAATTCCAAGACCACCATTATTTTTTTGTAAGAACTGCGCTCCAATTTGGGCAGCCATACGACCGGCAACTTCACTCATTGGAGTAAGCAATGGAAGAGTTCTGTTTACAGCAACTGTTTCATAAGCAACTGCGATAACACCTTTATCTTTAAGAGCTTCTGCTAACTCCGGCTCTGCAGCTAAGTGTAAGTAAGTAAATAAAATTAACCCTTGGCGGAAGTATTTATATTCACTTGAAAGAGGCTCTTTCACCTTCATAATCATATCTGCTCGTGTCCATACCTGTTCAGCGCTATCTACAATCTCAGCACCAGCTTTAGCATAATCTTCATTAGTGAAACCGCTTCCAATTCCAGCGTCCTTTTCCACTAACACAGAGTGACCAGCCGTTAGAAATGAAACAACACCTGCCGGAGTTAGTGCTACACGGTTTTCATTATTCTTAATTTCTTTAGGTACACCTATAAACATAATCTTATTTCCTCCCCTAGTTACATTAAAGTGTTTTGCTATGGCTAAAGTATAGAATGTTTGCCAGAGAATTTCTTTGTTTAGAAAAGAGAAAGATTTTCATTCTTTTTGGAGATTTTCACAAAACGTTCAGATCCGCTGATATTTTTCGAGCTTTAAATCTAGGTAGAGAACCATTTTTTGATTGGGATCCTTGAAATTCACCTCACCAATTTCGGTGATTCGTTTAAGACGATAATTTAATGTGTTCGCATGAACATTTAATTCTTTAGCGGCGTCATTAATGTTGTTATCTTTATTTAAAAAAACCTCCAATGTTTCAATTAAATTGCTGTTGTGTTTTTCGTCATATTCATGCAGTCGTTTCAAGGAATAATTTTCATAGGCATCGGTTTGTCTTTTTTCTAAAATCATATCTAAAATTTGATAGATTCCAAGTTTTTGATAATTAAAAATATCGTTTGTGTCCAAAGGGAATTTTTCTTTAATTGATAAAACCGAAAGTGATTCCTTATAGGCTTTGTTGGTTTTTTGATGGTCCTCAAAAATACTGCTATAACCAGGTTTAATTCCCTTAATTCCATACCTTTCCCTCATTTGTAAGACAAAGTATTTTGCAAACTGATCAAGATCATTGAAAGGGCTCTCAAGATTTGTTGCTGATACTAATAGAATTAACTGATTACAGTCAATTGTGTAGAGAGTAATTTTTATCCTTTGATTTGTTTTTAAAAGATAAGAGATGGATTGCTCTACTTTATTCGAAATGTTTTCCTGAAACTGAAAAACAAGAACCGCAAATGAAGCTGGCGGTGTTATCTGCAAAGAATGGAAGTGGTCAACAATCTCTTCTGTTGTTTTTAAATGGCCCGTTAATAGTTTCCAAAAAAATTCTTGTGAACGTTCTTCTTTTTTATTTTTCCGCGTCTGCAGCTGCAATAGTTTATTTTTAGCCGCATCGGCTGCTTTCTTTAACAGGATGAAATCTTCTTCAGTTAATAATTTATCAATTTCGATAGCCCAAATAAATCCAATCACTTCATCTTGTTTCCAAATTGAGATAGCAACTCTATGATTAAGTCCGATATCATTCATGTTTTTAACACGTATTGGGTCTTGGGTCTTAAGTAAAGCAGGAATCGTTCCTTCTTTCCATAACTGATTAATGACTTTTTCCGGTACCCGGCGGCCAATGATGGTAGAAATTCGTGCAGGATCGGTACGTTCATCATGTGTACTATAGGCAAGCAGACGGTGGTTGGCATCCTCAATGGTAATTGGGCACATTAGTACCTGACTAATAAGGTCGGCAAATTCATCTAAGCTATCAAAGGCTGTCTTAAATGGATCATGTAGTCTAGTATTCAAAATGATTACCCCCAGGTTAATATATAAAGCTCGTTGATATTGTTATTAAGGTAAAAATTGTCTTTGTTTAATTTTACAAAAAATATAAAATAATTTCATGTATTTTAACAAAATAATTCATATATAATAATGTTAAAATGATTTCGATTAGTCCTAAAAGGGTAAATATTTTAATAACTCCCCATTTGAAAGCGTTATCATTGGGTAAAAAGGAGGAATTAGTATTAAAAAGCTTAAAAGTGAAGACTAACATTGCTATATTAATAGAGTGACGAAATTATTTCATTGGGATGAGAGATGTTGAAGTTTATTCATAAAGGGGGATTTATATGAGTAAAAACACTCATGGGAAAGAGTTGCATCGAGGTTTAGAAGAAAGGCATATCACCTTGATGTCTTTAGGGGCAGCCATCGGGGTGGGACTATTTCTTGGTTCTGCAACAGCCATTAAAATGGCAGGACCAGGTATTTTGATTGGATATGCAATTGCCGGACTAATTATGTTTTTTATTATGCGAGCGCTCGGAGAAATGGCGATTCAAAAACCAGTATCAGGTTCTTTTAGTAAATACGCACGTGATTATTTAGGACCACTTGCTGGGTACATAACAGGCTGGAATTATTGGTTTTTATGGGTTGTAACCTGTATGGCTGAGATTACAGCTGTAGGAATTTACATGGAGTATTGGTATCCCGATGTTCCCCGTTGGATCTGGGCACTATCAGCACTTGTGATTATGGCAACAGTCAATTTCCTTGCTGTAAAAGCATATGGTGAATTAGAGTTTTGGTTTGCGCTAATTAAAATTGTAACAATTGTTGCGATGATTGCTATCGGTATTGGCATGATTTTCTTTGGCTTTGGGAACGGTGGTATCGCTACAGGAATTAAGAATTTATGGGAACATGGCGGGCTATTCCCTAATGGAATGAAAGGCGTTTTATTATCTTTACAAATGGTCATGTTTGCATACCTGGGAATTGAAATGATTGGGGTTACAGCAGGAGAGGTTAAAAATCCTGAAAAATCACTTGCAAGAGCAATAGATTCTGTTTTCTGGCGTATTCTTATTTTTTACGTGGGGGCTTTATTCGTTATTATGTCCATCTATCCATGGCAGGAAATTGGTACAAAAGGAAGCCCATTTGTACTTACTTTTGAACAAATTGGAATACCGGGAGCAGCAGGTATTATTAACTTCGTCGTGCTAACAGCAGCACTTTCATCCTGTAACAGTGGTATTTTTAGTACGGCACGGATGTTATTTAACCTTGCACAACACGGTGAGGCACCACAGAATTTTGCAAAAGTAACAAAAAGCGGTGTTCCAGGGGGAGCAGTTGTAGCTTCTGCTGGTGCGTTATTGATCGGTGTTGTCTTAAATTATATTGTTCCTGCAAAAGTTTTTACATGGGTCACGAGCATTGCAACCTTTGGAGCAATCTGGACGTGGGGAATCATTCTCTTATCGCAAATTAGCTATCGTAAATCCTTAAAACCGACCGAGGTAAAAGTGCTGAAATATAAGATGCCGCTTTTTCCTTTAACTTCTTATATTTCATTAGCCTTCTTAGCTTTTGTCATTGGACTAATGGCTTATAATCCAGATACAAGGATTGCGTTAGTCATTGGACCTTTATTCCTGGTTTTCTTGGTTACAGTTTATTATGCAAAAGGATTCCATAAACGAGGTACAGTCCAAAATAACGCGGAAGAACGTGTTAGTTAAATAAATATCTAGAAGAAAAAGCAGTGGGGGGGCCCACTGCTTTTTCGTTGGTATTATTCATTTGCTGTAGTACGTTCTCCATCCGCAAAATGCTTTTTGGAAGGCCAGAAGGCCCATTTCCCGAGTAAGACTGTAATCGATGGTACAAGTAATGGGCGGACGATGAAGGTATCTAATAACACACCGATAGCAGTAATCGTTCCAAAATGAACAAGTACTTGAATTGGCAAGGTGGTTAATATGGCAAAGGTTCCGGCAAGAATCAGTCCAGCTGAAGTAATAACCGACCCAGATTCAGCTACTCCTTCTTTAATTGCTTGAAATAGTGGCAGCCGCTTGCTTTTTTTCCAAATGCTTGAAATCATAAAGATATTATAGTCTTCACCTAATGCAACAATAAATACAAAGGCATAAAGCGGAATAAATCCTTGGATTGCCTCAACCCCGAAAATATAATGAAGGAGAACCCAGCCAAGTCCAAGTGCACTAAAGTATGATAATAAAACTGTTCCAATTAAATAGGCAGTTGCTGTAATTGAACGAAGATATACAAGCAATAAAACTGCAATGATACTAAGGACAATCGGGATGATGATTTTGCTATCCTGATTGGTTGTTTGCTCAGTATCGTATTGTTCAGCCGTTAGGCCCCCAATCCAAACCTTTTGAGAAGCATTAGTAATGCCGGCACTTTTTAAGCTGTTTTTCACTGTTTTGCGAAGTTCCGGTATATGAGCCATTGCTTTATTGGAATAAGGGTTAATATTCATCTCAACATTATAGCTAATAATATTTATATTTTTGGCACCTTGTTTTCCCTCTGAAACAAGATCTACATAAGTAAGTTTGCCTAAATCATTCTTTACCGTGTTTGTTTTCCCATCGGTTTGAACGATGACTTGCACAGGTGCAAGTTCGCCAGGATTAAAGTGTTCTGAAATGATATTGAAGCCCTCTCTAGATGGCATATCTTTTGGAAAAGCAGACAAAGTATCATAGGTATAGACGATTTTGGCTGAGAAAAAGGCAAAAATACCTAAAAATAATAACGTGAATACCATCAGATGGATTGGTTTTTTAACAATAAGGTTTCCTAGCCGAAAACCAATCCCCTGTTTATTTTTTGGAGGAAGTAAGGTTTTCCCTTTCTTTTGGGCCCGTTCCTCCTGCATTTCCCGTGTCCGTGGCAGAAACGGATAAAAGGAGGCTCTCCCAATAATACTTAGAAGTGCGGGAATTAGTGTTAGACTTGCCAACATCATAATGAGAATAGAAAGACTAAATGGAATGGCAAAGCGGTGAATCGCACCGTATTTGGATAGTAATAGCATTAATAACGAAAATACGACAGTTAGACCACTCATCGCAATCGCACCTGATGCGCCTTTGAGAGAAAGCTTCATGGCAATTAACTTATCTTTCTCTTCCAATAAATGATTTCTAAACTGAGAGATTAGGAATAAGCAATAATCCGTTCCCGCTCCGAAGAGAAGTACAGTCATAATCGAAAGGGCCTGTGAGTCAAACTCAATCCAGCCAGCCTTTGCGATTCCCCCAAGGATTGGATTAATAACACCGTAGGCAATTCCTACGCCTAACAATGGGATCAAAGCTAAAATAGGAGAGCGATATATTAATAATAATAGGATAAGAACGATTGCTACCGTGCCAAACAATAAGGAAAGGTCCCCTTGACTAAATAAGGCAGTTGCATCTGTTGATATACCGGCTGGTCCAGTGATTCTTAATAATAATTTATCCTTATCAGCAATTTTTGCTTTATTTGGATTTTGTGGGAAAATGGACTCGGCTTTTTCTTTAAATGCTGATAATCCGTCTGCGACAATCTCCTTGTCTGTACCCTTTTTAAAAGTAACAGGTAAAATTAACGTAGTGCCATCCTGTGAAAGTTGTTGCTTAAGAACGGGAAGCGGGAATTGATAAAATGGCACGACGGAATCCTGGGAGCTTACGGGATTTTTATCTAATTCCATTGAATATTTTTGAATGAGTGAAAGGTCTTCATTTGTCAATCCAGTTGATTTATACCAGGTTAACAAGGCAGGAATGCCAGAAGTTGCCGGGAATTCCATGTCTGCTACTTTTTTTGCTTGCTGTGATGGAGAAGTTGATTCTAAATTAGCGGCCATCTCATTCTTTTGGGTATTTGCTTGTGGTAGGGTCATATTTAAAACGGCAGCAAATAATAACCATGTAAAAATAACAACCCATCTGCCTTTCTTTCCGCTTACAGTGTTGCCATATATTTTTAACCATTTATTCTTCATGTTGTTCAACTCCAATCTTATTTACTTATCAATTGATAAGTCGTGGACAAAAAAAGATTATCCTCTTATTCCATTAATAAAAATTGCAACCATTAATTTGGCTTTTTTCTCAGCTATTATCTTCCGTTCTTCTTGGGTTAATGCTTCGGTAATCTCAGTTTGTAGATTTGCTTTAATTACATTTAAAATTAAATAAGCTAGCTCGGTAGAGTTTGTATTAAGCGATTCTAGATTTTTAATTTCTTCATTTAAGATTCCATCATTAATCATAGTTACAATCGGCATAAAAAAACTTTCAATCCACCTTTGATGAATGAGTTGTTGGTTATCAGGGCCTAATTCATGTGATATATCATGAAACATTTGTTCCAGATCCATTTCAAAATGAATCATCATATAGATTGCGATTTGAGTTAGCCTTTCTTGAAAGGTGGGAAATTTGCCTAAGATTGCTTTTAGGTCTGATTCAGTATGATGGAGAGTTTGCTGAATAACAGCTACATAAAGAGTTTGTTTGTTTTTAAAATAATGATAAATAGCAGGCTGTGTAACACCGCAAAATTGTGCAATTTGTCTGGTAGATACTGCCCGATATCCTAACTCCATGAACAAACGCTGAGCCGTATTAATAATTGTTTGGTATGTTTCTTTGTAACTCGCAGCTTCTATTTGCTTATCTGCTTTTACCATTGAATAAAATCCTTTCTATTATTTTACTTATCGGATGATAAGTAAAATATATCGAATCAACGAAAAGAAGTAAAGTAAAAAGAAACATAACCAAAAGATGGTTTGAGATCTTTACTAATTTCACATACTAAGTTTATTAATTTAAGGGGGTATGTGTTTTGTTCGCGAGGAGAATTACTGTCCTGATCATGCTTATTTTTTTTACAATATCCTTTCAGAATGTTCACCCAAAGGCAGAAACAACAGCTAACTTGTCTGAGCAGAATACGATGTCTGTCCTTTGGTTTCAAAGCGCCGGGGAAGCAAAGGGGTTATATTATCAAGGCTATAATATTGGTAAAATGAGATTAGACCAAATTTTGAGTAAAGAAAGGGGAAAGGAAAGCTTAAAGCCGGCAATTGTCCTCGATATCGATGAGACGATTTTAAATAATAGCCCACATCAAGCTTGGTATGTGGTTGCAGGGAAAAGGCTTCCTTTTAAATGGGATGAATGGTTCAATAGAGCTGAAGCAAAGCCACTTCCCGGGGCAATTGAATTTTTACATTACGCAAATTCATTGGGGGTGGCAATTTATTATATTTCTAATCGTTATGAATCACAAAAAGACATAACAATAAGAAATCTGCAGAAAGTGAGTGCACCACAAGCAGATGCAGCTCACGTATTATTACTGCAGCCTGGTGAAAAAGGGAAAGAAGAGCGCCGCGAGCAAGTAGCAAGAACACATGATATCCTTCTGTTTTTTGGAGATAATCTTGGAGATTTTAGGGGGTTTGAGGGCTTATCGGTCTCGGGAAGAAATCAAGCAGTGGACAAGTATCAGGAGGAATTCGGTAAAAAGTTTATTCTATTTCCAAACCCAATGTATGGAGATTGGGAAGGGGCTATTTATAATTTCGATTACAGGAAAACTGATGAAGAAAAAGCCAAACTAAGAAAGAAATTCTTAGAAATATATCGGTAGAAATAAAAAGACGCCACTGGCGTCTTTTGTTTGGACAAGTTTTGATGAATATATGAAAAGACTAAAAGTGCAATTTAACTCTTAACATTTTTTAGGATATTAATTGCATAGACAATGATACCTAAGACCAATAATGTACCGCCAGTAGCTATCGCGGGCTCTGCACTTTCCGTCCCGGAAACATAAAATGCGAGTCCTATCATCATAATGGGTAGAGAAATATTATGAATCCAGAAGTGAACCTTAGCGAGTGTTGTTTCTGCTGCGTTTGGAAAAGCAACATAAATGAGACCAGCAACAGCCAAAGTAAGCCAACCTAATAAATTAATATGGGCATGTACAGGAGTGAAGTCGAAACTATGCGTCATTGACATATACATACCCATGCAAACCCCAATAACAAAATACACAACAGAAATTTTAATCAACCTTATTCCCATTTTCCAGCCTCCCTTTTTACTTTAAAAATTATGACTACAGTACTAATTATGCAGGAAGACTCTGAAAAATAACTTTGGGTTCAAGAGGACAAGTTAGAAATTCATATTCAAAAAAGCTACCCTCTAAGGGTAGCTTTTTCAGTAAGATCTAAAAAAAGGCTTTAATACCAACTAATACAATCCCGATTAAAAAACCACACACAGCCCCATTGACACGAATCCATTGCAGGTCTTTTCCAACGTTTGTTTCAACCATTTCGATAAGTGTTTTATCATCTAGTTTTTCTAAATTTTCTTTTACAAGCAATCCTATTTTCGAATGATTTTTATCAATAAAACTAAAGATATGATCCTTAATCCAAGTTTCTATAAGAATCACTTTCTCCGGATTTGACTCGATTCCTTCTAAGCCCTTTTTAATTAAAGGAAGGAGATAATCTTCATAAAAGGAGGGTTTTTCAACAAAGTCAAAAGCTTTTTGCTGAATCTGGCCTAATAATTCGGAAATTTGCTCTTGCAGTTCCCATTTTTCGACTAGCTGAGATTTTAAATTATTTATTTCTTCATGAATCTTTTCATCACTTTTAATCGATTGAAGCTTATTTTGGATATGAGTCAATAAGCCTTGCCTATTCTGGTTCAAGGGGTCTCGATAGCTATCTACACCTTTTAAAATTAAGCTTTGGATAATATTACCCAATTTTTCTTCATTTACGAGGTTGCTAAATGATTTTAAAGCAAATTGCATAAACCCATCCGCTTTGATATTTTCCACTGCATCGACAGCTAATCCGCCTAACTTATACTTTGTGCTCTCTTTACTTGCCCAGTCATCAATTTCTTTAAGTATGTAATCAAGAGCTTTTTCATCATATTTTCTAATGGCAACCTGAGCCATCAGCATAGGGAGATAATTCTTACTATCTAGAGCATCTATTCTAGATTTTAGTTCTTCTTCTAATAATGGAGCGAATCTTTTTAAATCAAAAATCGTGATTAAGTGTTTAGAAATCATGATGAAATTCTTTTCTACGGCTGATGAAGGTAATTCTTTATAGATTATCTCAAATAGTTTTTCAGTAAATTTAATGTTGTTAATTTTTTTATGAATACTTTCTTTTGTGAGCCAATCATTTTCTAACATCGAGATTATTCCGGCAATGATTCTGCTTCGATTTTTTGGCAGCAGAGCAGTATGTGGGATAGGAATACCTAGTGGGTGACGAAATAGAGCTGTTACCGCAAACCAATCAGCCAGTCCTCCTACAAGCCCAGCTTCAAATCCTCCAAGCAGGACCCTCCCCCAGAAAGTATCCTGTATCGGAATAGTGGCTAGAAAGCCGATTCCCATCACAGCAAGAAAAATAGTCGCTAAATGCTGTGTTTTATTTTTACGATTTAACATCATGAACCCCTCGTCTTTAGAGAATATTATTGTCTATTGCTATTATCTCAATTTTGTTGAAAAAAAAGCAAAAAAAAATACTTAATAATGGATTTTTTGCTGAATACTTAGTCAAAAAGGAAAAAAATAACATAAAAGTTTCACAAAGTTACAGTGGAATTGGGTTGATTTTATTAGATAATATTCTAAATAAATAGTTTTCAATTATAGGGGAGGAATAGAAAGGAGTCCTTTTTATGGTCCATTGGGTGAAAGTACTCGAATGGGTTTTAGGTGTTGCGGCAATAATGTTCATTTGGTATGCAATCCACGACCTAAAGAGCGCAAAAAAAATCTTAATTGGCCGTCCGATGCGAACAGCTGAATTACAAAGCAAACATACAAAGTTATTGTGGTTTATTGCATTGCCAATTTTATCTGCGGATTTGTATTCGTCTGTTTCTTACGGTCCGGAATCAGGATTAACTGAACTGGCCTCGCTTGGACAAGAAGCGAAATGGCTTATTATCCCCATTACATTGGCTACTATTTTTTTATTAGGAATATTAATTTTATCATATATTATGGGAATCTTGGCCTATCCTAATGGCGGAGGGGCCTATGCGATTGCTAAGGATAATTTCAAACCGATTTGGATCTCATTAGTTGCCTCGAGTTCATTATTAATAGATTATATTTTGACTGTTGCGGTTTCTATTTCTGCTGCAATGGAAGCATTAGTTTCGGCCTATCATATTTTGGCTCCATATGAAACGGTACTAGCAATTCTTTGTGTAACACTTCTAGTTATCATCAATTTACGTGGAGTAGCTGAATCTGCAAGAGTATTAGCTTGGCCAACAATCGGTTTTATGATTTGTATGATAGTAGTTATCATGGCAGGTTTTATTGATGAATTTAAATATGGATTTATTAAAGGTTCAACACCAGTGATTGGCACGTTTCCGCAGGATTTATCGATTCTATTAACCCTCAAGGCATTCAGCTCAGCATGTTCTGCCCTAACAGGTATTGAGACTATTTCTAATGCTGTCCCTGTTTTTCGTGAACCTCAGAAAAAGAATGCGATAAAATCCTACATAGCTCTGGGTGTCATTACTGCAATCACCTTACTTGGGTTTTCCGTCCATATATTTATTAATGGAATCTCCGTGAATCCTCATAATACGATGTTATCACAATTAACAAGTACTTATTTTGGGGATGGAATCATTTATCAGATAATCATTTGGTTTACATTTATTGTGTTAATTCTTGCTGCGAACTCCACTTTCACAGGATTTTCACAGCTTGCGGCAATTGTGGCGGCTGACGGATTTTTACCTAGGGGCTTATTAAATAGAGGGGATCGTCTAGGGTACTCAAATGGAATAATTGTTTTAGCCTCATTTGCTTGTTTACTGATTATTATTTTCAATGCCCATACAAATGCTCTCATACCATTATATGCAATTGGAGTATTTCTATCGTTTACCATCGCACAATTTGGTTTGATAAGAAGATGGCTGAAGGTAAAGGGGAATCACTGGCATTTGAAGCTCTCTGTAAACATAGTTGGTGCAGTCATTACCACTGCGGTTGCGATAATTTTTGCGGTGACGAAGTTTATGGGGGGAGCTTGGATTGTGTTAATGGTATTACCAGTTTTTATTTTCTTTTCATTAGCAATTCACCGACATTATGAGGAAATAGCATATGAGCTAAAGCTTAATCCGGGAACCATTCCAATAGCAAAAAATGTATTATCGATTGTTCTTATATCAGGAGTACACAAAGTAGTAAACAATACCTTGTCATTTGCAAAAAGTCTAAATTCAGATGTCATTGCAGTCTATGTAGGATTCGACGATGAGGCGATAAAAACAATGGAGCACAGGTGGATGGAATGGGGGAGTCCATGTAGGCTGATTTGCCTTAAAAGCAAATACCGGTCCCTCCTTGAACCTTTATCCAGATTAATAAAAGTTGTTGAGGAAAGTCATGAAGAAAAATTGATTCATATATTAATACCCCAATTCATCCCGATTAAATGGTGGCATCATCTATTACATAACCATAGCGCATTAATGCTACGGGTTTGGTTCTTACGCCATAAGGATATTGCGGTAACCACAGTCCCATTTCATTTAGGGAAATAGAATTTAATATGTTAAAACACCTCTCAGCTTTGAGAGGTGTTTCCCATTTTTTTCTTCCGAGGTTTTATATGTGTAATCAATCCATCAAGGTCGGTAATATAGAATTGTATTTTAGGTTCTTTTTTAAGATATTGCTCTTGCATTAACTGAAAATAATTCACCTTGTGAATTGGGTCGAATTTTAACATAGGAAATTCATTATGCTCTTTTACAAACAAATCAACAGCTTTCTGAACGATATCCATTTCTAAGGGTATTTGTTTTTCATTTTCCTCAAATAAATCGTACGTTTCTTTAGACATATAGAACTTTTTGGATGGAATCCCACCAAGATGTGGAACAAGTTGATTAAAGTCAATACAATTATCATCTTGAACAAGAATCGTCCGATAAACACCTTTTGGTAAATTATCGGAAAAGGCTCTAATCGCCTTACGAACTTCATCAATCGTAACATCAATAATAGGGTAACTCTTGTCATTCTCCTGTTCTCTATTTAAAGATTTTTTAACACCTTTTCCTTTTTGAATAGATGTTTTAAAGTACTTTTGAACCATTGAATAAACAGTTATTGCACCAATGCCGATTCCAAAAAATATTCCTATTAATGTAAAAGTAGGATAAATACCATAGCGATTATCTAATAATGCACCCAGCCTGTAACCACCAAAAACACATAGTGCGATTGTAATTCCGAAGACCATATTTAATGAGAGCGCCTTAATAAGAAAATTGGTGAATTCATTCCAATGTTCATCTTTGTGACCTATTCCACTTTTTAAAAAATTCTTAACCTCCTTTTTCATTTCTTCGGACACCTGATTATCTTCAAAAAAGGCATCAAGATACTCTTCCTCTGATTTGTTATCATTTTTTAATAGGCAAGCAGTTTTTTCAATTGCTCCTTTTTTATAATGAACATAAATCCATTTTTCTTCAAATCCTAATTCTAAGTTCTCAGTTACTTTGTTCAAGGATATTGTAAACTTATGTTTCATGGTTTTAGACCCCCTTAATTTGATCTGCCTTTGCAATGAACCGTTTACGTCTATGATATGCTTCTTCATTTGCGTCTTTTAATATTTGTTTGGCCTTTTCTCTAGCATCATTAATTATTAATGTTGCTTCGTTTTCACTATGTTTTAATATTTCTCTAGCATCATGTCTTGCTTGCTTAAGGGTGTCCTCACTTTTGTCAAGGTTCCGGGCTGCATCAAGTTTATACTTTTCTGTTAATTGTAACTGATTTTCGATGTGTTGTTTTCGTGTATCTAAAATATTTACTAGTTTTTTAAACACAAGCTTTTTTAAAATTAATACTAAAACAGTAAAAATACTTGCTTGGTAAATCATCGTCCCTAATGAAATTGGCAGACCGAATAAAGTAAGATCACCCAAAACAACTCAACTCCTTCAAAACTATTATGTTAACCTGTGAGCAATATAAACCATTGTTAGTGTAACGAAGATATAAGCTTGGATGGCACCTATAAAAATGCAGAATGCCTGCCAAAGCAACATTGGAACAGTTGCAAGGGCTGCGACGACAAATCCTTGGGAGACAGAACTAGCTAAGAGAGCCAGTAATACTTCACCAGCATAGATATTTCCGAATAGGCGTAGTCCCAAAGTTAACGTTGTGGCAAGTTGTTCGACAGCGTTAATAGGAAATAAGAATTTAAAGGGTTTGAAAAAACTCAGGAAAAAGTGTTTGAAACCGTGTAATCGGATATCAATGAAATGTGTATAAACAATAATCATAATGGCAAGGGTCAAGGTAACATGTGCATCAGCTGTGGGAGATCGCCACCAAGAAACCGGATGGAGTTCAGCTGTTTCAATTGAAAAGGGGATGCCTAAAAGGTTGGAAATAAATAAATACATTAATAATGTTACACCGGTTGACAGGATGAAGAGATTGCCTGAAACAATCAAGGAATCGTTCATAATATTTTTTACAAACTCCATAATCCATTCCATAAAATTTTGCCATTTTTTTGGTGTGTTTGCGCTGGGATTTCTGGTAGTTAAGAAGGCTATGAGGAAGACAATGATTGCGACAATTGTACTTGTTAGGATTATCGATAAGTCAAATGTTAAATTAAACCAAACTACTTGCGGTCTTGAGTGTTCGATGATGTCCAACCCCTTTCTTTTATTTTAGGAAAAGAGAGAAATCACGACCTTAAGCATAGGAAATATGTCATGTTTATTATAACAAAAACTTTCAATATTGTAATACAGTTCACAATTTATTCCTAATTTTCTGAATAATTATCTTAGCAGTATTGGAAAGATATGTAAGTTTTTTAATGGGAAATGTTAAAAATACTTTATAAAACTTTTATACTTTTCTCGCCTAAATTTTTGTTGTAAAATATACAAGGTTAATTGAATAGACATTAGGGGGATTAAAAAATGAAAAAGTTTTTTGTGTTATTATTTTCACTAGCTTTGGCAATTGGTCTAACTGCATGTTCCAGTAATAATGAAACAAAAACAGATAAAAAGGAAAATAAGGAAGAAGCAGCACCGAAAGTGGATATAAAAAAGGAATTAGTTAAATTTTATATGGATCTTGGAGATAAAATTAATGCTAAAGATACAGATTTAAATGCTTATGTAGCAAAGGCTACAAAGGAAGATGCAAAGCCTGAGGAATTGCCAACTGCTAAAGATCGCGCTAAAGCGAGTGAATCAGCAGCAGCTGTTGCTGCGGAATTAAATAATTATCAAGTGCCTGCGGCCTTAAAGGATAAAAAAGCAGACCTCGAGTCAGCTATTAAGGATTATGCAATTTCTTACCAAATCAAAGCTGATGAATTGAAAAAAGATGTTCCTAACCTTGATGCAGCATCAGCTAGCTTAACACAAGCTGAAGAAAAACTTGGGAAAGTATTTGAAAGTGAAAAATTACTAGCGCCAAGCCTTGGTAAGCAAGTAAACTAATGAAACTTAAAAAACAAGCCAAATATATATTGTTGGCTTGTTTTTTTATACTTTAATTTAGTTAGATTGATTTTAAGATACGGCAGCACTTGCAAGTTCATTATATTGGACCAATAGTTCTTCTGAGTCATTATCGATCGTTAAGTAAGTTTCTGTATCTTCGAAAAACCAAACATCATTAACTTCGACAAAGAAGGTAATTCCATTTACAACATTTGTATAACCAACATTGGCAGGTTTTTCAGCTGAAAGGGCAAGACTATATCCTTTGTGCTTATTTCCAAAACCCGCATATTGAGGAAACATCCGAATACTAAAAGGCTTATTAAATTCGAATTCTCTTGTGAACCATGAGGCAGCTCTTTCGTCGATTGAAATGAACATCTAAATGCACCAACCTTTTCCTTTTAGGTAATGATTCATAAGTAAGAAACGGGTGTTAAGATTACAGCTAGATAATTCCTATTTACCATTTCTCTATATTGGAAGAGTATAACTTTTAAGAAGTTTTGCATGTGACATTATTCACGGGCTGTCATCAAATATTATAATTTTATAAAATGTTCAAATTTTTTCCTTAAAACGTTCACTTTTATGCATTGAATCACTGCATATTTTTCAAAAACGGTTTTAATAAATATAAATAATAAATATTTCTATTATGGAGGATTATATGGATAAAGATTGGACGAAGGATTTAGAGCATGATGAATACGAACTAAATATTGACCTGATTATTAAAGATGCACTACTGGCGGTGGAAGAAACGAAAAAGGGGTGTTTTGTAAATCGGGTAACAGCTGAAACGTTTGGAAATCCTGTTGACTATCTTCAGCCGTTAATTGAGGAACTGTATCCTGAAAAGGTTAAGATTAAATTCATTGATCAGTGTGGATGTGGAGGATATGTATTAAGAGTTTGGAAAAGTTAGTGATTCTTTCCGATCGGATCAGATGTTGCTGATATTGTAACATATATATAGTGAAAATAATGTTAAGATAAAAGCAAGCAAAAAGGGGGTTTTTCAAATGGTGAAGGAGTTCGATAAGTTAACAGAATATGACAATGATATTAAAAGTTTAATTCAGACATTTAATGAAACGTTAGATAATATTGAAAAAAGATTATCCAGGCTGGAAAAAATGGATAGCATTGAACACCGTGTAGAAGTAAACCAAATCGACCTTTCCGATATTAAAGATTCACTTCAACGGATTGAGGATTCTCACAAAGGTGAAATACAGCATATGAACCGACGTCTTGATTCGCATTTAGTTAAAATCGCAAAAGTTGAAGAGGAAATAATAATTATTAAAACAAAAGATTAATTCCTCGAAATAGGTAAAAAAGATCAGATAAAGATAATCTGGTCTTTTTTACCTATTTATTTTTCTCTACAAAAAAAACAGACCGAAAATCGATCTGTTTTTAGAACTTTTTTAAGATAGCACTTCGGAATTGGGGATTGAAACTTGTTGGTTAGTTGCCTCACCATTATTGGCATTTTTCATGACCTCAATATATTTAATATGGTGCTCTTCCATGTCGAGGATTTTAAAGGAATAGGTGTCATGAAGCAGGATGTCTCCTTCTTTTGCTTCGTAATTTTCGGTCAATATCCAACCGCCAATCGTATCCACATCTTCGTCGTCAATCTCTACTCCCAATAAATCATTGATCTCACTAACTAATACTTTAGAGTCGATAATATAGTGGTTTTCCTTCATTTTACGTATCTCCGGAATTTCATCCATATCGAATTCGTCCCGAATTTCCCCAACAATCTCTTCCAAGATATCTTCTACAGTAACAAGCCCTGAAGTACCGCCATATTCATCCATTAATATCGCCATATGGACACGGTCTTTTTGCATTTTCACTAATAAGTCATGGATAGGAATCGTTTCAATTACTCTAATAATTGGTCGAGTATAGTTTTCTAAGGTCCGTTCGGCGAGTTTCTCATTACCAATTAAATCGGTCATCACTTCTTTTATATTAATAAGCCCAATGATATGGTCCTTATCACCATCAATAATCGGATATCGTGTGAATTTTTCTTCGCGTAACACCTGAAGAAAAGTCTCTAATGTATCATCCTTAGACAATGAAACGATTTCCGTTCTTGGGACCATTACTTCTTTGGCAATACGGTTATCAAATTCAAAAATTTTATTTACATACTTAAACTCTGATTGGTTAATTTCACCACTTTTATAGCTTTCAGAAAGGATAATTCGGAGCTCTTCCTCTGTATGGGCAATTTCGTTTTCTGAAACAGGCTTAAGCCCAAAAAATCTTGTGGTAATTCGTGCAGACCCATTAAGCAGCCAAATTACAGGAAACATAACCTTATAAAAAAGGATGAGCGGACGTGACATTGTCAGGGTAATCCATTCTGCTTTCTGGATTGCCAAGGTTTTAGGTGCAAGTTCACCTATAACTACATGTAAAAATGTAATCGCGGCAAAAGCTAACCCCACAGACAATATTTGGTTAAAACTTTCAGGAATATGCAGGCTTTTAAAAATAGGGTGGAGTATCTTTTCAAATGTCGATTCACCAAGCCAACCTAATCCAAGGGCAGTAATGGTAATTCCTAACTGACAGGCAGAAAGATATTCATCTAAGTTTGAAATTACTCTTTTAGCAGTCACAGCACTCGAATTTCCTTCTTCAATTAACTGATCAATTCTTGAACCTCTTACTCTGATAATAGCAAATTCTGAAGCTACAAAAAAAGCAGTTAATGCAATTAAAATGGCTATAATAACCAAGTTAAATATGTCCAAATAAGTTCCCTTATCCCGTTTTTAGACAGGTAAGGAGTCACCTCCCAGTTTGATAAAAAAATAAACTCGTAATACAATCAACTCATATCTAGCTTTCTTCTAATCTCGTCTAATGGTCATTATACCACCTCGACAATTTTGTAAATTAACAATAATTATAAAGAATTTGAACTGTACAGTCAAACGTTCTGGTTAGTATATTGGTTGATAACTATATTTTATGGGAAAGCAAAGTGAATATGAACATTAATGGCGAAATATTACAAAAAATTATGTAAAATAAATGCCAGCTCCTATTCAGGAGCCGGCTCCGTCTTTTCTTGGTCGTTTTCTAGTTTGTGTACTTCAATATACAGAATATGGTGACCTTCTATCTCATTAATCTTAAATACAAATCCGTCGTTTTCAATGAAATCTCCTTTATGTACATCAAACTTTTGCGTTAAAAACCAGCCTCCGATCGTATCAACATCCTCTTCATCAAGTGTGGTCCCGAGGAGGTCATTTACTTCGCTAATCAGTACTTTTCCATCCAAGATAAAATGTCCATCTGCTTCCTTCTGAACAAGCGGAAGTTCATCTAAATCAAATTCATCTCGTATTTCACCAACAATTTCTTCAAGAATATCTTCGACGGTGACAATACCTGCTGTCCCTCCATATTCATCAGATAAAACAGCCATGTGTGAACGGTTTTTTTGCAGTTTAACAAGAAGTTCCTGAATCGGTATGGTTTCAATGACATGGATGACTGGCTTTAGATAGGGGATAAGCGGTCGTTCGCCAGTACATTTTTGCTGGATACAATCGGTTAAGACCTCTTTAATATTAACTACCCCCAAAATATTATCTTTGTCACCGTCAATTAGGGGATATCTAGTGTATTTTTCTTCCTTGACGATTTCAATAATTTCTTCCATTGAGGCATCCCTAGAAAGAGTAATAAGCTCAGTTCTCGGAACCATTATTTCTTTCGCAATCCGGTTATCAAATTCAAAAATTCGGTTCATATAACGGTATTCAGATTGATTTATTTCCCCACTTTCATAGCTTTGCGAGAGAATTAACCGCAGTTCTTCTTCCGAGAGGACCATATCCTGCCCAGATGCTGGTTGGATTCCGAAAAGTCCAGTTACAAAACGGGCCGAATGATTAAGAATCCAAATAAAAGGATACATCAACTTATGAAATAGGATTAACGGTCGAGCAAAAAACAAAAGGATTTCTTCTGCTTTTTGAATCGCAATCGTTTTTGGGGATAGTTCTCCAATGACTACATGGAAATAAGTTATGACAATAAAAGCAATTATAAACGAGATAATATGCTTTAAAGATAAAGGTAATTGAATCCATTGAAAAATGGGATTTAGCAGCTCTCGAATCGTGGGCTCACCCAGCCATCCTAAAATCAAGGAGATAATTGTTATTCCAACCTGTGTAGCTGATAAATATCCATCCAAATTCGAAATGACTTTCTTAGCTGCTTCTGCTTTTGGATTTCCTTCTGATAGTAATTGATCAATTCTCGTTGTTCGAACCTTTACCATCGCAAATTCAGAAGCGACAAAAAGTGCGGTAAAGGCTATCAAGATAACAATTATTATTACATTCATCCAAATCATCTATCACCTTACTTGAGGTAAGGTATGCCACCTCACTTACGTTGTACTGAACCCATTATTTCAAAAAAAAATTCTATTAGCAAATCACCACATAAAAAAGACTGCCTATTAGGCAGCATCAATTGAACATGGTAAAAAAATATTCTAATAAGGAACTCTTTTTTTCCACTCACTGGCAAGCATTCCATAAACAAAGAGATCATGAAATTTTCCATATAATTGTTCTCCGTCACGAATGATTCCTTCCTTAACAAATCCGAGTCTTTCAGGAATCGCACGGCTTTTTTTGTTTTTTACACCACAACGAATTTCTACACGGTTTAATCCTAAGGTGAAAAAGGTATAGTTTAGCAAAGATTGGACGGTACGAGTCATGATCCCATGACCTTCTGCGTTTTTGGATAGATAATAGCCGATATTTGCCATTCGGTTATGCCAATCAATTTGATGTATTCCGACCGATCCAACCAGTTCTCCGTTATAGAGAATCCCCACGTTTAATCCGTTATTCTCCGCGAATTGGGAGAGCCAAATCGGAATAATCGATTCAAACTGATAGGGGGAATTCATACTATCCACCCAGGGCATCCATTCGCGTAAATGTTCACGATTCTCCTCAACCAGTTGATATAACTTCAAGGCGTGATGTTGCTGAAATAACTGGAGTTCAATTTGATTATCTACCTTCAATGTAAACATTGGTCTAATCTCCTGATAAAAAATTTTAGTTCATCATATGCAGGATAGGACCCTTGTGGAAGGTTTATCGATGAGAAATAAAAAAATCCCAGCTTGATTCAAGTGGGATTGGTCAAAAGAACTATAAAATTTCTTGTTCATGATTCTTCGGAATTACTGGGGCAACAGGTAATAGAATGGAAAATGTTGTTTTATCCGGGGATGATTCACACTCTAAAACCCCCTTATGTTTTTCAATAATCTCTTTACATACAAACAAGCCAAGACCTGTCCCCAGTTTTTTGGTTGTGAAGAATGGTTCGAAAATGGTTTTTCTTAATTCCGTTGGAATGACGGGGCCGTTATTAGAAATATTGATTTTGATCGACTGATTATCAAGACAACTAAAGATTTCGACTGTTGGATTTGGATTCTCAGCATGATTTAGGACATCAATTGCATTAAAAATAATATTAATAAATACTTGCCGGATTTCATCTGCATACCCATTTAAAGTAATTTCTTCACTCAATTCCTTTTTTATTTTTACTTTTCCATCGAGGATGCTTGGGTAGAGAAAATTTAAAACTTCATCAATTAACGTATTTAAATTGAAGTAATCCTTTTCCTTCCCAATTAACTCTTTTTTTGATAAAAGTAAAAATTGCGAAATACGGAAATTTAGTTGATCCAACTCACTAGAAATGATATCTAAATATTTCATATTCGGATAATCGGCTTTAAGCAATTGGATAAATCCCTGAACAGATGTTAGTGGATTTCTAAACTCATGGATAAAACTTGATGTCATCTGGCCAAGTAGCGTCAATCGATCCTGATGGGTAGAATCGATGTGCATCGTTTTTTCCTCAATTATTTTGTTTTTTGCTTCAGAGTAATGTGAAACAGCATAGTATAAAAATTTATCGAAGCAAAAGTTAATTTTGTTTACCGCTTCTTGCATATCAGACCATGGAAGCCCAACATTACTTAGATAACTGTACAAAACGGTTCTACCAAGATTTACATTATATACAAAATCTCCAAGGTTTATATCAGCCAATACTCTTTCTTGTGAAACTTCTATAGCAAGCTTTTCAATTATGTCTAAAAGCTCTTGTTTCGTCATTTTATGCATATGAAGCAAGACATCGAGTAAGGCCGCTCCGTTTTCCTGAATCTTCAATTTAAATGGGTCTGCTTTAGTAATAACAATGGCATTTTCCCATTCTTGTAACAGTTTCTGTTTATTTTGATTGAAAAAATCAATTAAATCCGTTTGGCTTTCCGTGAACATTCTGTTTTTCCCCCTATGCTATTGACAGAACTCCTTTAAGTGTTAATTCGATGATTATAATAGAATTCCTTCTTTATTTTCTATTTTCCTTGAAAAAGCAATAAAAGAATAGTATATTTTTTATGGAAACAATTGAATACATCCACAGGGGGAGCTACATTTTATGTGGCTGAGAGTGAGCGTTTTGAGTTCTGACCCTATGAACCTGTTAGTTAACACTAGCGTAGGGATGTGGTTTGCCGGATATTAAAGCAATGCAGACAATCCATATCGTCGTGCATTGCTTTTTTTATTTTGTTCAAAATAAAAGGGGGAAATTGAGTTGAACAAAGAAAGAAGTAATACATTATTTATCGCTGAAGTGGCAGTTTTTGCAGCCCTGGCTTATTTATTGGATTTTGTTGCCGGAATATTATCATTAAGAATATGGCCACAGGGAGGATCCATTTCAATTGCTATGGTTCCTATTTTCTTAATCGCTTATCGTTGGGGAATAAAGGGTGGTATGTTAACCGGATTTTTACTCGGGCTATTGCAATTTATCCTTGGATACTCACAAATCTATACATTGATTCAAGGATTTATCGATTATTTTGTAGCTTTTTCAGTCGTAGGGTTAGCAGGTATCTTTGCCAGCCCTGTGAAAAATTCATTAATTAAACACGAAAAAGGTAAGTGGATGTCCTATGTGGTTATGGGAGCATTCTTGGGAAGTGCTTTAAGATACCTTTGTCATGTCCTATCAGGAATTGTGTTCTTCGGCGAATATGCGCCAAAGGGACAACCGGTAGCTATTTACTCGCTTCTTTATAATGGAACGTACATGCTGCCAAGCTTCATTATTAGTGCAATCATCATAATCATTGTAATTAGTGCGGTTCCAAAGCGGTTATTTACACAAAAAAATTAATAAAAATAGTAAAAAAGAAAAGAGTCCACGCGCTCTTTTCTTTTTTTATTAATATTTTTCGAACTTTTGACAAATTTATTATGCTTATTACCGAAAAAAAGTGTTAAAATGACGATATAGAAAGATAATCATTCTCAATTAACATAGATAGGGTGATATAAATGTTCGGATTGTTAAAAGCAGGTGGGAAAGGGAAGATTATTAATCTTTCTCAAGTTGGTCACCTGGTACAAAGACGTTTACTTGACTTAGGGATTACAGAAGGCTCAGAGATATGTGTTAAGTGTGTGATGCCATTTGGCGGGCCAGTAATGATTGAATCATGCGGACAGTGTGTTGGTATCCGTCGCAGGGAAGCAGTTCAGATTGAAGTGGTGAAATTATAATGGAAATCGCTTTAATTGGAAATCCCAATACTGGGAAAACTTCATTGTTTAATAACTTAACAGGATCCTATGAATATGTTGGAAACTGGAGCGGTGTAACCGTAGAAAAGAAAGTTGGTATTTTTAAAAATAATATTGGCCAATTAATTGATTTACCAGGTGTATATACGCTTAATCCACTGTCAAAGGATGAAGGAGTTGTTACTTCCTTCTTTTTAAATGAATCCGTTGACCGGCTCCTTAATATATTAGATGCTTCTCAATTAGAACGTAATTTACATTTGACCTTACAATTGCTAGAGTTTGAAAAGCCTGCACTGATTGGACTTAATATGATTGACGTAGCGAATAAGCGCGGGATTCAAATAGATGCCGGAAAGCTTTCGGAGGTTCTCGGGGTTCCCGTAGTACCTGTCGTAGCAAGAAGCGGTAAGGGCTGTGACAAGCTAGTAGATGCCATCTCAACAAAATCAACCCAGCCTGTTAAAAAGAACCTCGTTTACTACGGTAAAGAGGTTGAAGAAGCGATTGTGACATTGACTGGTATGTTACATGGAAAAACTGACCTTTCTGTGCGCTTTTTGGCGATACAATATTTTGAAGGAAATGAATACGTTAGAGACTATCTTCATAGCATTGACGATCAACAAAAGCTGAATCCTGTAAAGGCAAAGCTAGAATCAAAACTACAAAAACAGTATGAGGTAAAATCCTTAGCAAACTATATATATCAAAAAAGAAAAGAAGTAATCGAGGGGATTGTTGCTGAAGTTGCAAGGAAAAGTAATTCGGTTATTCCTCTTTCTGAAAAAATTGATAGTATCGTTACGAATCGGTTTCTAGGAATGCCAATTTTCTTGCTGCTAATGTATTTTATGTTTATGCTGACCTTTGATTGGCTCGGAACGCCATTATCTGATCTCTTGGATGGATTTTTAACGGGACCGATTACGGTAGGCTTTGAGAAGGTATTAACTGCTATTCATGCCTCCGATTTTATCCATGCGTTAATTATTGAAGGTTTAGTTGCTGGAGTAGGCGGGGTTCTCGTCTTTGTACCGCAAATTTTCATCCTCTTCTTTTTTATTTCTTTATTAGAAGATTCAGGGTATATGGCTCGTGTCGCATTAGTTATGGACCGGATTATGGAATCAGTTGGCCTAAATGGAAAGGCATTTATCCCAATGATGATTGGTTTTGGCTGTAATGTACCAGGAATAATGGCAGCAAGAACAATTGAAACACCGCGGGAGAGGCTGTTAACCATTTTACTCACCCCATTAATGTCTTGCTCAGCACGCTTACCGGTGTATGCATTATTCGTTGGTGCCTTTTTTGCAGGAAATAAGGCATTGGTGGTCTTGAGCCTGTATGTCCTAGGCATTATTGTTGCATTAACCTTAGCAAAGATCTTTTCTACTACAATCCTTAAATCGGAAACTTCATTATTTGTAATTGAACTACCACCTTACCGACTGCCCCAATTTCAATCACTTTGGAGAAGTACATGGGATAAAGGGAAAGGGTTTGTAAGAAAAGCCGGGACATTTATTTTTGCTGGTTCTGTTTTTATCTGGTTATTATCTTATGCGGGTCCAAGTGGTTTAAAGGTTGATATGGATCATAGTTATTTAGCGGCAATTGGGAATGCGATTGCACCCATTTTTGATCCAATTGGATTTGGAACATGGCAGGCATCCGCCTCGTTAATTACTGGGTTCTTGGCAAAGGAAGCTATTATTTCAACGATGAACATCATCTATTTTGTTCCGAACGATGCAAGTCTGCAAGGGCTAATGGCAGATTATTATACTCCGCTGGCTGCCTATAGTTTTATGGTTTTTATTTTGTTATATATTCCATGTTTGGCGACGGTAGCAACAATCTATAAAGAAACGAATTCAAAGAAGTGGACCGCTTTTTCAATGATTTATGCATTTGCGATTGCCTATGTCTTATCTTTGATTATCTATCAAGGTGGAAAATTGTTTGGACTTGTGTAATATAAAAATGAGGTGAAGAAATGATTGCCAATATAGTAATAGGGGCAGCTATTTTTGGATACGCAACATGGGCCTTAGTCAGGTTTATTAATAAATCTAAAAAGGGAAAATGCGCTGCATGTGATTTGAAAAATTCATGTTCCAGCAATTGTGGGATCCCGCCCAAAATTCAATAACTAATTAAAACTGCTATCTTTAGAGGTAGCAGTTTTTTGATGATAAAATTTGAATGATTCGCGAAACTAGTGTAAAATTACACTAGTTTCCATTGAAGGAAGGGCTAAACGTGACCAGGGATGAAATTATTATGCAGGTTTCTGAAAAGCTTCGTCTTATCCGGACTGAAGCAGGCTATACTCAGGATAAAATGGCAGAAATCATTGGAGTCTCAAAGAAAACACTTGTTCAAATTGAGAAAGGTAGAGTTCTGGCCAACTGGTCTACGGCTGTTTCTATTTGTGCTCTTTTCCGTGAAACGGAAACCGTCCAATTTTTATTTGGAAATGAGCCACTCGAAGTGTTAGAAACGGTTGCCCGCGAAGGAATAGATATTCGTAAATCAAAAACATTCGGCGGCAGGATTTGGTGGAGAGTAGTTTCAAAGAAAAATGGATATATTCTTCAACAAAATATTCTTAGTAAGCATTTTCGAATCTTGGATGAGAGAAATTACCGAATCTTTAGCAGTATTGATGAGAAGCTTTCAAGACAACGTTTTAAAGAGTTGACTAAAAATGAATATTAGACATGGAAAAGATGGGGAATTCGCCCATCTTTTTTCTTTTTTATGGAATACTAACCCTTGTTAGAGATTATAGATAAAGGATGTTTTTCATTTGGGATCTAAAGATAAGCTAATGTCCATTTTTAAGAACTGGAGAAAGTGGCATTTACTTCAAATATTGGTGCTCTCTGTGTTGACTATCATATTAAGTTTCTTCGGCCTTCTCTATTATTTTTCCAAAGATGCAGATATATCAGGACTTAAAAACGAACTGCCCCAGGCAACCGTGTTTTATGATGTAAACGAGGCCGTAGCAAGTAAAGTTTCGGCTAATAAAAATGAAGGGGTCTCAATCAAGCAAGTTCCAGATTCCATGAAAAATGCCATCATTGCCATTGAAGATCATCGGTTTTATCAACATAGCGGTGTAGACCTTATCGGAACATCAAGGGCACTTATCCGTGATATAAAAGCCGGGGGAATGGTAGAAGGCGGCAGTACTATCACTCAGCAATTGACCAAGAATACATTACTCACATCACAAAAGACTTTAAATAGAAAAATGGAAGAAGTTTTTTTAGCGCTGCAAATTGAACGGGAGTATTCGAAACCCGAAATCCTCCAAATGTATTTAAATCAAATCTATTTTGGAAATGGTGCATGGGGTCTTAAAACTGCGGCCAGCAAATATTTTGCCAAAGAAGTAAAAGACCTGTCCATTAGTGAATCTGCCTTACTCGCAGGGTTAATTAAAGCTCCATCCGCCTTAAACCCATACGAACATATGGAGAAGGCGACTGAAAGGCGAAACCTAGTATTAACCCAAATGCGAAAGCAAGGGTATATCTCAGAGGAGCAATATGAAAAAGCACGACACGACAAAGTGGTTTTGGATGATAAGGGCGGCGACCCGTTCCGAGGCAAATTTCCATACTATGTTGATCAGGTATTAGATGAAGCGATTAACCATTATGGATTGTCACAGGATGACTTACTAACAGGCGGCTATCAAATTTATACAGAGCTGGAACCAGTGATGCAAACTGCTATGGAAGAGGCATATCAAAATGATTCCTTTTTTCCAGAAGGAAAAGATCGTCTTGTTCAGAGTGGCGGTGTTTTAGTGGATCCAAAAACAGGCGGAATCAGAGCCATTGTTGGCGGCCGAGGAAAACACACCTTTAGAGGCTATAATCGTGCTTCACAATTAGAAGCACAGCCCGGTTCCTCCTTTAAGCCATTAGCCGTTTATACACCTGCTCTGGAAAACGGCTGGAAAATTACCGATATGTTAAAAGATGAACCGATGACTTTTGGCGATTATCAACCTAGTAATTATGATTATCAATATGCTGGGGAAGTACCCATGTATGAAGCTGTGAAAGAATCAAAGAATGTTTCCGCTGTTTGGCTGTTAAATGAATTAGGAATAGAAGAAGGATTAGATTCCGTTAAACGGTTTGGAATCTCATTAGACAAAAAAGATCGCAATTTATCTCTGGCCTTGGGAGGTTTGCATAATGGCGTCTCTCCCCTAAACATGGCAGAGGCCTTTACTGTTTTTCCAAATAACGGTATAAGAATGAAGACACATGCAATTAGGAAAATTGTTGATGCAAAAGGGAATGTTATCGCCCTTTGGAAACCCAAAAAGGAACGAGTTACAACAAAAGCAGTTACTGACAATATGACGACTATGCTCCTTGGTGTTGTTGAGCAAGGAACAGGCAGTGCTGCACAAATACCCAGGCGGGAAACGGCAGGGAAAACCGGGTCCACTCAGGTACCGATTACAGGAATCAATGGTGTAAAGGACCAATGGTTTGTAGGGTATACACCACAACTGGTTGGCGCCATTTGGGTTGGCTATGATAAAACAGATGCAGAGCATTATTTAACGCCAATGAGCAATAAAGGTTCAGCGGTTGTTTTTCGTGAAGTGATGACGGAAGCATTAAAGAATGAACCAAACGAAAGCTTTAATGTCCCGCATATCGCTGACTTGATTGAAAAGAAAAGGCAGGAAGAAGAAAATAAGAAGCGGTTTAATTTTCAAGAGAACTTTAATAATGAGGTTCAGAAATGGGAAGAAAAATGGAATAAACAAAAAGAAAAGTGGAATAAAAAGTGGAAGAAAAAAGGGACAGGTAATGGTCACTAATCTTTCTTTCATAATTTGCAGAAGATGGGACAATTCAGAAAAATGGGAATTGACTTTTAAATAAACTGGTGATAATCTACAAGGGGCATACTGCACTACAGCGGTATGTCTTTTTTTATCGATCAAAATGTTTTAGGGAGGAATATTTGATGGGGAATTCAGAAGTAGTTAGGATTGGAAACACAACAGTTACGCCGGGTGGCGGGTAGTAAATCATAAGGGGGGCAGTCAGCTATGTTTGCAGTTTTAAAAAAACTAAGTTGGTTCTTTAGAGAAAATTGGCAGCGATATGTGATTGCAATAACGCTATTAATTTTAGTGGGAATATTAGATGTGATACCGCCGAAATTAATTGGAATGGCGATTGATGATATTCATGTCGGTATTATCAGTAATGAGAAAATGCTCCGCTACCTCGGTATTCTGTTATTAATCATGGTGTCTTCCTACGCGATTACATATGTTTGGATGTTTCGCTTATTTGGAGGTGCCTTCCTTGTTGAAAGAAAACTCAGGTCTCGCTTTGTAAAACACTTATTAAAAATGACCCCGGGATTTTACGAAAAAAATCGAACAGGGGACTTAATGGCGCGGGCCACTAATGATTTAAAAGCTATCTCTATTACAGCAGGTTTTGGGATCCTAACCCTAGTGGATTCTAGCGTCTGGATGTTAACCTTGCTGTTGACAATGGGACTTTTCATCAGCTGGGAGTTAACATTAGCGGCAATTATCCCGCTCCCGATTATGGCGATTTTAATGAAAATATATGGAAAAAGAATTCATTCTCGCTTTATGGAAGCACAGGATGCGTTCGGTGAACTGAATGACAGGGTGCTTGAATCTGTTGCAGGCGTTAGGGTCATCCGTGCTTATGTTCAAGAAGAGGCCGATAGTAATCGGTTTCATCAACTCACGGAGGATGTTTATCATAAGAATATTAAGGTTGCAAAAATAGATGCTTTATTCGACCCTACGATAAAGGTGCTTGTAGGCATAAGCTATTTAATTGGCCTCGGCTATGGTGCATATTTGGTTTTTCATCAAACGATTACATTAGGCAATCTGGTTTCCTTTAATGTCTATTTAGGGATGCTGATATGGCCAATGTTTGCGATTGGCGAGTTAATCAATGTGATGCAAAGAGGAAATGCCTCACTAGACCGTGTGAATGAGACACTAAGCTATCAGGAAGAAGTCAGTAACCCGCCTAAACCAATCACAATCGCTGCTGCGGATCGTATTGATTATCAAAAGGTAACCTTCCGTTATCCCTCTTCTAAAAATGACAATCTAAAAAACATTGAGTTGAAACTACTCCAGGGGCAAACATTAGGTATTGTCGGTAAAACGGGCTCTGGAAAGACCACCTTCATTAAGCAGCTATTAAGGCAATATCCACTAGGAACAGGAGAAGTCTCTATTTCAGGGGTCTCATTAGAGGAGCAATCCTTGAACCAGGTGCGCAACTGGATTGGTTATGTGCCACAGGATCATGTTCTGTTTTCGCGTAGTGTGAGAGATAATATTCTATTTGGCAGGCATGATGCAAGCGATAAAGAGTTAGAAACAGCTATAGATTTAGCCGCTTTGCGTAAAGATCTTGAGATGCTTCCAGAAGGATTAGCAACACTTGTAGGTGAAAAGGGCGTAGCTTTATCAGGCGGGCAAAAACAAAGGATCTCGATTGCCCGTGCACTAATTAAAAACCCAGAAATCCTTATTCTCGATGATTCCTTATCGGCTGTTGATGCGAAAACAGAGAAACAAATCATCGACAATATCCGTAAGGTAAGAAATGAGAAAACAACGATTATTACCACACATCGAATGTCTGCTGTTCAGCATGCTGACCATATAATTGTCTTAGATGAAGGCAAAATTATTGAAGAAGGGACACATGAACAACTTTTCACACTAGGTGGATGGTATAAACAACAATTTATCCGCCAACAGATTGCAGGTAAGGCAGAGGAGGAGGTGTCAGCATGACAACAGGGAAGAGATTAACTAAGTACTCATTTGCATATAAAAAGATAATCATAGCGGCATTGCTCATGCTGACCATTTCTGTCGGAACCGACCTTGCAGGACCGTTTATTGCGAAAAACATTATTGATCAACATATTTTAGGTATTGAATCTATATGGTATGAAACAACAAGTGGCAAGCAAGCAGTAAGTTATGAAGGAAAATTATACACAAGAGAAAAGTATTTATCTAGATCAGAACAAAAGGGAAAACAAATTCAAATTTTGCAGGTCGGTTCCAAGTTTGTTTTCATTGATCAGAAATTAAAATTTGATGGGAAGCGAAGCTTAAAAGATGGGGAATTAGTGATTAAGAAAGGTGCTAAAAAGGCAGAATACCAGGCGAAAACCCTTAAGGGGTCTGACATATTAGCCTTTTACCAGCCTGAGATTCCAGCTATCTTTCAACTATTGGCAATTTATTTTGGACTCTTGGTGATATCAGCAATTTTTCAATATGGGGAACGCTTTTTGTTACAAAAATCAGCCAATCGCATTATTCAAAAAATGCGCGAAGATGTCTATGGGCAGATACAACGGCTGCCGATTAATTATTTTGATAATTTGCCGGCAGGTAAGGTGGTCGCTAGAATTACGAATGATACAGAAGCAATCCGTGAGTTATATGTTACCGTTCTTGCAACATTTTTTACTAGTGCCATATATATTACTGGTATATATGTTGCCTTGTTTATTTTGAACGTAAAGCTTGCCGCAATTTGTTTATCATTATTGCCAATTTTATATGTGTGGATGTTAATTTACCGTAAGTATGCATCTAAATATAACCGAGTCATCCGGTCCAGGAATAGTGATATCAATGCATTGATTAATGAATCAATCCAAGGGATGAATATTATCCAGGCATTCGGCCGCGAAAAAGAAACAAAAGCTGATTTTGAAAAACTAAACCACGGACATTTTACCTACCAAAATAAATTATTAAGTTTAAATGCATTAACCTCTCATAATCTAGTTGGGGTATTAAGAAACCTCATTTTTGTGGCATTTATTTGGTATTTCGGTGGTCAGGCACTCAATACTACTACCATCCTCTCACTAGGGATGCTTTATGCCTTTGTGGATTATATCAACAGGCTTTTCCAACCTGTTCAGGGGATTGTCAATCAACTGGCCAATTTAGAGCAGGCGCTTGTAGCAGGTGAACGTGTATTCAAGCTGATGGATGAACCAGGGGAAAACGTTAGTAGTGAGCGGATTAAGCGTTTTAACGGGAATGTAATCTTTGATCATGTGTCGTTTGGATATAAAGAAGGAGAATATGTACTAAAGAATATTGATTTTGAGGCGAAGCAGGGCGAAACGGTTGCCCTCGTGGGTCATACTGGTTCAGGGAAGAGTTCGATTATGAATTTACTTTTCCGCTTTTATGATTGTCAAAAGGGGAAAATTACGATCGATGGCAACGATATCGAATCTATCCCTCGTCAATCGATTCGGAATCATATGGGGATTGTTTTGCAGGATCCATATCTATTTACAGGGACGATTTCTTCTAATGTAAGTCTTAATAATCCTTCGATTACAATAGAAATGGTCAAGAAAGCATTAAGCGATGTTGGAGCGGAAAAGGTTTTCAAGAATTTAGAAAATGGTTATGATGAACCTGTTCTTGAGAAAGGAAGCACCCTTTCGAGCGGGCAGCGACAGTTAATTTCGTTTGCGCGAGCACTAGCATTTGATCCCGCAATCCTAATTCTAGATGAAGCTACCTCCAGTATTGACACGGAAACCGAAGCTTTGATCCAAGAGGCTATGGAAGTTCTGAAAAAAGGGAGAACAACTTTTATCATTGCCCACCGGTTATCAACGATTCGAAATGCAGATCAAATTATTGTATTGGATCGAGGGATGATTGTTGAAAAGGGAACCCATGAGGAATTGATGGAGAAAAAAGGTAAATATTATCAAATGTATCAACTCCAACAGGGAAGCACAGACCTGGCCGGGTAACAAGAGAAGCCCCTAAACGAAACTTGTTAAGGGGCTTCTCTTGTTAATATGTTAATCCAACGCGGGAACCAATAAATTCATTGGTAAATAGCTGCCCAAACGCGAAATCAGCTGTATCGTAAATTGAGATGGAGGAGGGATTATCAGGAAGAAAGTCCTTTTCGTACCTATAATGCCCTTTTCTTTCGCCTATAGGCAAGTAGGTAGGACAGACGACCGTCCAATCTAGGCCAGAATCCATTAATAATAAATAGGCTTTCAAATGTTCTTCTGCATCCCGTGTACTTTTCCGTTTCGACTCAGAAGATTGAAACCGATATAAATAGGGTGCAGACCGGGCTTGAAGAATACCAGCTGTTCCAATGCTAATTATTCGCTGTATTCCATGCTCTTTCATATGCTCTATGATAAATGGCATGGATTCAGACATAGTGGTCGTGCCATCTGTGTTTAATGCACTAATTACTACATCAGAGCCAGATATGCAACTTGAAATATCCTTTTCATTTAGCACATTTCCTTCCTTAACAAGAAGACCATCTGCACTATGTTTAAGTTTTCTACTATCCCTCACTAGTACACGGACATTATGTTCCTGGGATAAAGCATTTTCTAAAATAATTGAGCCTACTCTGCCTGTTGCACCGAAAAGGCAAATGTTCACAAAAAGTTCACCTCTTAGTCAATAAAGTGTAATAATCATCACTTGCCATACGCACCGCATGTGATATTTTAAAAATGTTTAGGCATTTAATTATAATGGGGTGGGATGTTTATGTCAGATTATTCAATTGTATTATTGATCGGTAGTTTTTTAATTCTTTCTTATTATATCGGATATACAATTATTAAACATTAAATTCTTAACTGCAGACAAGTGTCTGCAGTTTTTTTTCTCTTTATAATTTGTCTGTTGATTTCCGCTCCAGGCGCTTCGCTTTCCGCGGGCGGTCCGGGGAGCCTCCTCGGCGCTAAAGCTCCTGCGGGGTCTCCCCTGTCCCGTCCTCCCGCAGGAGTCTCGCGCCTTCCGCTCCAATCAACAGAGTGCCAAAATTAACAAATACTCTATCATGGCCTTAATAATAGTAATTTGATTAATAAAATGGATAGGAATGGGTATATATATTGAAGTATATGAATTTGTGAGGTGTGGATGAGACGTGGAGAATTATCGGATCGAAAAAGATACGCTTGGTGAGGTTCGTGTGCCAGTGGATAAATATTGGGGAGCGCAAACACAACGGAGCAAGGAGAATTTTAAAATTGGTTCTGAAAGGATGCCTTTGGAAGTAATTTATGGTCTGGTTTTTATTAAAAAGGCTGCAGCAATCGTCAATTTTCAATTAGGAAAACTCAGCGAAGAAAAAATGAAGGCAATTATAAAAGTATGTGATTCCATTCATAACGGTGATCTGAACGAACATTTTCCGTTGGTCGTTTGGCAAACCGGCAGTGGTACACAATCCAATATGAACGTCAATGAAGTCATAGCCAATCTGGCAAATGAATGGTTAAAGGAACAGGATGCTAGCCTTGGAAAAATTCATCCGAATGATGATGTCAATATGTCGCAGAGCTCTAATGATACCTTTCCAACCGCTATGCATATTGCAGCCTATACAAAAATCGTTGAGGAGCTCCTCCCTGCTATATCAGAATTAAAAAGCACGCTTCTTGAAAAAGAAAAGGATTTTTCAAAGATAATTAAAATAGGGAGAACACATTTGCAGGATGCAACCCCATTGACGTTGGGACAAGAGATCAGCGGATGGCGGGTTATGCTTGAAAAGTGTGAAAGGATGATAACAGGGGCAAGCAAGTTTCTGCTTGATTTGGCGATAGGAGGGACTGCTGTTGGTACAGGAATCAATGCTCCATCTCAATTCGGTGACAAAGTGGCTGAGCAGATTTCTACTCTCACAGGTTATCCATTCCGCTCCTCAGAAAATAAATTTCACGCCTTAACAAGTCATGATGAGATTGTACATGTCCACGGTGCTCTTAAAGCCTTGGCCGCTGATTTAATGAAAATAGCTAATGATGTCCGCTGGCTTGCTAGTGGACCACGCAGTGGGATTGGCGAAATTAGTATTCCCGCCAATGAGCCAGGTAGTTCAATTATGCCTGGAAAGGTAAATCCTACTCAGAGTGAAGCGTTGACGATGATTGCCTGCCAAGTTTTTGGGAATGATGCAGCAATTGGTTTTGCTGCAAGTCAAGGTAACTTTGAGTTAAATGTGTTTAAACCAGTGATTATTAATAATTTCATTCAATCAATCAGGCTTCTCGCTGATGGAATAAAATCTTTTAATAAAAATTGTGCATTAGGTCTCGAGGCCAATGAAGAAATTATTAAGGAACATGTAAACCGCTCATTGATGCTGGTTACAGCGTTAAATCCACATATAGGCTACGAAAAGGCTGCAGAAATTGCCAAACTTGCTTTTAAGGATAATTGCTCATTAAAGGAGGCTGCTATAAAAATAGGCTATGTTTCAGAACAACAGTTTTCAAACTGGGTTCGGCCAGAAAATATGATTTGAAATGATGAAAGCCCCCTTCGTGAGAAGGGGGCTTAGCCATAATATTTATTTGTATTTACTGGGTTTTCTAAAAATTAGCGTTGGTATCCGCCAAGTTGAGATTCAGCCATTGCTACTAGACGTTTTGTAATTTCTCCTCCAACAGAACCATTGGCACGTGAAGTAGTGTCTGCACCAAGATTTACACCAAATTCAGAAGCAATTTCATACTTCATTTGACTAAGAGCTTGCTCGACGCCTGGTACTAGTAGTTGATTAGAGTTGTTGTTACTTGCCATAGTTGAATAACACTCCTCTTAATAAGTTTGGGGTCAGTATGGAATTGAACCATAATGGAGATTAAACCATTGCCGCCTTGGCCTAACCCATAATTATCAATGTTACCTTTGATAAGTTTTTTACAAATTGGAGATTCATTCATTATCTTATTTTGGTTGGATGAGTCGGACTTGCACCGGCTATTACCCTTGTTGGTTTCATCCATCGTTGTAAGTAGCTGTTGTTGCTTGCTTTGTAATATTTATTATGATTCAAACAGACGGAGATATTCAAAAAATTAATTAGTAATTTATTCCATTACATATAGGTGGCAGGTTAACACAAACTAGGGTTAAGAACTAAACTAAAAGGGTGAATGGAATGTCAGAATGCCCAGTATGTAATGGTTTTCGAGAAGCCTATTTATTATGTTCAAATTGCGGTGAACCTATGATGGAAAGTGGTCGTCTTATGGATTTTTATGATGATTATAGTCCATATATGGAAATAGACTTAATGAAAATGGAAGATGGATATCCCGATACGAACTCGGGTCAGAAGTGCCCCCATGTGTATCGCTGCATAGTTTGTAATCATGAGGATATTTTTTTTATAAAAGAATAAGCCCCGCTTTGAAAACGGGGCTTATACCATACGCCGCTAAACGGCGCTTGCGATATTCTTATAATGGACGAATACGTGATTCCGTTTCTACATCAAAGAAATGTGCTTTGTTCATATCAAACGCTAGTTCTAATGTATCTCCCGGATGAATATCACCTCGAGAATCTACACGGGCTACGAAATCTTGGTCACCAATACTTGAATAGATCATTAATTCCGCTCCAGTTAACTCGGCAACATCCACATTTGCATTAATCTTAGAGCCTGCAGATGCATCAATGAAAACCGGCTCATCATGAATATCTTCCGGGCGAGTTCCAAGAATGATTGATTTTCCAACGTATCCTTGCTCGCGAAGATATTTCATCTTTCCTTCAGGAACAGCCATCGATATTTTTCCAATGACAAATTTTCCATCTTCCAGTTTTCCGTTAAAGAAGTTCATTGCTGGAGAGCCAATAAAGCCGCCAACAAAGACATTCTCAGGCTTTTCATATACTTCTTTAGGTGAACCAACTTGCTGAATGATACCATCTTTCATAACAACAAGCCGTGTGGCCATTGTCATAGCTTCTGTTTGGTCGTGAGTAACATAGATAGTAGTGGTATCTAAGCGACGGTGAAGTTTAGCGATTTCAGCACGCATTTGCACACGGAGCTTAGCGTCTAGATTTGATAATGGTTCATCCATTAAGAATACTTTGGCATCACGGACTATCGCACGACCTAATGCTACACGCTGACGCTGTCCCCCTGATAATGCCTTAGGTTTACGTGTTAAGTATGCTTCTAAACCAAGAATTTTTGCCGCGTCATTTACTCGTCGATCAATTTCATCTTTTGGAAACTTGCGCAGTTTTAACCCGAATGCCATGTTATCATATACAGTCATGTGTGGGTAAAGCGCGTAGTTTTGGAAAACCATTGCGATATCTCGATCTTTTGGGGCCACATCATTGACTCTTTTTCCATCAATATAGAATTCACCTTTTGAAATATCTTCAAGCCCTGCAATCATCCGAAGCGTCGTAGATTTTCCGCACCCTGAGGGTCCAACAAACACAATAAACTCTTTATCTTCAATATGTAAATTGAAGTCCTGAACAGCAGTCACTTTATTATCATAAATTTTATAAATGTGGTCTAATTTTAACTCTGCCATTTGTAATGCCTCCCTTTATCTTGTTAAGTAACAGTTTACATTCAGAGGAAGAAAATCAATATGGACAGAGTGCACAAAGATTGAAAACGCTTTTTTAGGCAGATTGTTGTTATTTAGCTAAACTTTGCTCAAAGAGGAGACAAGCTAAAAAAACTGTGAAAGCACCATAAAAGTCCTTTAATTGAATACCGGATTTATCGATGAATTTATCAATTCGATATTGAAGTGTATTTCGATGGATATATAGTTTTTTAGCTGTCAAACTGGCATTTAAATTATTTTCAAGAAAAACTTTGATTGTTGAATACAATTCATGATCCTCTTTAAAAACTCTAAATATTACCTGAATAACCCTTTGTTTGATTTCAGGTGGTAAGTGATAAGCTAAATATGCTGGGAAGATGCGCTCGAATGTTAAGATGTTCAGGTTGGTGATAAAATTCGCCATTCCAAAAGAAAAGTATTCTTTTTCCACAATAAATTTTGAGCGAAGTTGATCGGAAATAGGATGGAACTTTCCAATGAAGAAGGAAATTTTTACATAAAAGTCACTTTCAAGTGTTTCAGTCATTGAAATCAACTCTTCATCTGTTAGAGTAATCGAGTTACCCTCTTCAATGACAATCCCTTGGCTGCTGTTTTCCCAAATGATAATGACTTCTTCACTAAAAAATCCTTGTAAGGCGAACTCAATCTCGGTTTGAACCGTATCAGTGCTATTCAGTTGAAACTGAATAAACCGAAGGCTGGTATCAGGTTTATAATTAGGGAGAGGACCCTCCGAAAATAGATACAGATCCCATCCCTTTGCAGTCGAATTGCTGGTGGGAATATGAAATTCAAATAATTGATAAATCGTTTTAAGGAGGGTTAATTCCTTTTCAGTTAGCTCTCCTTTCGGAATGCCAATCCATTCGTTTTCCATCTCATTGAAGAAAAAATAAAACTGATCAGAGGGATTCACCGGCTTAGCGGGAAATAAAATGGAATTTTCGTAAATGGACAACAATTTTTTTAGCATGGTTAATTTCCCCGTTTATTCTAAATTTTTTTCTTAACTTATTATACCAATAGTTGAGGTAGGCAGGAAAATGAAAAAGGCTAGCCTTATGTTTTGAGGCTAGCCTGCATATAGAAAGTAATATAGATTAATCGCATTCATAGGGTGGTTGTTCTTCGTGGAACTCATGGGCTTCTTCGATATTAGTTGTATCCTGTCGGTAATGGACAGAACCACCTGACATACCTTCGTTAATCATTCGATCAACATCCATGAACAACTTATCTCTGCCTTCATAAGCTGAACCTAAATCAGCTACTTTGTCTTTTCCTTTTCCATTGTCCATAACGATCATCCCTTTCCATTAACTATCTTTAGTTTGTGGAAAAGGTAAATTTTCATGCACAGTTAAGATCCTGACAGGACACCTTACTCACTCATAAACATGGAAAAGCATTAGCTCATGGATTTGGCTTGATAATGCCTCAATTTCCTCTCGTTCCGGTACATTCGTTGTCCACTCTATTTTCCCGGTTTGATGATAAACTCCTGTGACTCTTTGCTTTTTATGGTAAAAGGAAAAATTCCAGCCCGGAATATTTTTATTTTCAAATAGCGGCTTGAATTGAAAGTGCATTAACATCGTGAAATCCCCCTTTTATTTTACTTACTTCTAGCTTAACTTGTTTGGGAGATTTTTTAAATAGAATTTTCTGCTAATATTTTGTTAGTTCTGAAAATTTGAGAGTTGGAGGAATAAGCGGCAAAGCTGCTCAATCTTCTTTTCTTCAATTTCTAGTTCATCAAAGCTCATTGGTTTAGAATTTACCTCGTAGATATAGTACTGCCCCGTTTTACTTACTCCAGCATCAATAGAAAATTCACCGAAATAGCCAAATCGATCAGATAATGCCTTTCCAATAGACGGGACAATCGCTTGAATAAAATAATCATGCTCTGCTGTTTTCAACAGTTCATAGGGCAGGAGCCTGCCTCCGGATGGAATATGGGTTGTAAGATTTTGTTGTTGTGATTGTCTAATCCCAACCCCTGTTATCATATATTCACCATCTTCTGCATGTGCCAGAATTCGAAAATCGAAACGATTACCCTCATACTTAGCAGATAATATTTCCTCTTGTGCGATATAGGTTTGCTCAAGTAGTTGCTCGCCCCATTTCTCCCAAAAATGATTAAAGGATTGATAATTTGCATGATGCTGGATTCCTTCCAATTGAACTTTTGAAGAACCAATAAATTTTAACCGGAAAATGCCTTTCCCTTTTGAAGATTGAGCAGGTTTTAAGTAAATACTTCTTTGCCTCTTTAGAAAAGTTAACAAATCCACTTTTTTCTGGATGAGAATGGTTTTCGGTAAAAAAGTTTGCAAAAATGGATGGGTTTTAAGTAATTCGAATAACTCAAATTTATCGATAAAACATGGGTTAAAAAAGGGGATGTTTTTCTCCTTCAAAATCGAAAAAAATGTTTGGTATTGATCGTTTTGTTCTGAGTTTCGGAAAGGAACCCGATTATAGACGAGGTCTGGATAACGAAAGCTTTCCTTAATCCAGTAATTTTTATCAGGTAAAAAAGTATAGCCTGTAATAAAATCTGTATCTGCATCTTCTGGAGTAAAGACAAAGCTTATTCCATCAAGTGAAATAAGCTTCTTTTGTAATTCTATAAAAAGCGGGCCATTCCCTCCGATGGAACCGTTTGAAGTTCTTGCTGACATAATCCCAATCAATGGACCTGCTTGATTGGTTTTCATGTGAATATCTCCTCAGGATGTAATAAGGATTGCTCGGTAAGAAAAACAGCAAAAGCTATGGATAATTTGCGGGTGAGCAAATCAAAATCTTTTAATCCGGGATGAGAAAAGATCGTTCTTCCAGGTTTAGAATTTGCTTCAAAAAGCCAAACATCTCCATTTCGGTCGATCCCTAAATCAAAACCAATCTCTCCGATAATGCCTTCTACGTGCCTATCCAAAGAGTTGCTTAAAAGTAGTGCGGCATCTGAAAGTCTTTCTTTATGCAAAGTACTTTCTTCAAGGGGGAAAATTTCTTCGATTGTTTTAATTTCACCACCGCTTCTGGTATGAGTGGTCACGCTGCCGGGACCTGCAATTTTTGCTGCAATCGCGGATACATGCCAATTTCCCAGATCATCTTTATTCGTGTGAACACGAAAATCAATCGTTCTAGATTCGCTTCTTAGTAAATTAATTCCCTGTTGTACCACCATTTTTTCAAGTGATTGATTAGAGAAAACGTTACTCATCAATCGTTCTAAACTTGAAAATTTCCGCAAACGATTTACACCGTTTTCATCTTGGTAGCGGCAAAAATAATCATCACTGTACTTGTCATATATTAATTGGTGAACACCTAATCCAAGACTGCCATTTTTTGGTTTAATAAAAACATGGCCATGGGTGGAAAGCATCGTCTCGATGGAGGAGAAGGATGTAAATGGCAGCGTTTCTGGCAGGAATTTGGCAACTGTTTCATCTTGAATAAGCCGTTCATGAATATCAAGTTTATTAAAAAATCCGGGATTATACCAAGGAATATGGTATTCCTTTTGCAAGCGATCTCTTACCTTAATTAATATTGGGTTACTTTCACTTTTCCGATTGGGGAGCCGATCATAAATAACATTAGGAAAAGGAACCTCAACCGTCTCCCAGGCACCATTATGAAAAATGTGCCCTTCTATGATACCTTGGTCCCAATCAATATGCTGTTCACCAAATATAAAAGGGAAGGCCCCAACGATTTTATTGACGGAAAGCAGTTTTGAAAAAAACAATGTTCTTTCACCAATTGGTTCCGTTGGTAAAGTAGTAAATCCTGCTGTGAAAATACCTACAAGTGGACCAATTATAAGACTATGGTTATCGAAAAAAACATGCAGTGCAGTGTTGAAATTAGGGAAATGGAGTGCTTTTTGAATTTCTCTACTAATCGAAATTCGATCATTTTGATCTGGATGAGCGATAAAATCAACTTCTATTGATCTTGACCCAAAAGCAATCCGTGTTAACTCTTTATCCTTAAGAAATGTTGGAGGGCAGAAAACAACCAATTGATCATTTTGAGCAACTTCAATGAGATAATGTTTTCTCATAATAGCTCTTCCTTTCTTTTGAATCTATTAGGGTAAGATGTTTCCCATAAAGAAGTGGGGCTAGATTCAGAGCATCTTCTAAGTCTGGCTGGGTTTGCAAAAGCACCTTTCTCCCTGGCTTTGAATTTACATCCAGGATCCAAATTGAACCATTTTTTGCTATGCCGATATCTACACCAAGCTCAAATAATGGTAAAAATGCACTTTCTAGGAGCGGAGGAAGATTGGTGAGAATGTATTCTAATTCCTGATTCATATATTCCTTGGTGGCAGAAGGGAGAGATTTAGACCAATCCGCAAAGGGGAGGGCGAACCCGCCTGCACTTAAATTTGATAAAATACCGCCAGTATTTCCCCTTCGAACCCCTCTCCCCAATTCGTTCCATTTTCCGTCCATATTTTTTTGGAGGAGGATACGAATATCGAATGGCTGAAGTTGGGTATTAGATAACTCTAGATACGGTTGCATCAGGTATTGACGATTACCAATCAGGGATTGTAACCACTGGATTAGCTTTGTTTCATTTGGGAAAATCCTAGAGATAATATTCTTTTGTTTTTCAGTTTTAACATGAAAGGATTTTTCATTTTTTTTCAGATAATAAATGCCATGTCCTTGCGAACCGTTAATCGGTTTTAAAATAATCCGTTTCATTTTTGTTAATTCATTTAATACGATGTTTGTATCGGAAACACATAGAGTCACAGGTAAGTAGGGGGATAGTACTGTTTTTCTTAATACTTCATAGAGTTCAAGTTTATTGGGCAGTCCATATCCTAAAAAGGTGGTATCGGTTCTTGTTTTTAGCCAAGATACGATCGGAATGCATTGTTTGGAATGCTCATCATCACCGTAAAAGCACCGATCATAAATAATCGTAGGAATGGGAAATTCACTTTTGACCCAAGATTTAGAAATTGAATTAAATTTTTCCCCTTTTACCTGTAATGTCAGCGGGTCTATTTTTGAAGGAAGGAAGCGAAAGCATTCCATTCCACAGGATTCTGCAAGCTTTGCGATTTCGTTTATATAGGGCTGTTCACTTTCCATACTTACTGTCATTATTCCAAATGCAATCAATTTATTGGTCCTCCTTTATCATGGTCGATTCAAATGCAAGTGATGTACAAAATTGGATTAGCGCCTTAGCAGAGGGCCTAATTTTTCCTATCCCGTCCTCAAAGTTTTTCGAAGGTTTCGAGTTTACTTCAATGATCCACAATTCCCCATTTGGGTCGACCCCAATGTCAATCCCTAATTCTCCAGTAATCCCAGGTGAAGAACAACTAATAGTCTCAGCCGTTTTGATCGCCAATTCCTTCATAAGTGCGAGTACTTCTATCGATTTTTTAGGTCCTAAACAGGTGCCTAGAACGCTGAGGGGTTTGAGAATTCTCCCGCCTCTTGCGATGTTGGAAACGAACTCGTCTTCTGCTGCGACCCTGGCCACAATTGATGTAACTTGCCAATAGTTGTTTAGATTTTTGTGACATAAGACTCTAAAGTCCATAGCACAGAATTCAAAAGTAACTAATTCTATACCCTGCTGAATTATATAAAATCGATTATCTACAAATGGCTGAATATGTTGGTGAATTTCATCTAATTCGTATTGATCTTTAGAGTTGCCGTCAAGTGCTGCGCGAGAGGCTTGTAACGAGTAGCGGCTATCTTCTCCCTTTTTTAATTTAATAATATTTCTTCCTTGACTGCCATGAACCGGCTTAATAAACACTGTTCCAAATTCTTGTGCAAGTTCATATAAGTGTTCCTTCGTGTAAATTTTTGTTTTTGGTAAAAACGGATAGAGATGTTTCTCTAGAAATATTTGATTATAAACTTCCCATTTTGAAAGAAATCCCTCATTAAAAAGTGGAATTTGCAAGGTTTCAAGTCTTTGACGAAAATGCAGGAATGACTTCGAGTGTTCTAGCTTGCGGGAATGGATTCGGTTGTATATCACATCTGGTAAAGGATGTTCTAAGGGACTCCATTTCCCATTTATAAGGTAATAGCCGCGATTTAAAAAATCATTAAATGAAAAAACATAAAAAAACCCGCCAGCCTCGGAAATTCCATGATGAAGCTCCTCGCAAAAAGCGTGAATAGAGCGAAAATGGGGTTCCTCTTCCTGATTTGCAGGAAAATCAGTCAATAGTCCAATCACAGGTCCAAGCTTAAGAGTAGATAGATCAGGCTGAAAGAAAGCCTGAAATTTATAGCTTTGGACGGGGAGACAAAAATCCTTTAGGATATTTTCGGGGATAAACATCAAATTTGGTTCCATTTCTACCGTTTTAACTTTTGTCTTTATCATCTTGTGTCCTAATTTAATATATAAGTCAAGGTTATGATTCTTTAATAAATTGGTAAACAATTGGTTTGACATTTGTACTTGGCAGTCTTTATTATTTATAGGTTTCCTCGGCTTAATCGTAATTGCGATTAATGGAAGAGACATAAGCATTCCTCAATTTCTACCCAGAGCCTATAGGCATTAGTTGATATAGTAATGTATGTAAAATCAATCTAGATTGTGATATTAACATTCTCGCATTTTGGTGCATAGTTTGTTATAGTTGATTCGGATTATAAAAGCTTATTATTTCAAAGGAGTGGTTACCAATGCCCGTTAATCTATATGATTCCGCCTATGCATTAGAAACAGCGATTCGTCAAAGTGACGAATATAGACTACTACAGCAGGCTTACCAAGAAGTAAATGCAGACCCTGCAGCAAAACAAATGTTTGATAAGTTCCGTCAAATCCAAATGGACCTGCAGCAGAAGCAAATGATGGGGCAGGATATATCAGAACAAGAGATTCAGCAAGCCCAGTCCACCGTTGGAGTCGTTCAGCAAAATGAAAAAATTTCTCGGCTTATGCAAGCTGAACAACGGATGAGCATGGTGATTGGAGAACTAAACAAAGTAATTATGAAACCATTAGAAGACCTTTATGGGAAATTGTAAACCTAAGTAGAAAAGCCTTCGGAGAAGTGACCGAAGGGTTCCATTTTCGGGTGCTTTCTTAGTAAAAGACACAAGAATTGACGTATGACCCGCATACGTCTTTTTTTTATTTATCCAGTGGGGGGCGTAGGTTAATCACTCGAGCCAATAAATAGA
>NZ_BCUX01000020.1 GCF_001591445.1 Neobacillus drentensis NBRC 102427 | reverse complement strand
AAAGGCACCTCAAAACGGAACCCTTTAACATCCTTTGGTGAGTTTCTTTTAAAAGCTACTATTACGAATAATCAGCTCTGTAGCGATGAAGATTTTTTTGGCTGTTTTTCTGCCTGCAATTCGCTCCAACAAGGTGTCAACGGCGGTTTCACCCATGGTTTCGGTGTACACTTTAACCGTGCTTAAGGATGGAAAGACATATTTAGAGATACTAATGTCATTCACGCCGATGATGTTCACACGTTCTGGAACTGAAATTCCTTCCTCCAGCAGTGCCCTTAATGCCCCAACTGCAATCGAGTCATTCCCTGCAAAAAAGGCAGTCGGCAAGTTGTCTCCATGTTCGTGAATCGCTTTTTTCATCAAGGCATGACCATCATCTGCTGAGAAGCTGCCTACATACATAAAAGCTTCATCCACTAGCCCTTTGTCTGTTAAATAACGTTTGAATGTCCATTCCCTTGGGTCTTCAATGATAGAGGTTTTATCTTTGAACACTTCTCTTCCGCCGATATACCCTATTTTCTCATGACCCTTCTTCAAAAAGTAATCAAGGACCTTTATCGTTGCCCGTTCAAAGTCAACAACGATTGAATCAAACCGCTCTTCATCAGGAGAGGTGTCAACAAAGACAATGTTTTTCGTCATCTTAAGGAGCTCACTCACCTGCTTTTTGCTAAATTTCCCAATCGCAATCAGCCCTTGAATATCGTCTTCCTTTAAATCCTCATAATTGTCTTGAAAATATTTGGTCACTTGAATCCCGTGCTGGCGGCATTGATTTTCAACGCCAAGCCGGATCGACATATAATACAAATCCTCCAGCTCTTCTTTTTCGGTATACCATTGCAGGAGTGCGATTTTCCCTGACTCCTGCTTCCGAGCGGGTTTCTTTTTATACGATAATTCCTCTGCCACTTCGAAAATTCTTTTCTTGGTATCATCACCGACGGAAAGAGTGCTATCATAATTCAAAACACGGGATACCGTCGCAATCGATACCCCGGCGATTTGTGCAATATCTTTGATGGTAGCCATAAATCAATCTCCTAAAGTATTCGCAAAAAAACGATACACTGTTTTGGAATGGTATACTTCCTCCGGGTTTAAAACGACAGATGGAAACTCCGGATGATGGATTGCATCTGGATAGCCTTGCGTTTCCAGACATACCCCCAAATGGTTTCTTGATCGGACACCCGCAATAGAATAAGGACCCTCTATAAAATTGCCTGTATAAAGGACTACACACGGCTGATCGGTTGTTACAAGAAGCGAGCGTCCGCTTTCTTCGTCGCTTAGGATCAACTTATTTTCTCCCTCTTGTGAAAAAACAATCGGGTGGTCGTAACCATTACCCACAAGCACATTTTGTGGATGTGATGAATTCAGCCCGGAATACAGCCTTCTGCCGTAATTAAAATCAAAGGGAGTATTTCTAGATTCCACCAACTTTCCAGTAGGGATCAGATCATCTCTCAACTCTAAAAAAACTTTACTATCTAATTTAAGAATGTGTTCAGAAATATCTCTTTTTATATTACCACTTAGGTTAAAATACGAGTGATTCGTTAAATTGACTAACGTTTTTTTATCCGTTTTAGCTTCAAAAGTGATATCGAGTTCATTTTTATTATTTAGAATGTACGTAACAGTGGTGTCTAGATTACCCGGATAGCCTTCTTCTCCGTCTGGACTATGGTAAAAAAACTTCAACCCGACCGTATTTTCTTCCTCGATCGTTTCGGTTTTCCAAATCACAGAATTAAACCCCTTCTTGCCACCATGCAGATGATTGGGATAATTATTGTCTGCAAGCTGATATCCTTTTCCGTCCAATTCAAAACTAGCACCGCCAATTCTTCCGGCTACGCGCCCGCAAACTGCTCCGAAATACGGAGACCATTCTGTATAATCTTCGAGGTTTTCAAATCCAAGTACAACATTCTCAAAGTTTCCCTGACGGTCAGGGACGATGATTTTCGTAATGACACAACCAAAATTCAGACAAGAGACCTCCATGCCAAAATCATTGACTAAAGTGTATTCTGTAACAGACTCACCCTCGTAACTGCCGAATATTCTATTTAATATTTCCATCGATCTATCACTCCATATTTTTCAAAAAGTAGAAAATCTCAGTTTTTCCCAACACGCTAAAAATACCCATGTCCTCTTTTATAAACTATTGATAAACCGCCGGAACCCGGCTGCTCCAGTTTCATCTCTCTTATAAACTCCTGCATCTTCTAAGACTCTTGAAAATTTCTTTCCTACTTCTTCTCTTACCAAGCCTTCCACATTCGCTTCAGTCGCAACCGTTTGATAGCAAGTTTTTAACTTTTCCGCCCAGTCTAAATGATAGTCTGCCACTTCCTCTGATTTCCCGAGGATGTACTTTTCCACTTCTACAAGTTCTTCCTTTAATCGTGCTGGTAAAACAGCGAGCCCCATCACTTCAATCAGGCCAATATTTTCTTTTTTAATATGATGTACATCGGCGTGAGGATGGAAAATCCCAAGTGGATGCTCATCACTCGTCCGATTGTTACGAAGAACCAAGTCTAGTTCATATACATCGCCATTTTTCCGGGCAATTGGAGTAACCGTATTATGTGGAGTCTCTCCGGTTCGCGCCAAAATTCCTACCGTTTCATCAGAATAGTTTTTCCAATGGTCAAAAATATGTGAGCCTGCTTCAACAAGCGCGCTAATTTCAGCAGAGCGAAGGCGAATAACTGACATCGGCCATTTCACCACTGAACACTTTACATTTGGATAATCAGCCATTTTAAATGTCCAGTCATCGACTGCCTTTGCCATCGCAAATTGATAATTTCCGCCTTGATAATGATCGTGGGTTAAAATCGAACCACCGACAATTGGCAGATCCGCATTCGAGCCGACAAAATAATGTGGGAATTGTTCCACAAAGCTTAACAGCCGTAAGAAAGACGTTGAACTAACCACCATATCGGTATGCTTTTCTGAAAGCACAATACAATGCTCATTGTAATAGACATACGGTGAATATTGGAGGTACCATGGCTGATCTAATAAATTGACACGAATCATCCGGTGATTCGACCGGGCCGGATGCCCAATTCTCCCCGCATAGCCTTCATTTTCCACACACAATAAGCATTTTGGATAATCCGTTTTCTGTACCGACCGCTCTAGTGCGATACTTCTAGGATCCTTTTCAGGTTTGGATAGATTAATCGTAATGTCCAGTTCACCATATTCGGTAGCGGTTTTATATTCGATATTATTACGAATGCGCTTCATCTGAATATAGTTGTTATTTTTACTTAACTCGTAAAAATACGCTGTTGCTGCTTTTGGATCTTGTTTAAATTTTTCATAAAATAGATGATTTATAGTTGATGGACGTGCTGTAAAGCAGTTCATTATCTTACTTGAAAAAATTTCCTTTTCATCAAATAATTCTTCAATGATTCCTTGGTTACAGGCATAGTCTACGATCAAATCAAGTAAATCAGGGATATCAAGGGTACTATCCAATACTTGGTCCGTTTCCTTAAACTCCGATAGATGGAGGAACGACAAAATTTGATTGCGCGCATAGATTTCATCTTCCCGCTCAATTAGTTGAGTGGCTATTGCTTGATTGATTAATTGTTGTATTAGTTGATAGATCATATTGGTCCCCTCTATGTAGAAGCAATTAAATCCTTAAATTGCTTCCTCCATTTGAATTTCTTTTGCTCCGTCACCAATACTCGCCACATAAAATTCTGCCTCGCAGCCTATTTTCTCTAGGTAAGCCGCCCCAACATTCGCAATAAAGTTCTCAACCTCTTCATTTGAGACAATTGCAATCGCACAACCGCCGAAACCTGCACCTGTCATTCGCGCACCAAGAACTCCCGGCTGTTTCCATGCTGCTTCTACTAAACTGTCCAATTCCACTCCGGTCACTTCATAATCATCACGTAAGGAAATATGTGATTGATTCATTAATTGTCCAAATGCCTCTAAATTTCCGGCTTTAAGCTCTTCTAGAGCCTTAATTGTTCGCACATTTTCATAGACTGCGTGCTTTGCCCGTTTGCGAACCGTTTCATTGGTAATTAGATATTGATTTTCATTAAACTCTGCCTCAGATAATTGTCCAAGCGCCTCAATCGGAAGCTTTTGCTGAAGCTGCGCTAGCGCCTCTTCACATTCTCCCCTTCGCTCATTGTATTTCGAATCAGCTAATTCCCTGCGCTTGTTTGTATTCATGATCAAGATTTTGTAATCTTCTAGATGAATCGGTGCGTACTCGTATTTCAACGTTTGGCAATCCAGCAAGATCCCTGCATCTTTCATCCCCATGCCAATCGCAAACTGATCCATAATGCCGCTATTCACACCAATAAATTCATTCTCTACCTTTTTGCCAAGCTTGATGAGATCGAGGCGAGGAATTTCTAATCCAAATAAGCCGTTCACTAGCACTCCAGTTAACAGTTCAATGGAAGCAGATGAAGAAAGTCCTGCACCATTCGGGATATTGCCTTGAATGACACAATCAAATCCTGATGGAATCTCATATCCCGCCTCAATAATGTAGCGAATCATCCCTTTTGGATAGTTGGCCCAATTGTGTTCTTTCTGATAATCTAGTTCGTTTAAGTTAAATTCGATGATTCCCTTTTCAGGAAAGTTCGTTGAGTACAGGCGAATCACTTTGTCTTCCCGCTTCCTCGCAACAGCATAGGTACCGTAAGTAATCGCACAAGGAAACACATGACCGCCATTATAATCGGTATGTTCGCCAATTAAATTAATCCGTCCCGGAGCAAAAAAAGCTTGTCTTGGTAAAACCTGAAATAAATCTAAAAATACTTTATTAAGCGTGATAACGTTCATTTTATATTCCTCCAGCAGTCTTGTGTCTTGTAAGTAATTATAATTTTATTTTACCTTCTTTAGTAAAATTTTTCAATTATTTTACTAAAAATTTAACTAAAAAAGGACGGATATTGCTACCCGTCCTACTTTGTTCCAATTAATTTGCTTCAGTACTTTTCAAATAAAAAACATATGACTGAAAGTCGCCGCCACGCTCGGCACTCCCGCCATTACATCCATTAAACTCCGTCGGAAGCGGCAGTCCCACCTGCATTAGTTCATCACCATAATACATTCGCTCGCTGCCAGAGACTTTATACATTTTCGATTCATCTAGTCCACTAAGACAAATTGTCTGATGTTTTCTAGGATTTGGCGTTGCCAACACCTTATACCAACCAATCAATGCCTCTGACTGATCTTGGCTAACCACCATCCAAGCCGTTTCATTATTCAAAAACGGACTTAAGCAGCGATAAAAGTGACCATCACGTATTAATCCTCGATACTGTTTATAAAAAGCCACCTGCTCTTTAACTTCCTCGCGTTCCTCTGCGGTTAATGTCAGAGGGTCCAGTTCATAGCCAAATGTCCCAAAATAAGCGGTGTTTGCTCTTGTTTTTAAGGGTGCCCGCCGTAATGTTTGGTGATTCGGAACAGCCGAGACATGCGAACCCATACTGTAAAGTGGATAAGCAAAGGATGTACCATACTGGATTTTAAGTCTTTCAATCGCATCCGTATCATCGCTCGTCCACGCCTGTGGTGCATAATACAACATACCAGGATCAAACCGTCCGCCCCCGCCTGCACAAGATTCAAACAACACCTGCGGAAATTCATTCGTTAACCGTTCATAAAGTTGATAAACCCCTAAGATATAGCGGTGGAAAAACTCCCCTTGCTGACCAACAGGAAGTTTTTGCGAGAATGCTTCCGTTATGTTTCGATTCATATCCCATTTAATATAAGATAGGTTTGTTTGTTTAATGATGGCGGACATTTTCTCATACAGATAATCCACTATTTCCTGCCGTGAAAAATCTAAGACCAATTGATTGCGCCCCAAAGTATTGTGCTGGCCAGGCAAACCCACTGCCCAATCTGGATGCTCGGTAAATAATTCACTATTCGGGCTGATCATTTCCGGCTCAAACCAAAGCCCGAATTTCATACCCGTTTCTGCTATTTTAATCGCTAAACTTTCTAACCCATTTGGAAGTTTATTTAAGTCGACATGCCAATCGCCTAGTGAGGACGTATCATCATTCCGTTTTCCAAACCAGCCATCATCTAGGACAAATAACTCGATTCCTAGTTCACTCGCAGATTTTGCAATCTTCACAAGCTTATCTTCATCGAAATCAAAGTAGGTGGCTTCCCAATTGTTGATCAATATCGGGCGCACAGCCTTCTTCCATTGAGCTTGAATGAGATGCTCGCGGTATAGAGCATGAAAGGCCTGACTCATCCCGTTTAAACCTTGATCAGAATACACCATAACCACTTCCGGGGTTTGGAAGGTTGCTTGCGGCTGTAAATTCCACTTAAAGCCGAACGGATGAATCCCGACAGTAAGCCGAGCCATGTCATAGTGATCCACTTCTATCTGCATGAGGAAATTACTGCTATAGATAAAATTAAAGCCAAATACTTCACCGGCATGTTCCGTCGCCTCGGGCCGTTTGAGGGCCAAGAATGGATTATGGTGATGAGAGCTGGCACCGCGCAGACTGGAAATAGACTGTATGCCTGTTTCAAGATTTCTCTCCTTGACATGGCGCTCCCGTGACCACGCACCAGCTAAATGGGTAAATACAAAGTCTCTATCCGGAAGGTCGAGTGATGCTCCCATTAATCGATCGATAACTAATTCCTCTGTACCTTTATTGATGAGGGCGGCACTTCTCGTTATCACAGGTTTGTCACGGAAAATTGTATAATTCAAGTGCAATTCCGCTTGAAGAAACTCATCTTTTAAAATGATTTGAAGTGTACTTGCGTCGTGATTGTCTTCTGTATAGGTAGCAGGCAAACCTTCAAGTCGCTGTTTTCCTTCTACCAGCAGATACGAATCATAGATGAAATTGGGAATATGGTTAGCCGTTATTTTTGATACACTAATCGCTGGTTCGCGAAAATCGGAATTTCCGTAGGCTGGGAATTCTTGACGCAAAGTTTCCAGACCAAAGGCTGGGTCGTCTGCGTATATGTGAGTAGTTGCCCCAGTTGGTACATCATACGTTTGCAAATGGGAGAAATCATCGCGATGACGCAATGCCTTACCGTAATAAAGATGGCCTAATTGTCCATTTTTCATCACGTGAAAAATATAACTTATTTGACCATTTGTTAAATGAAACTGGCTGTTTTCCTGATTCACATGAATAAGCATAACTTTCTCCTTCACAAAGTTGGTTTATATAAAACATAAGTTGATTTCCGCTCCAGGCGCTTCGCTTTCCGCTCCAATCAACTTTTCTTTATAAAATTCAGCAGTTACTTATAAGGAAAGAGCCTGGAATGTCAGGCTCTTTCTTTATTTGATCCATTTTATAATTAAATTCGATTAATGATAAACTCGAATTCTATGTCTTTGTCAGCATGAATGAGGTGTTCATCATGGACCGGTGCGCCCCAGCTGTCGTCTCCACCAACACCCATCTGCTTGCCTGCTACCGTCACAACCGTGTAATGGACATTCGGAAGCTCGTAATGATGTTGAGCATTCTCGAGTTCAAAAGCTGTATATGGAGAAAAATTGCACTCCAATGGTTCGGTAACAGCAGAAATTCTTAGTCCTTGTCCATCCTGGTTTGTCACACTTACCCGGCGTACTCCAGTGCGGTTGCCTGACTCTTGCGGCATAACATATCCGCTCAAATTCTCTGATACACTATTGTTAAAGATACCAAGTTTGGCTCCCTGTGCACGGTCCGAGTAGTTTTCTTCAGGACCCATGGCGTACCATTCTAATTGATCATAATCCGCCGGCACCTTAAAGGATACGGCAAAAATCGGCATCTGTGGAAGATGATCTGCACCTTGATAAATCGATTTCACACGCACACTGCCATCGGCAAAAACCGTATAACCTATTTTCACCACAACTTCTTCACTTATAGATAATTGATAGGTAAAAGCAACAGTCACTTGGCCTTTGTCATTTTCGAGTTCAATACCAACACATCTTCTGGTCAGACTGGCTGCGTACCAAAGCCCTGAATGAAAGCCTTGTGAGTAACCGCGATCGTTATCCGTGGTCGCCCGCCAGAATAATGGTGCCGGCGGAAGAGCAATCATCTCTTTTCCCGCGTAATTAAGTGAAACGAGGCTGCCGGCCTGTTTCGAGAACAGAATCGTAAAGTCCCTGCCATGGACACCTATATTGACATCACCTTCAACGACTCTTAACTCTCCCTGTGCAGCGGCAGACTTTTCTACCGCCTTTACCTGAAATACAAATTGTCCAAATGCAATCTCATAACCAGCCTCAGCCCAGAGTGTTTTTTGCTTTAAGACCAAGGAGGTTTGAATACAGTACTCCCCGGAAGCACTCATGACACCAGCAGGCAGTTTAAATTCTGCTCTTCCCTCGCTAAGAGGTCCAACATTTACCTCAAGCTTATTTCGATACAATTCCTTGCCCTCAAGGTAAAGGAAGTATTCCAAATCATAGTCAGTTAGATCAGAGAACAGGCTGTCATTGATAATTGATACACCGGTCTGATCAGGGTTTAGCTTAAAGTTTTGATATAAATATTTGACTTCCTGCATCTTAGGTGAAAGTTCTCTATTAGAATAAACGATCCCATTTGTACTGAAGCCATAATCGGTCGGACGGTCATCAAAGTCACCGCCCGTTGCGAAAAATTCCTTCCCGTAGCGATCTTTTTTGATTAGCGATTGGTCAATATAATCCCAAATAAAACCGCCTTGATACATTGGATACTTCTTCTCTAGATCTGTATATTTGTACATCCCGCCAAGTGAATTTCCCATTGCATGCATATATTCGCAGCTAATGTATGGCTTTTCCGGATTTGCATTCAAATAGTCCTCAATATCAGCCGGTTTGGCATACATACGGCTTTCCATATCACTCGTTTCATTATATTCACGAGCATGAAATACACCTTCGTAATGAACTAAGCGGCTTGGGTCCACTCTCTTAAAATATTTAGACACGTTAAGAATAACCTCACCTGCATAGGATTCATTCCCGCATGACCATATCAGGATGGACGGATGATTCTTATCCCGTTCAACCATGGAAACAGCCCTATCCATAACAATATTCTCCCACTCCGGCTTATTCCCGGGAATATTCCAGGACGGCTCGACAGCCCCCATCTTTTGCCATGATCCGTGCGTTTCCAGGTTCATTTCATCAATGACATAAACACCGTATTCATCACATAACTCGTACCAGTAACTTTGATTCGGATAATGAGACGTCCGAACAGAGTTGATGTTATTTTGTTTCAGCGTTTTAATATCCCAAAGCATGTCTTCCTTTGTAATCGCACGGCCCGTCCGGCAATTGAATTCATGACGATTCACGCCCTTGAATACAATCCGTTCCCCATTGAGATGCATGATTTTATTAATGAGTTCAAACCTTCTGAAGCCCACATTTTGCGGAACAACTTCTACCAAACTACCTTTCTCGTTATACACTTGAATATAAAGCTTGTATAAATATGGACTTTCTGCGCTCCATAATTTGGGAGTCTCAACGTCCATCATTGCTGACCATTTTCCGACATTATTGCCAATCGTACGGGTTGATATCAAGCTGCCTTCTGTATCGTACAATTCTGTTACAATTTTTGAAGGAGAAGCGTTACCAGACAATAGCTTGAGGTCTACTTTAAGCGTTCCTTGCGTAAAGGCATCATTCAATTCGGCACGAACGCAGGCATCATAGACGTGAATTTCCGGTACAGTGTAGAGATAAACATCGCGAAAAATACCTGAAAAACGCCAGAAATCTTGATCCTCCAGCCAACTTCCTGTGCTTCGCTGGTATACCTCCACGGCTAGCTTATTTTCACCATTCGTAAGGAAAGGGGTGAGATCAAACTCCGCTGGTGTGAAAGAATCCTCACTGTAGCCGACAAACTCCCCGTTTAGCCACAAATAAAACGCTGACTCTACTCCTTGGAAAGAAATGTACAAAGGCTTATCTATCATGTTTTCAGGCACCGTAAACATCTTCACATAGCTGCCCACTGGATTATGATCGAGTGGAATCTCAGGCGGACGAATCTCATTAAGGCCATCCCATGGGTACATCGTATTTACATATTGTGGTTTTCCGTAGCCCTGAAGCTGTATGTGCCCAGGTACGGTAATGTCTCCCCAGCCAGAACAATTAAAATCCACTTGGTAAAAGTTCTCCGGACGATTATCCGGATTGACGCTATAGTTGAATTTCCAGTTTCCGTTTAGGTCATGGCGCATCGCCATTGGACCTGAGGTTTTTGCTTGCTCCAATGTTTCGTAATATAAGTGATCGGAGTGTGCAGGCAATCGATTCACGGCAAACACATTCACATCCGTCAGCCAATCTATTTTTGGAATTGTTGTCATCATCATCACTCTTTCAATCTACATTTTTTCAAAATGGTAAAAATAGAAATCATTTTACCTTGCTACTATTTAACAGATCCCATCATGCCAGCGACAAAATGCTTTTGCATAATGAAGAAGATAATTGCTGCCGGCAAGGTTGCAATCACAATTGCTGTCATGATCATTCCAAAGTCCGGTGAGTAACTGGAACCGAGATTCGAAATTAACAGTGGAATGGTCTGGTTCTCTGGTGACTGCAACACAACAAGCGGCCATAAATAACTGTTCCAGCTGGCCATGAAGGTAATAATGGCTGCTGCAGCGTACGTTGTCTTCATTGTCGGAAGATAAATCCGAAAGAAACATCCCAATTCGGATAGTCCATCGATTCTCCCTGCCTCAAGGATTTCCTTCGGAAACATCTTAGTACTTTGTCTAAAGAAAAAGATCAAGTAGGCGGTTGTAACGGTCGGTAATAAGACAGCTGCAATTGTATCAATGCCAATAAACGGTAAGGATTGTGAAATGGTCGCAAACATTCTAAAGAGCGGTACCATCAATGCAGCAAAAGGAATCATCATCGAAACTAACAAAATGTTAAATACAAAATCCTTGGATTTACTTTTATAAATTTCAAATCCATATCCCGCCAAGGAAGCAATCAGCATGGCAAGGATAGTAGTTATTACCGAGATTTTTGTTGAATTAATTAACGCAGGTACAAGATCCACCGTGTCCAGCAGATTGTGAAGGTTTTGCATAAAGTGACTGCCAGGCATCATCCTTCCTTGCGTCACATCGACAGACTTGTTGGTCGAGCTCACAATCATCCATAAAAAGGGAAACATAGAAACAATGGCTGCGATGACTAGAACTGTATAGCTGAATGTGCTTTTTAGCTTATTCATTATTATCACCTGCCGCCTTAAACTGAATGATAGAGAAGATAACAATCATAATGACAATTGCATATGAGACAGTCGCCGCATACCCAAAGTCCGGAGTATACTTAAACGATAAATTATAGATATACTGAGAAATGGTCATTGTCGCATTACCAGGTCCACCTTTGGTAATATTCATGACCTCATCAAATAATTGCAGTGTACCAATGGTTGAAGTAATCGATGTAAATAGGATAATCGGTTTCAACATTGGGATGGTTATTTTGAAAAATTGCTGAATTGGCGATGCCCCGTCAATTCTAGCTGCTTCATAAATAGATTCATCGACATTTTGAAGGGCGGATAAATAGAAGATCATATTGTATCCGGTCCAACGCCAAGTGATAGCTATGATAATAGCAATTTTTGCCCAAAAGGGATCCGTGAGCCATTGAATTGGTTCCGAGATTAATGAAATTTTCATTAACATCATATTGATAATGCCATCTTGACCAAACAAATATTTGAAGATTACGGAATAGGCAACAAGTGAGGTTACGCATGGTAAGAAGATGGCTGTTCGGAAAAAGCCCTTAAACTTTAACGTTTTATTATTCAGTAGAACCGATAGAAATAAAGCCAGTAAAATCATAACCGGTACTTGAATGATTAAATAAATGACTGTATTTTTCACCGTGGTAAGGAATGTTGGATCCTTAAATAAACGCGTATAATTATCGATACCTGTAAAGGTTAGGTTCGCACCAACACCTGTTTGAAAAGATAAAATAAGAGCCTGAACCATTGGGTAGAAGTAAAACAAAAAGATCATTACGGCAGCGATAATTACAAAGGACCAGCCAATGACATTATTTTTCAACCGAGTTTTGCGACCAGAATTTACTTTTTGAAGGGCTTGGGTGTGGTTTTCTTTCGCTGTTATCAATTTTAGTCAACTCCTTACGTTGTAAGTTTAAAGAAAACACTCGCCGACTGGCGAGCGGCCAAGAAAAGAAAACGCCTTAGAAAGTCGCCTGATACATCAGATAGCTCCAATACATGAATGGTAGAAGCCGGCGAATTTCTAAGGCATAATCTCTTTAAAAAGAAGATTTGATACTTTCTAGCTTATTGTGTTATTTAATTTGTTCTTCTGCTTGCTTTTGAGCATCCTCTAATACTTTATCTAGATCTTTACCTTTAAGGTAATCCTGCATGCTCACAGCTAAAATATCTTCAATTGCATAGGTGTGCATACCATAGTTGACTTGAGGAATTTTCTCTGTCCAGGCGGCAAAGTCAGAAACGACTTTTTGTCCTCCAAAGAAATCATCTGCTGCTTTATAAGCTTCGCCTTCAGAAGCTGGCTTATAAGTACCAATCGCGCCCATTTCTTTATTCAGAGTCTGATAAAAATCAGCATTGGATCCAAATGTTTTGCCTAAGAAGTCCGCAGCCTTTTCTTTACCATCGATATTTAACACATACCAAGAGCTTCCGCCTAAGTTAGAAGCGTTTACAGAATTTGCAATACCTGATTGTTTTGGCATCGGAAGAACAGCCCATTTGCCGGCTTGTGAAGCTTCAGCCTTAATGGATGGAGTAATCCAGTTACCCGTTGGAACAGTTGCAACGTCGCCGCTGTTAAAGCCTGCTACAAATTGACCCCAGTCAGAGACAGGTTTCACTAAATCTGCATCTAAAATTGCTTTATAGGTTTGGAATGCATCCTTTAATGCTGCGTTGCCTGCGATGTCAGGTGTAACGCCGTCGTTCTTTAAATACCATGAACCGCTCGTTTGTATCATCATACGAATTAGACCAAGATCTTTTGGATCCTGTGTAAGCATTGATTTACCAGTTGCTTCTTTAACCTTTTTACCTACTTCAATATACTTGTTCCAGTCCATGTTTTGTAAATCTGCCACTTTGTAGCCTGCTTTTTCTAAATAGTCCGTTCTAACGTATAGTCCTGTTACACCTGTATCGAATGGAAGACCGTAGTTTTTGCCATCCAAGCTGGTAGGTGCAATTTTGTACTGAGCGAAATCAGCCGCTTTAAAAGAACTAGTTAATTCATGGAACATATCTGGATACGCTTTAAGGAAGCTTTGTGCCCGATAATCCTCGATTAAGACAATATTCGGAAGTCCTTTAGTCGTGCCAGAACTTAAGCTGGTATTTAGCTTTTGGATAATATCATCTTGTGCATGTTCAATTACTTTAATGTTTACATCTGGGTTTTCAGATTTGTAAGCTTCTTTTGCTAAATTCATTGCTTTAATGTTGAAATTTGGATCCCAAGCCCATACAGTTACTTCCTTTGTATCCTTGCCCTTGTCGGAAGTGTCTTTATTTGATCCCGAAGAACAGGCAGTTAGCATCAATATACTAACTAGAAAGAGTGCTAGTACTTTTTTCATTGATATTCCCCCAACATTCTAGTTTTGTAAGCGTTGTCTTGCTTACAAATATAATGTTATCACCTGAAAGGACCGTATCGTTAGGACGATATTTTTAATGGTTAGTAATATCTTTGTAACATGAACACGCTTCCAATTAATTAATTTGGATTATTTTTAGATTTTATGACTATTTTTATATGGATGAAATCGGAAGTTCTACACGGACCTTTGTTCCTTCGCCCAACTCGCTGGATATTGTCACACCAAACGGTTCTCCGTAAATCAGCTGGATCCGCTCATGAACATTCCGCACTCCGATTCCAGAAAACATCTGTTGTTTCCGTTTTGTATTGGGTAGTTTATTTTCAGAAGAGATTTCCATTCCATCCCCATTATCAACTACTTCACAAATCAACGTACTCTTCTCCTGCCAGACAAGAACATTAATATACCCGCCAGGCTTTCGGTTGAACCCATGGAAGAATGAATTTTCCATAAAAGGCTGCAGGATAAGCTTTGGTACGTGATACTCCAAGCAATCCGGTGCTACGAAATAATTAACTTTTATCCGATTACCATACCGCTTCTGATTGATAAGGGCATAATTTTTTAAATTATCCACTTCTTGGCTAATCGTATTCGTCTCGCTAACATTGCCAATGGTATTTTGAAGCAGGGATATCAACGCATTAATTGTGGCTTCGGTTTCTTCCTTTCCACCTTGCTGCACCATGAATTTTATTGACGTTAATGTGTTATATAAAAAATGTGGATTGATTTGCTGCTGCAATGCGGCTAATTCCGCATTGCGCTTCTGCTTTTGTGATTCTACCAGTTGATCAACATACAGATGGAGTTCATCAAGCATGGAATTAAAGGCGTTGCCGATCTTCATGGTTTCATAGGTGCCGGCTGAAGACACATATTGGTGGAATTCATGTTTGGATGCATCTTCTATCTGCTTAACAAGACTCGATAACGAATTGGTCAATCTCCTTGTCGCTAGAAAGACAATAATTAGCGCCACAAAAACGATCGCCATGGAGATAAGCACGATATCCTTTTTATCAATGAGGTCCCCGACTGCTTTTTGCTTATCGATCATATTAAATAAGTACATGTCAAAGGAAGGAAGATATTCCATCGAGATAATTTGGTCCTTCCCCATGAAGTTCTCAATGATATAATGGTCTGAACTTTTTTCAATTTTTTCCGCATAGCTAAGCAAGCCCTCTGGTTTTTTCCCAATGAGCTTGGACTGGTTGCTAGAAACAATGATCCCCTGCTTGTCGACGACAAACACATTATTACCAGGGCCTGTATAGCTTGTGAAGAACCTTCTAAATTCGCTTTCCTCAAACGCAAAGTACATTGATCCATAAACCGTACCGTTGATCCGTTCCATCAACACCTTGGATGCAACAATGAACCGGCGATTAGTTCCATCATTTCGCTTATCCAATTGATAAATTAGTTTCTTTGGCTCCTTAAACGTATTACTAGCTAGAATGCTTGTCCTTAGCTCTTCGTCCGTAATTGGCCAGTAATCACGGTTGGTTGCAAAGCTGAACCCATTTCTGCCCATGACTTGGATACTTTCCTCATATGCATCTAAATTGGTTTCGACATGCTTTAACTGTTGGCCCGTATTAAAATAGGCACTGAGCTTCTCTTTATTACTGAATTGCTCATGTGTAAGAATATTTTTAATCGTATTGCTTTGAAGGAGATTATTCGATGCAAGGACGACCGAATAGTTAAAGGATTCGAAGCTTTCCTTGACCTGACTCATTACTTTATAGTTCGTAATGCTAAACTTTTTTATAAAAAATTGCTCTGACATCCGAATAGTTGTCCAAGTAATCGTTATCGAAACTGTGATAATCATCATAACCGTAATGAAAAACATAACGATAAACAATCCGTTATGCTTAAAACGCTCGGGAATAAATCTCATAATCCACCATCTCTTATCTTAGTTTTTGCTTCCTTTTGTATTGGCTTGGAGACACTCCCTTTATTTTCTTAAAAACCTTACAGAAATAACTGTGGTCCGAATAACCAACCGTTCCACTAATCTCAGAGATTGATTCTGTACCCTGTATAAGTAGTTTCGACGCCTCTTCAATCCGAATTCTATTAAGATATTCGATAAATCCTTCTTTATTATGTGTTGAAAAATAGCTGGAAAGGTATGAAGGATTAAAATGAAAATGTTTTGCCACCCCAGTAAGGGTGAGCGGTTCCGCATAATGTTCTTCTATATATATGATTAGGTTTTTCATATTTATATCTTCAGGCCCGCTTTGCACCGTTTCAAATATGCAATTTTTTGCTTCTTCGGTAAAGCGATTCATTAATTCAACGGTAGCCCTTGCTGAAGGCGCTTCATCAATCGACTTAAAATAGGAATACTTAGCATTTTCTAGTTCTGTTACGTTATATTTCATATTACTGAGGAGAATCGTTATGTTAAAAATAATGTTGCCAAAGAAAGCTTTAAATTCAAAGACATCCATTGTATAACAGCTCGACAACGCTGTAACATGGTCCTGTAAATATTGAAAGGCTAAATCAAAGTGTTTGCGCTTTAATTCTTCTGTAAACCAATCTAAATTAAAATTTTCAGGTTTGGCAGGCAGATTAGGGAGATTCTGTTTCATAAAGAATGATTGTTCGGGAAAATAAAAGCGATAAGCTAACAATTTTAGCAGACTTTCTTTGTAAACTGTCCCTAATCGTGCAAGGTCCGCAAACTCCTCCGTCATAGCAAGGCTAATTTCCGGAAATGACTGTACAAGTTGGTGCGCCAATTTAATGACCTGTGGTAGATTCTCCTCGTTTATATTAATTAAGTATCCGATAATATTATCTTCAACGCTTAGTGGCTCATAAACAGCTTGGCTTAAGTTTAACTGAATAACTTCTTCGATTTTCATCTTAATACTTGTTTGAAAATCTGAGTTCTTTTTAAATTGGTGGCTCCTTAGATCCGCTCCGATTAAACAATAATAACTATATGGAAAAGCCTGAGAGACTAACTCTGAATCAAAGTTTACTTCATAACCAGAAATGAGTTTCTCGATAATCTGCCCAACTGGGGGATTACGCTTTGATTTATTTTCCATTTCCTGAAACGAAGGGATCCTGCTTGATGCCGTTTTTAAAGCTTTTAACAGTCCGTCTGCATTGAGCTTGGGCTTTAATATATAATCAACAACGCCACTTTGAAAGGTGGATCGTACATAATCGAATTCTCCGAAACTACTTAAGATAATGATTTCAATGTGTGGATATTTTTCCTTCACAATTCTTGTTAGTTCTTCTCCATCCATTATAGGCATGACGATATCTGTAATGATGATATGTGGGTTCGTGGCTTCAATTAATTCCAGTGCTTCTTGACCATTCGAAGCTTCACCGACAATCATAAACCCCTCTTGCTCCCAATTGATATAGTGCTTAATCCCTTGTCTGATTAACATTTCATCGTCTACAATAAGTGTTCGGCATAGCTCCCCGACTGTCAACGCAATCCCTCCAGAAGATGACCTGTACAATTAGAAATTACAATATTTTTATTATACTATAACAATATTGATTGTTTTTTTATAAAAATGCACCTACTAGCTTCTATAACTTAGAATACAAATAAGGCGCATCCAATTAAATGGATACGCTATGGTACCTTTACTTTACATATTGAATGTTTAAATCAGATTTGTCGATAAGTTCAAGGTCTTTCGGGATTCGCATGTAGAGAATGCTTTGCCCATCGTAAAAACTAGAATGATGTGAGAATAACGAATCCCCGCCAGTAAATTGGTTGACCGCAAAGACATGATTAAACACAGAGAATTCTAATGTTGTTTTCTTAGGATTCCTTAACGATAACGTGCCTTCGGCTAATTCTAAGCGCGTCGGGTTAATTCTCTTGGAGATATCCATCTCATTCACACTAGACCGCGTTCTATAAGAAATCGCTTCAATCTTATGATCATTCGTTTTCTTTCTTTCCACAAAAATCTTGGTGTTTAGAAACTCCCCGTTGACAAGAACTACGTTAAGCTTTTGGTCCTGATAATCGAAAGACCATTTTTTTTCGATATATTTCTTGTCCACGGTATCGATTTTTCCCGCTACCGCTGCGTTGTCTAACGCAGCACTTTCTTTATCTAATTCATCGATATTAATTGTTTTAAAATCAGCCCTATTTTTCGCAGAGGAGAATGTAACCACCATTCCACAGATAAGCAATAGTGAAATATATCCAGCAACGATCCAGTGGACACGATTGCCGTACGAGTATTTCCCCTTTTTGTTGACTGTCTTCTTCATGATTTTGAACATAAACATGGAAATCATGATGACTATGAATAAGATGATAAGAATGGGTGCAAATATGTTCATGTTCATTGCTTAACCTCCAATCGATTGGAGATAACAAACGCCCCAGAAAAAAGCATACCGGCTACAACGATTATTTTAAAAATAAATAACAGGATGGAGGGCTCCGTAAAGATAAATCCTAAGATGTTTGTCACTGTTTTTTCGTACCCACTAACCGCTCCGAGAAACAACGACCCGAAAAAAAGTGCTGGTACTAAGACAACGAATGCTTTATGAATTTGGACAAGCGTTCCAACAAAATAGCCAAGTGCACTAAATAGAATAATGTAGAAAGTTGCAGCTACAATACCTAAAAGTAGTTCAACAGGTGCACTCACCACATTCGTGCTATCAATCGTGAGTTGGCCTACAAAGAAATAGACGATCACTTTTATTAAGTAAGTAGACAGCAAGGCTGTTAGTCCACCAATTATGCTGGCCGTCAACAGGAACAATAGATTGGAAAGATTACTACTAAGTCGATTGGTGATAAAGACAAAGTCATCATTTCTGTAGGCCTTTGTAGTAATGAGAATGGCCGTAATAAAACCCCACATCATCGTGAAAAAGACAACAATATCCGCTGAATAATAATGAACATCCACTTCGACCCATTCGCTGCTCGAACCTGCCATTCCCACTCCGTTTAATGTAAAGAGGATGGCTAACAGTTGGAGAAAAACTAATGTCATAAATACCTGAACATACGCCTTCAGCTTATAGCGATATTGTTTTTTCACAGTAGATAGTAGACTAATCTTTGTTAAAGACATCGTCTATTCCCCCTTTCGATTTACTAGTCAAATAAACACATAAGTCGCTTGGAGTAACAGGTGAGAAGTCAATCCCCGTAGCACGAGCCTTTTGCAATTCGTGTTCTAAAAGATCATTCCTTACAACCACGTAGGACTGATCAGGACCCATGCTTTTCGTGTGAAGGATTTCTCTTTCCTTTGTCCATTCATGGACGAGCCCTGTCTTCCCTTGGATTCCAATTGCCCACTCTTTAAAATCAGCTGCAGGGAGATGAAGGTGCTCTTTCCCATCCTTCATGAGAAGAATGTCTTCTAGTAAATCCTCAATCTCATTCAAATGATGGCTTGAGATAATAATGGAGCGTGGGTAGGCTAAGTAGTCTTTAAGGAGAGCTCGATAAAAGTCTTTTCTGACTGCCGCATCCATTCCTGTAGTAGGTTCATCCAAAAGGGTTAATGGGCAACGGGCGGATAATCCTAAAATTGTATGAAACGTACTTTTCATTCCCTTTGACAACCCGTTATATTGCTGCAGGGGATTGAAGGAGAAATAGTCAAATAGTCGATTGGCTAGGGCTTGATCCCAATTTTCATAAAAGCTCGATGCCGCCTCTAAGATTTCCATAAGGTTTAATGCTGTAGGGAGGTTCATTTGGTCATGGATAAATATGACGTTTGCTGAAACTGTTAGATTGTTAAACGGTCTTTCAGAAAAGACCTTTATCTCCCCCGCCGTTTCTTTTATATGGCCTGCAATAATTTTTAAGAGCGTTGTTTTCCCTGCTCCATTTCGTCCAATCAAGCCGGTAATTTTATTTTCCTCTATCTTAATTGTAAGGCCGTTTAATGCTCTGTTTCTCCCATAATCTTTGGTTAATCCTCTGCACTCAATGACAGTCATTCCTCTACCTCCCCTATGTTTGCCGCTTTTATCATGTCAATTAATTCAGCTTTACTCACGTTTAACCGTTCCGCTTCGAGGACAATCTCCTGGACCAATCTTTTCAACGTTTGATTCTTTCGCTTATTTAGGATCATTTCTTTAGCCGTGCCGGCTACAAACATCCCAAGCCCGCGTTTTTTATAGAGGATATTTTCATCTGCCAATATATTGAGGCCCTTCGCGGCAGTTGCTGGATTAATATTAAATATTTCTGCGAGTTGATATTGGGAGTAAATTTTTTGATCACTACCGAAATTCCCATTCAGAATCTCCCGCTCAAGCCACTCGGAGACCTGCAAATATATCGGTTTCGACCCGTCCAAATTCAGATTCAAGCTATCACCCCTCACCTAACACAGTACATTAGTGTTGTAATGTAGTATATAACAATTGGGAATAAAAAACAATGTAATTACGTAATTTTCCATTTTTGGTGTCAGGCACCACAAAAAGACATTTGTCCACGGCTAGTGCCTGACACCATGGATATGGCAAAATGGAGTGCAAATAAAATGAATAAACTTCCAGTGAGGTTTGGATACTATTTTTAAGAAGGAGTGTGTATTAGTGAATATTAATTCATTATGCTATCTCGGATTAGTGTTATTAAGTATCATTCTTCTGATTTATGTTTGTTATAAAAAAGGGGTAAGAAGGAGTTTGCTGCTTTTTTTAGCGATGGTCGGTGCAGGGTACATCATTGAGGCAGTCATTTATAATTTTTTAGGGAGTTATCAATATTATCCGAAACTTATCAAGCACGATGCTGTTTATGATAGTAATTTAGGAGCAATCGCATCAAATGCATTAGCATTGCCAGTGAGCGCCACCTTCCTCGCAACTTTTCACAAGAATTGGCTTTGGATTGCTTTGATTACTGGAATTTTTGCAGGGATTGAGTGGGTATTCCTAAAGCTGGATATCTATAGTCACAATTGGTGGGAGATAGGATACACCTCACTGGGGCTTCCTTTTTATTATCTGTTTGCAAAAATATTGCACAAAAAAATCAAGCTTCCGTTAAAAGGAATGCTTCATTCCTTTTGTCTATTTCTCATCGTTGGAACCTTTGCGGGAAGCTTTCATGTTTTTCCGATTTTGTTTTTCTCCAATCGATATTATGAATTGGGATGGTTTGGAAATCAAGCGAAGGATACAACTGCATTTGGGGCCATTTTCTATCTATGTGCCAGTCTCTTCTATGTTGCCATCGCGAAGTTCCATTGGATGCCCAGATGGTTAAAGTACATTGTCACCGCCCTATCTATGTATACAGCCATAATCCTTCTTAGAATAACAGGTATTTTGCACAGTCAAGTATGGTGGGATACACCGTATTACATTCTATTATCAATAGCAGCACTATTATATGCAGAAACAATCAGCAAACAATTAGCTAAAGGGACTTAAGGTGTCAGGCACCACTCGTGGACAAATGTCCACGAGTGGTGCCTGACACCTTTTCACTACACCTTTTCATTTATAATTAAAAATGAAGTTGGATTTTTTGGGCTTCCTCCAGCCTTTCTTGTTTCTCATTAAACACGTCACTGGTTAGAATTTGAATCCATTCTATTTTCTTACTCTCTGCATGGTCTACAATAAAGCCAATGCTTCCCCGCTTGATTCGGTTCCCTTCAATTTCCCCATTTAAATGTTCAAGATACATATCCTGTTTCCAATCCACTTTTACTCCTGTATTCGTTTCAAATAGGGCAACTGGGGCAAAATTCCGCTTTTCTTTCGATTTATTTTTAATATCAACATTAATTTTAATAAAATCAAATTCCTCAGCCTCCGTTAACGGGTGGAAATAGTCAATTAGACTATAATCTGGCCGGTAGTGAAGCAGTTTCATTTCTTTGATTGTGAACTCGATTTCCCCCAAATGATAAACACTATTTATTGGTTTGACCGCCTTTAAGGTCGCTTCCCCTTTTTCATCGGTAATAGATTGGCCAGGTTTCTGTAATGTTGAATCATCAGTCACCTGCGGGTTATTATAATAGGCATTATGATCGTCTTCGGAAATCTTTTTTGTATCTGTGGAGATTTTCTCTGTTTTTGATTCGGTCTTGTCTCTATTTGGGTGAATTGAAACAAATGAACAGCCTGTAAGTAGTAGAACTAATAAAATAGTAATCAATGTTTGTTTCATATTGATTCCTCCCATTAAGTGAAAATGGCTTTGTAGAAAGCAATCCCATTGCTAAAAGGGCAATGGGATTGCTTATTTGCAAATTCTAATTTGCTTACAAGGATAAAACTCACTTATCTTCGATGACTGTTTTTTTGCTACCTTTTTCAAGAATGTCAAAAATGATTTTAGCATTGTCTGTATTGTCAATTTGACCGGAGAAGCGCTCGCTGGCAGGTCCGAATGCATATACATTTACATCTTCTCCCGTATGGCCCCCAGTCGTCCATCCAGTGAAGGAACGGGTATCAATAATTTGTTCGATCGCATTATCGATATCTACAACTTTCTTTGAAACCGCCGCATCTTTAACGGTCTGAATCTCTTTATCCGTTAAAGGAAGATTGATAAATTTAGTCAGCGTATCTTTCACATCTGCGCCGCTCGCAATTTGTTCAGCCATAAAATCAGGTGTGCGCTTTGCCGCGTTGATTGGCGCACTAAACCAGTTGTACTCGCCGCGGGCCCCGATCGAGTATCCGCCAGTTGAATGGTCCGCTGTTGCCACAACAAGTGTATGTCTATCCTTTTTGGCAAAATCAATGGCTGCTTTGAATGCTTTTTCGAAGTCTTCCATTTCACTCATCGCACCAACTATATCATTATCATGACCGGCCCAGTCGATTTGGCTGCCTTCCACCATCAAAAAGAAACCTTTTTTATTTTGATCTAAGCGCTCAATTGCCGAAGTCGTCATATCCGCTAGAGAAGGCATCTCTGCTGTCCGGTCGATCATTTTTGGCATACCGCGTTTTGCAAATAAACCGAGCACCTGGTCATTTTTATCTTTTTTCAATTCTTGAAGGTTGGAAACATAGCTGTATCCATCCTTTTTAAATTCATCTGTAAGATTACGATCTTGACGGATAAATAAATCAGAGCCGCCCCCCAAAAGGACGTCAATTTTGTGTTTTCCGTTCACTCTTTCATTATAATAATCATCGGCAATCGCATTCATATTATTCCGGTTTACATCATGAGAACCGAACGATGCAGGTGTGGCATGTGTAATTTCTGAAGTTGCCACGAGACCGGTAGATTTCCCCTGCTCCTTCGCAGCTTCAAGGACAGTTTTGACTTCAGATTTGTCGTTATCCACCGCAATAGCGGCATTATAGGTTTTAACCCCCGCAGCCATTGCCGTAGCAGCAGATGCTGAATCCGTGACATTTTGCTTCGCATCCTCCGGATATGTAGTTTGTTGTCCCACTAAGAATTTATCAAACTCAGTTGGCTCCACTCTTTTGGTAGACGGATCGTCTTTTAAATAACGGTAAGCCGAGGTATAAGAAACGCCCATACCATCACCAATCAGAAAAATGACGTTTTTAATCTCCGCATTATTTTTAGCTGCTTTTTCCGTTTTGGCATTAGCCGTACCAGCTCCAACAAGACTGCTAAACGCCAAAGATGAGAGAACCGCAACTGGAAGAACCTTTTTCATAAGCTGTTTCTTAAACAATTTAATTTCCCCCTCAATTAAAGTTGTTATTACGCCTCTCATTATAGTGGGGCAGTATTAAGCAAATGTAAACAATTGTAAAAACAAATTTCATTATCTAGCCTAAATATAGGAAATTTGTCTGAGTAAAAATACATTTGAACAGATAGGCTGTATTTATCAATTCGTTTCCGGACTGGCTTCTCCTGAAAACGACCTACTTTTCTTTATATATTCTTAACAAAAATTGAACAATTGAATAAGAGTTAACTCGGAAAACAGGCGTCATGCATCATAAAATGGGATTTATCTACACGTGGTGCCTGACACCGTTTTCTGTTAGTATTTTGAATAGTATTGTAGTTTAATATGGATATAAATTGAGGATTGAGGGACATAGTTTATGTTGAGGAATAAGAATGTTTGGATTTTGTTAACAGGGGAATTTATCGCCGGACTTGGGTTGTGGCTCGGCATTATTGGTAATTTAGAATTTATGCAAGCAAAGCTGCCTTCAGACTTCTTAAAATCTCTCCTTCTCGCAGCAGGGCTTCTTGCCGGAATTGCTGTTGGACCCTATGCAGGCAGACTTACAGACGAAGCCAGTAAGAAAACCGTTATGCTGATTGCTGGATTTGTTAGGGCTATTAGTGTCATCTTTATGTTAATTGCAATTGCGACAGGCTCCATCTGGTGGATGGTCGTCTTTCTAGTCTTACTGCAGATTTCAGCTGCGTTTTATTTTCCTGCCTTACAAGCAGCTCTGCCTTTGATTGTGGCAGAAAAGGATTTGCTCCAATTAAATGGGATTCATATGAATGCATCGACTCTTTCTCGGATTATCGGAACAGCGGTGGCCGGAATTTTGTTAGTTGTTTTGCCTCTATCGATGCTTTATGTCGGTTCTCTGGTAGCGTATATCGCGCTATTCATTTTAACTTGGTTCTTAAATATCGATGAAACTAGGGATCGTCAGACAGCCCCAAAAAATGGGTCAGAAAAAACAAGTTTTAAAGAGGTCTTTCCTATTATTAAAGGTCTGCCCATTGTCTTGATGACACTGATTATGACATTGGTTCCGGTCCTTTTTCTAGGCGGCTTTAACCTTGTCGTCATTAACATTAGTGAGCTGCAAGATAGTGCAGCCATAAAGGGCTGGATTTACACGACAGAAGGAATTTCCTTTATGCTTGGCGCTTTTTTCATAAAATTAATCAGTGATCGAATTTCCCCCTATATCATCTTATTTGCCTGTTCTTTTTTGATTGGGGTTTCTCAGTTGCTTCTTTATTTGGCTGACGTTCCGGCATTGACGATTGTTGCGTTTGCAGTTTTTGGATTTTCTGTGGGCTGCTTTTTCCCGACGGCTGCCACCATTTTTCAAACGAAGGTACCAAAGGAGTTCCATGGGCGATTCTTTTCTTTCCGAAACATGCTCGACCGGGTGACCTATCAGATTGTCCTGCTCATTAGCGGCTTTCTTCTTGATCTAATTGGCTTGCAGCTAATGTGTGTCCTGTTCGGAGGCTTGTCGGTCATCATGACAATTGTTTTTTATGCGAGACACAGATACCTTCAAACCCATATAGCTAATCATAATAACTAACATACGAAAAACCGGGTGCTACCCGGTTTTTTTGTGTTTATTTAATTACGCTGTACCGATTTTTCATCCTTCATGACCGCTAGTCACCTTCACTAGTTACCATTGAACTGTTTTTTTACCCTCCACGGGCACTAGTCACCTCCACTAGTCTCAAAAATGGGTAGTGGAGTAGATGGGCTTGAGTTCTTTTTCTGGTTCTATGTAGGCTTTGGCGCTATTGACGGCGGTGGGGCCTTCTGAGAAACCGCCTGCGATTAGGTGAAATTTATTAGGGTAATTGGCCACATCCCCAGCGGCAAAAATTCCTTCAATATTGGTTTGCATCCTATTGTCTACTTTGATATTCCCATATTCGAAGTCTAGCCCCCAGCCCTTAATCGGACCTAGGTCAATGCAAAAGCCATGATTAACAAGGATTTCATCTACTTCAATGACCTGAGTTTCGTTGGTTTCAAGGTTTTTAACGCACACTCTCTCAATCCGATCATCGGCCCCATGTAAAGAGTCCAAAACATGCGGGGTCAGGATGGTTGCAGCTGATTTACGCAAATTACTAATATTCCGCTCAAGTCCTGAAAATTCATGTCTGCGATGCACCACAGTCACATGTTTCGCAATCGGCAGCAGCTCATTCGCCCAATCAACAGCCGAATTTCCGCCACCGGAAATCAGCACATGTTTATCCCTGTAGTCATTTAGCCTTTCCACCCCATAACGCAGGTTCCGTCCTTCAAATTTCTCAGCACCCTCAACATCCAGGTTGGCACTTTTCAACGTCCCGAAACCAGTCGCTAAGATAATTGTACGTGTCCGATGCCGCTCACCATTATGACTTGTTAATTGAAAAGTCCCATCTGCTAATCTTTCCAACCCAACCACCTGCTGATTCAAAACAATCGTCGGATTAAAGGTTTGTGCTTGTTCCGTCAGCTGTTTGATGAGATTTTCACCTGAAACAGCAGGAATCCCGCCAATATCACGGATGACTTTTTCAGGGTAGAAGTAGGAAACCTTTCCACCTAAATATGGCAGGAACTCAATTATTTTCGTTTCCATCTCTCTCATCCCACAATAAAAGGCGGTGAATAGTCCAATGGGACCCCCGCCGATAATGGTTACATCATAGATTTTCATTTCATTCCCCATCCAATCCAACAACTAGAAATTCATGACTCTTCGCTTATCTAAACTTTGCTCTTTCTCTATTAAATCATAGCAAAGGCATACTGGCTTCTTTGTCCGCGGGTCTTTGACAATTTCCGCATCGATTTGAAAAACAGTTTTTAAAACATCCGGAGTCATCACTTCGTCTGCGGTCCCCTCTTTAACAATCGTACCGTTGCGAAGAGCAACCATATGATGGGAAAACCGCGAGGCGTGGTTTAAATCGTGAATAACCATCACAATGGTCCGGCTCTGTTCCCTGTTTAATTTTTCAAGCAGTTGTAAAATCTCCAGCTGATGTGCCATATCGAGGTACGTGGTTGGTTCATCTAGCAGCAAGAGGTCCGTTTCTTGTGCAAGCGCCATGGCAATCCACGCACGCTGCCGTTGTCCACCCGACAGGGCATCGACAGGATGTGCTGAAAAGGAAGTCAGCCCGGTCACCTCTAATGCCCAATCAATCACCTTTCGATCATTATCAGTCAGCCTGCCAAATCCACTTTGATGCGGGGAACGACCAAAGGATATCAATTCATAGACCGTTAAGCAGTTGGGTGCTTCTGGACTTTGCGGAAGTACAGCCATTTTTCTAGCGATTTCCTTCGTTGGAACTTTGTGAATCATCTTCCCATCTAAATAGATAATTCCAGATTTGGCCGAATGGACACGTGCTAATGTTTTTAAAATCGTCGATTTCCCGCAGCCATTGGCTCCGATAATCGTAGTAATTTCCCCTTTGTTTATCTGTAAATTCAAGTTTTCAACTATTGTCTTGTCTCCATAACCAATCTGAAGATTCTCGGTAGAAAGTGAAACCACAATCCGTTCCCCCTTTATTTTGCTTTCATTAGTAAAATGATAAAATATGGTGCGCTAAATATTGCTACAACAATTCCCACCGGTATTTGCGTGGGTGCCAGAAGATTTTTCCCGATTGTGTCTGCCAATAAAAGCAGGAAAGAACCCAGCACTGCTGTTATTGGCAGAAATAGTTGGTGCTTAGGTCCAATCAATCGTTTGGATATATGAGGGGCAACTAATCCAAGAAACGCAATTCCTCCCCCTGCTGCCACACTAAAACCTGCAAGTGCTACAGCTACTAAAAGCAAGAGTCGTCTTTCCTTCTCGACCCGAATACCAAGGCCTGTCGCGACTTGATCTCCTAAATTCATGATATTTAGGGTGTGGGCTTTATATAAAGCTAACGGAAGAAGCAGTAGAATTAATGGGGCAAGAATGGCGACAAACTTCCAATTTGCTCCCCATATATCACCTGAAAGCCATACGGCCGCCTGCATAAAGTCCTGCGGATTCATTTTTAACTGAAAAATAACAATCGCTGCTCCAAAGCCTGAATTTACACCAATTCCTACTAAAATTAACCGAACGGGATCAATTCCCTTTTTCCATGCCAATAAATAAATCAGAAACGCAGCGATTACGGCTCCAACTAAAGCGAAAAGGGGCATTAAAAAAATGCCAAACGTAGTCACACTATTCATAGAACCCTGAAAGAAATAGATAAAGAGGATGACCATAAACCCTGCGCCTGAATTAATCCCTAAAATTCCAGGGTCCGCTAAATCATTTTTCGTCACTCCCTGCAGAATGGCCCCGGAGACAGCTAATCCTGCCCCAATTAACAGGGATAGAATCATTCTTGGCAGCCTAAAATCAACTAAAACGAGTTGGTCCCGGGCTGTTCCCATTCCTAGTAATGTCTTAAATACATCCAGTGGAGCAATCCGCACCACACCAAGATTTAAACTGATGATAAAAGTAATAACTGTTAGGATAACTAAAAGACCAATTAGAACGATAAATTTTTTCTGCTTTGCTTTCGATTGAGTCATTAGAGCCCTCTCCTTTCCCCGCGTGCTAGGTATAAGAAAAAGGGAACACCGATAATAGCCGTTATTGCTCCAACTGGAGTCTCAAACGGGGCATTGACCATTCTTGCCGCAATATCTGCCAAGACGAGTAACAGTCCGCCGAAGACAGCAGATATAGGAATAATCCAGCGGTAATCCGATCCAATCATAAAGCGAGTAATATGCGGAATCACTAATCCAATAAATCCGATTGCACCAGCAACCGATACTGCAGCACCTGTGAGTATTAATACCACAATGACCCCAAGTGATTTTACTAAAAGTGTATTTTGGCCGAGTCCTTTTGAAACTTCCTCACCTAGGCTAAGAATGGTGATCGACCTAGAGATGTACAGGGCAAGCAGTAGTCCAAAGCCGCCAGCGATAAGTAAAATCTTAACAGATCCCCAGGTTGTTGTTGTTAATCCGCCTGCATACCAGAAGCTCATGTCCTTTGCGACTTGTGTATGAAGAGCGATTGCACTTGAGTATGCACTGAGCATTGAGCCTACTGCTACTCCGGCAAGTGCAAGTTTAACAGGCGTCAATCCACCCTTTGAAAAAGCCCCTATTGTAAAAACTAGGATTACGCCAAGTCCCGCTCCTATAAAGGATGAAAAGGTTAAACCTAACATCGTCGCAGTTGGAAAAAAGGCGAGGGTGATAACTAACGCAAACGCTGCCCCGTCTGTCACGCCCATGATGGACGGTGATGCGAGTGGGTTCCGTGTCAAACCTTGCATCACGGCACCAGAAACAGCAAGTAAGGCTCCAACTAAAACGGCACTGATCGCTCTCGGCATACGAATTTCTTGGATGATTTGATGAGAAGTCAGTTCCGGATTAAAATGTGAGACAGCCTCCCATACTGTTCCGAGTTTAATATCCGCTGCACCGTAGGCAATCGATAAGCCCATTGAGATTAGGATTAGTATCGATCCGACGATTAATACAAAAGTTCCTTTGATCGATGTTTTCAATTTATTTTTATGAAGTTCTAAAGAGTTGCCTTCTCGTTGATGTGCATTTCCATTCAAATCTTACACCTCTTCTAAATAAAAAAAGAATCTTTGGGTATATTACTACATTGAAAATGAATAATTGTGGATTTTTTTAAAAAGAATGATAATCATTATCATTAAGTATAGATATTTACGACTTATTTTTCAATATGTTTACAGTATAAAAGGGACTCCCAGAAATATCCTTCAAATTCCTTTCACAAATTGACCTAATTTAAACAGTTTTCTTTATTGACATCGTAAATGAAAATGATTATCATTACCATTATCAAAGAGGGTATTCACTATCTTAGGAGGTTTAACGATGTTTAAAAGGCGTTTTTATTTATCTTTTACTTTATTACTGATGTTATTTTTGGTAAGTGCTTGCAGTAATTCTGATAATTCAAGTACGGACAAGAAAACTGAGAAAAAAAATACTGAGGTCACATTAACAGATGCTAAAGGAGAAGTGGTGATTCCGGCTAATCCTAAGCGAATTATCGCCCCATATTTAGAGGATTCATTAGTAGCATTAGGAGTAAGACCAGCAGTTCAATGGTCCATCGGGGACACAGTTTTAGATTATTTGCAACCAGAGTTAAAGGATGTTCCAAAAATCGGGTGGGACCTTCCACTTGAACAGGTAATTAACAACAACCCTGATTTAATTATTTTCAGCTCTCCATCTGCCATTCAAAAGGGCCAATATGAAGAGTATAAAAAAATCGCCCCAACCTACGTCTATAAGGACGAAGTCAGTGCAGATTGGCGCAAACAATTAACACAAATGGGTGAGATTTTAAGTAAACAAGCAGAGGCAAAAGAGGCGCTAGCGAATTATGATACGAAGGTCGCGGATGCAAAAGCAAAAGTCCACGATGCCATTGGCGATGAATCAGCTGCTATCCTATGGGTCATGGCCGATAAGTTTTATTTAATGGAAAACAATCGTTTCAGTGCCAACGTCCTTTACGGCGATTTAGGCATTAAGCAGCCTGCCTTCATTGAAGGTCTAGGCGGTGCCGCTGTTCAGTGGGACCCGATTGCACTTGAAAAATTGCCGGAAATCAAAGCAGATCACATCTTCCTCGTCAGCAAAAAAGGGGAACCTGGATTAGACTTATTAGCAAAGAGTTCCATCTGGAACGGGCTGGATGCAGTTAAAAATGGACATGTATATGAAATGAACGACCCAAGTAATTGGACCATCAACGGTTTGAAAGCCAGTGAAAAAACCATCGATGAAGTGGTAAAATCACTTACAAAATAAAGGGAAAACTATCAAAACGTTAAAAAAGAGGATTTCCACGCTATGAAAGTCATAGTGGAATCCTCTTTTTTGTTGATTTACTCGCAAATTTAGTTATTTTTCAATGTTACATACCTTTTTATACACTTTGCCGCTCTGTAAAGGGATAGAAAAACATTCTATTGGCGAATTATTAGGTTCTATCAGCGAATTTATGTGTTCTATCAGCGAATTTTCGTATTCTATCAGCGAATTTCCGAGTTCTATCAGCGAATCGAATAAATCCTAAATTCAACCTTCAATCGTGCTGGAGCTAAACAATTCGGATGTAGGGAAAACAATCTGATACTTAGTCCATCCCTTTTATTAAAGTTTAATCAAACGTTTAATTAGTTTATTAGCTTTTCTTAAAATACCCAGATATATCATAGCTTCAACACGATTTAACCAATCGTTTGATTAGTTTTTCCATTTTCCTAAAAAAATCAGATGTATCATAGTCTCACGTACTTTTAATCAAACGTTTGATTAGTTTTCCTGTTTTTCTAAAAAATCAAATGTATCATGGACTCACGTACTTTTAATCCAACATTTGATTAGTTTTTTAGTCCATCCATCCATGGACATCGAAAAAGTGCCTGACACCATTCGTTTGTTTATTGAGTAATACCCTTAGGAGACACGCTTTAAATTTTTAAATTGCCCTTTTGATAGGACGGATTTTTCTAGGCGGTGAGCCATCATTCCGGCAAGGACGGCTAAGATAAGGTCTTTTGGAAGTGGAACAACCATCCATAACCAAGCCATTTTATAAGTGAATCCTTCTGGTGCAGCTGCCCAAATTTTATAGGCAAAGTACATCCAATTTGTACCGAAAAGGTAGTTCACAGTCATTCCAATTAAAGACGCAATGATAAATACAGCGACAGTTTTTTTCTTTTCAACGATTTTTCCAATGATAAATGCTGTAAAAATATACGAGAGGATAAAGCCGAAGGTGGGACCGAAAATGGTAGAAGGTCCAGCCCCAAATTTAGCAAATACAGGGACTCCTACTAATCCTACGAGCATATAAACTGTCATCGCTATTGACCCCAACCGGCTCCCCAAGATAGCCCCTGCTAAGATAGCAAAAAAGGTTTGCAGTGTAATCGGCACACCTCCAACTACCATAAAAGGTACAAAGGAGGTTATGTTAGCGCCAATTGCCATTAATGCAACAAACATCCCCACTAGTGTTATGTCCAACGCCCTTAATTTTTTTTTCATTCTCCCACCCCAATTAATAATTGTTATAATATTAAAATAAAGGGAACAAGAGGTATTGTCAACTAAAATATAATATAGGTTAACAATATAAGAATGAATTAGTTCACACCAACTATTTATGATCTTTTATTATTACCTTAAAAAAAGTGTCAGGCACCGCAAAAGGACATTTGTCCACGAGCGGTGCCTGACACCCACTTTTACTTTGTTGTAATATCGATCAGGACGGCGTACCCATTGTTTACTTTGAGTTTGGCTAGTATTTCTCCTTTAGCAGAGGCTTTTTCCCATTCTGTGCCGGTGTTGTCTTCTAGGTAGTAATTATCTAAATTGTAATCCAGGAAGGCTATTTCCTGTCCTTGATTGTCTTTGTCGGTATAGTTTATGGTGGCTTTTAGAAATATCCCCTTTTTAGGCTTTTCAAGGGTTACTCTTTTCGGCGTGTGGACTCCATTATTTTTCTCCATTAGAACAAATACGTCAAACGGTCCTCCCTGGTTCTGCATTTTTTTGACTACTGCTTTATCCACCAAATCGACCGGGACTTCTTCCGCCTCATATCGAAGGGTCACATAATCGCCTCGAAATGGGTCTGATGGGTCCAGCGGTTTTGTTTGGAGAATCATTTCCTCGCCCGTTAACATGGTATAAACAGGAGTGATGCACAGGCCTAACAGAATCACCACTGGCAAAGAACAAGCCAAAACTAACTGCTTTGCTCGCTTATTCATGCACACTCACCCCTTTTTTTCTTTGTTTTTCAAAATAAAAACCGAAACCGAGCAGCAGGAATCCACCAATAATAAATACGAACGATTTTGGCAAAAATTCAAAGGATAAATCCAGGTAGAAACGGAAGATCATCACGCATAGGATGATGATACTGATTAAGCTGCCTCGTTTGATTAAGTACAACACATAGAGCAAGTACAAGACAGAGAAAGGAATATATATCCAATCAACTGGCCAGGTATCCTCAAAAGATAACAATAGTGCTGCCGCCCCATGTACGAGGTATCCCAAGACCACATAAATGTCTCTCACTTTCCCCTTGGAATGAACAAGAGCTACCCCAATTACCAAATAGATTAGTCCATACACGTACGGAAAATCAGTATAGTCAGAGCGGTTGAGAATAAAGCTAACGATCGTCCCGATAAAGGTCAGCGAAACCAAGCCCGTGACAAAGCCTGTTACTTTTGAAAAGCCTATTTTTTCATTAAGAATATAAATTGCCGCAATCCACAACAACGTCCAATACGGGATGTTTACGCCTTGAAGATATTGTCCATCGAGCAGGTACTTGAGGACAAATAAGGAAGAGGCAAGAAGAATCCATTTATCCCGTAATACCCAAGCTAGCGGCATTATGCCAAGCGACCACCATAAAAAGGCATTTTGTGAATTTGTGCCGAGATGGAACATTTGCTCAATCAGAAAAATTCCCGCACCGAACACAAGAATACCTAAATAGTATAAACCCCTAGATGTTTTCGGATAGTTTTTTTCCATTTTATATCCTGCCAGATTACTGGCAAGGAAGATTGCAATTATTAAAAGGAGTTTCACTGTCTTTCCAATTTCATCCCAATTACTCGCGATAAAACTGAGGACCCCTGCCCCTATCAAAATAGAACCCACATACAAAAGTGTTTTTGTAAAAGATAATTTCTGCACCTCGTAAATCCCGTCTATCTCGTTGGCCTTTCCTGCAGGCAGAATCTCGGAGTCTTCTAAGAACTTAAGCTCCCGCTTTAAAAAATTTAACTCATGCTGTTTTACAATCCGCTTCGCCATCCATCCCACCCCTTTTCCCGTCTTTTTTAATGAGGTTCAATCCTCTTTACCAATTGAAACCAATTCCTCTACAGTTAAGTTTATTCGACAAATAGCGTTAATATCCTTTTAAAAAAGGAAATGTACTGCTCCCCCACAAGCTTCTAGAATTCGAAGAAAAAGGTGTCAGGCACCTTAGAAGGACAAATGTCCACAAGCGGTGCCTGACACCATTGATTGATTGATCGATGATTATTTATCCCGGCAAAATTTACAAACTTTGATGGTTTGGTTTGTTTCAGTCTTATGCGGATATAGCAATTTAATTCTTGTTCTTTCACATAGCGGGCATGTCCCGCGGCCATTTGAAGGCAAGTAGCTGATTGTTTTCCCTCGGTTTCTCTTTGCCATTTCCATCCATCCCTATCTAGATAAATTCTCGTTTCTTTATCTAATGATGGACTGGCACAAATATTGTTAGGCATTTAATTGTTTTTCAAAAAAAGCTTGTTGTTCGAATGCTCGCTCGTTTAGAAGTTCGTTTTAAGGAGAATGCTTTTTACAGTCATTTCCTCCCACAGTGCCTGACACCACACTGACACCACTCATTCATTTTTGCTCACTAATCTACATACATATCTATGAAGATCAAATACTTTCATTGGCTGCACGACAATAAAACACTTTCCATAAGATAGGAATAAGAAGCGAGACTTAAACTTTTTTAGTTGGAAAGGAAAGATGTGGTGCTTCAATATGAAAAAAAACGAGGCTTATCACGATTTGTTTCAAAATCTTCAGGAGAATGGGATGTCATTCGATCTAGTCTTTGACCGGATCGTAACATTCATGAAGTTAGATCCAAATGGGAACTACCGACTAATGGTCGGAACTGATTCTCAAGTCCATAAATCAACGACTGTTTTTATCACGGGGCTTGTCATCCAAAATAAAGGAAATGGAGTATGGGCGTGCATTAAGAAGGTGGTCATTCCAAGAAAGATGACTCATTTACATGAGCGAATATCTCTTGAACTATCATTAACCGAGGAAGTCGTTTCGATGTTCACGGAGGAAAGAAAAAGTGAGTTAATCAATCTTGTCCTTCCCAACATATATCAAGGGGCAACCTTCACGATGGAGGGTCACATTGATATTGGAGCGGGCAAAAGAAACAAAACAAGTGAGTTTGTGAAAGAAATGGTCACCAGAATCGAATCAATGGGGGTTGAACCGAAAATTAAACCAAACGCCTTTGTTGCTTCCAGCTATGCCAATCGTTACACCAAATAAGAGTGTCAGGCACCACGAAAAGACAATCGTCCTTTTAGTGGTGCCTGACACTCTTTTTTTTACATCCTCATAAAAGACATTCCAGTTCAACTTTTACTGTGGTGCCTTTGCCAATTTGACTTTCGATTTTCATGGTGCCGTTATGTTCCTGGATGATTTTGTTGCTGACAGTTAAACCAAGCCCAATTCCTTTATCCTTGGTTGTATAGAACGGGGTTCCCAAATAACGCATAAGTTCGCCGTCAATACCCATCCCTTCATCCGAAAAGCAAATCTGCACTCGATTGCCCTCTACTCTCTGAACATGTATATTGACATTTCCACCTAAGGGCATAGATTCGATGGCATTTTTCAAAAAATTAACAAAAACCTGTTTCAGCTGATTGGGATTACAAAGCAAATCAATCGTATCATCTTGATATTGGTTAGTTATTTGTACATTATGTAATAATGCTTGTGGATGTAAGATATTAACCGTACTTTCTAGGATTGCATTTAGATTTTCTTGATCAAATTGAATGGCTTGGGGTTTGGCCAAGGACATAAATTCATTCACTATCATATCTATACGATCTAATTCGTTCATTATGATAGATAAATAGTCATCTTGTTTTTCTTTGTTCGTTGTATCTTTTAATAGCTTTGAGAATCCCTTTAATGAAGTCAAAGGGTTTCGGATCTCATGAGCTACTCCAGCAGCTAATTGACCGATGATTGAAAGGCGATCTAAATTTCGGAGGGCATCATCATTTTTTACCCGGTCCGTAATATCTCTGCCGACGGTGACAAAGGAATCAATTTCTCCTTGTTCATTAAAAATGGGAGAAATTGTGGTCTCAGAATATATCACTTGATTTTCGCCTGTACGTATCTTCGTTTGCAGAAGTTGCGGTTCCTCTGTGTCTATTAACCTCTGATATACTTTTTCAAAATGCCCCTTTTCCTCTGGCATGATAAAATCATAAACGCTTTTACCAATTAACTGTTCAGAGGTATATCCAATACCTTTTTCATGGGAAGGAGAAGCATAGACAATCTTATTATCTTTCGAATAGACCTTGATCATATCCGTTGCATTTTCGGTAATTAGTTTGTACATCTCTCGCGTCTTTTTCAATTCTCTTTCAATATTTATATGCTCCGTTATATCACGGAAAATCGCAAGGACAGCAATGATTTCCCCACATGGGCTTCTAAAAGGGGAATATGAAACAGCTATATCAAGGATGGTTCCGTCTTTATGGTACCTTTTGGTAACCATATCCGGAAATGCTTCACCGCCTTTGACTGATTCAATAATATCATGCACGAATTCAGGAGCTGAAAATTCCTCCACCCTTTTTCCTATGACATCTTCCTCAGAATAGCCAAACATTTTGGTATACACATGGTTGACCCGAATAAACCGATTCTCCATATCAACCATACAAATCGCGTCTGCTGTACAGTCAAGAAATAAGTCAATTAAATCATCTGGATTATACACCACAGATTCCTTCTCATTCGTAAAAATCGGGACATTCTTCGACATAGAGATCTCTCCAAACACATCATATATTCTCTCATTCTCCATTTTACAGAGTTTTTCGATAAAGAAAAGAAGTATTTTCAAAATGGTGTCAGGCACCACAGAAAGACATTTACCTGATTTCATCCACCCCACAAGGACAATTATGTGTGTTGGTACTAAAAAACGCTTGGACCACAGTGATAGGTGGCCAAGCGTTGCTATTTCTTTTTATTAATCGACTGGGCGGTCCTCAAAATCGTAATCAACAGTCCCTGGTGCCACTCGTGCATTTTCTAAGGCCGGGGTGTCTGGACGGGCTATTTGATACACGGACGAGCCAACAATCTCGGCGGCCTGCTGCAGCTTTTCCTTACTGATTTTATCTAGAGTATCGGTTGGCTGATGGTACCAAGGCTCAACTGGTGAATGAATGAATAGTGCTGACGGAATTCCTAATTCGTGGAACGGCTGGTGGTCGCTTCGACCTAGTTGGCCATAAGGAATCGCTACATCCATCGTCCTTAATCCTGCTGCTGCTCCCAAATCGGTAACAAGGTTCTTCTTACCGTCAATCGTATACATAATTAATCCGCCCGCTGGATTATCCGCTCCGGCATCCCGACCGCCGATCATATCCATTTGGAAGTGGGCAACCATGCGATTCACATCACTTTTCGGAAGCTGTGAAGCATAGAAAGATGACCCTACTAAACCTCGTTCCTCCGAACCAAATGTTAAGAAGCGAACTTCTGTATCAATTGGTGCTTTCGCAAAAATCCTCGCTAATTCTAGAACAGCAGATACACCTGAGGCATCATCGTTTGCACCTGGGCCACCACGAACTGAATCATGATGGGCACCGACAGTAACAATTTGACCTGTATCCTTATTCTTGTTTGGCTTCAATTTAGCTTCAACAACATAGGATGTTTTCTCGATTTTTTCGATATCGACGTCTAAGGTTACCTCAACCGGTCCAGACTTTAATTTTCCAACCAATTCCAAGCCTTGTGTTTGTGTGATCGCTACAGCCGGAATATTTTGCCCCTCTTGCGCTTGGCCAAAGGCGTTACCATTAGAACTATTGTTATACATGAGTACACCCACTGCACCTCTATTTAAAACATTTTGCACTTTTTCGATAAACGTTATGTCGCCACGTTCCACCAAGGCAATTTTCCCCTTCACCTCATCGCCAATCTCTTCAGGCTTCGCTTTACCAACATTCACTAGTTGTTTCGTCACCTTTCCACTTACACTGCCGCTAAAAGCACGTGGTGCGGTTCCTGTGATATCGGCTCCACCAATTTTCACCCAAACATGGTTTGTCCGATAATCATAGATTGGGAATGGTAATACCTTTGTCTCAAAGCCTAAGCTCTTAAATTGGCCCTCTATGTATTTTACGGCACGAACTTCCCCTTCGGTTCCAGCCTCCCTTGGCTGTTCAGATAATAGTGCAATATTGTTATACATATTATCCGCACTAATTTTCTTGATAATCTTATTGTCAAAGGCTGTGGCTGATTGTCCATTTGGTGCACCGTTTGTTTGGGCATAAACGGCCCCGCCCGACAAAACCATACTGGCTGCTAGAATAGTAATAATAGATTTACGACGAAACATGTAATTCCCCCTTTTTATTATCAATCTACTTTATTATTCCTATATTAGAAAATTTAGTAAACAATAATCGTTCTACAAAGTACTATATATTCCCTCTAATTCCGGCAGATTTACACTATGTGGAGTATAAAAACATAGTTCCTTTTAAGAAAACTATCAAAACTTAGTAGTCTTAATTTAACATACATATCACTTAAAAATAGCCACTTTTGAGTACATCATCTCATCCGCCTGGGATTAAACATCTAGAAAAAGATAGATTATTCTACCTATAAATGACCTGCTTCGAGGAAAAGGAACATATTTTGCATTCCCCTATCCCCTAATAGGATAAATCCTCAATTTTTGCGCAAAAATGACAAAATCTTCACATACAAAAAGCACGCAGTTTGATAGATATTTTCCTGCCAAAATACGTGCCTACTAAATATTCGCCTTTTTTTACCTACCCGTTTTTAGCCGATTTCTTTCTTCCCAATTTCGCCCTCAACAGCTGTTGCACGGTCAATAACAAATAACACGTCCTGATTTTCCTCCCTGATATATTCAAAAGTAATACTATGGCCATTCATTAAATATTATTTTCCCTGCTCATAATGGACTTCCTCTGCCTCATAAATTGGGCAATAGGAGGTGATTCAAATGAAAAAAAGGCTATTTGCCTTAATCATACCCCTTATATTGTTATTGTCAGGATGCTCTGGTGATCCAGTCCAGGACGACTTACTTAATTATGTAAACAAAGAAATGAAGGAAGTAGGAAAACTGGAGAGTACTGCCGTTTCAGCCTATGAAGGGGTCTCGGGTACAAATTATCAGGATGATCAAACAATGTACGATGCGTTAATGAAAGACGTTATTCCGAATTACTCCGAATTTGTTAAAGAGCTAGAATCTGTAAAGATTAAAACAGATGAGGTACGAGAAATTCACGAAATATATATAGAAGGGGCAAATATTCAAATGAATGCCTTTGCAAAAATTAAACAGGCTTTAGAAAACCAGGACGCAGATTTGATCCAGGAAGCGAACGATATGCTAGCGGATGCCAGATCGCATATCCGGGAATATCAAACAAAATTAAATAAACTTGCAAAGGAACACGATGTAGACATTAAAAACTAACAAAAATTCTCCTAAACTAATAACGGAAACTATAGTTTTTCTAGTTGCCGAAGCTAATGCATAAACTAAATAGCCAAAAAGGTCAGCCCCCTTCTCTTAAAAAAAACGGAAGGAGGACTGACCTATTTAAATTTATCGGGGCCGCAACAGGTGATGTTAACCACATTAATCAGCTGCTTTACGGATCGGCATCCATTCGAAATAAGTCAGCATTCTCCACACCCATTCTAATGGACCGAACCGAAAGTAGCGGAGCCAAATGGTACTGAAAGTCAGTTGGATGGTATAAATAGCCATACATAGAACCAGTGATTGGATATAGCTCAAATGATCGACTAAATTTAGCACCTGCCCCAAACCTAGGATTAAGATTGTTTGCGAAACATAGTTTGTTAGCGCCATTCGTCCATAGCTTTTTAGAGGAGATAAAACCTGCCGGACAATAGGAAAATTGAGAAGCAAAATCAGCAGTCCCACATAAAATGCAGAGACAATTGGGCCGATTGTGATTCCGATATGCAAGAATCGCTGCGTTTCTAAGAAATTCTCATCAGATCCATTTCCAAACACAAATGGTGCGTATTGATATTGATAAATCAGACCTGCCACACTTACCACAAATATAAGGCAAGTAAAAATGGATGTCTTTTTCCAATTTAATATTTGTTCAAACACCTGATATTGCCCTGCGGCGATGCCTAGCAACATCAACGGAACGACCATGAAGATTTTTTCTGCAAAAAAGCCCAGTACAACCAACATTGCCGTTCCAAACACAAGATTTACCAGCTTATTAGCTTTGTAAAAAGGCAAAATGATCAGACCGCAAATAGCGTAAACGGTTAAGGCTTCCCCTGGATGAAATTGCACGTGAACTAACCCAAAGAAAAACAATACAAGTATCCGCCGCAAAAACAAAACATACCCATTTTTCCCCTTCGCATTTGCCCGTGAGATAAAAATATAGAACCCCACACCAAATAAAAAGGTAAAGATCGTATAAAAGCGACCTTCTACAAGCAAGTATAAGAATCTTAAATACGATGCATCGGTGGTTCCAGGAACAGGTAATTTAACCGACAATAACGGAATGATATTCACCAGAATAATGCCCAGGAGCGCAAATCCCCGCAAATAATCGAGGGTATCAATCCGTTTGGTTAACTCCTTTGTATTCATTTAAATCAACTCCATTATCATTATAACCGCTTACTCAACTTTCACCTATCGAGGCAAATACAAAAAGGCTGATACTGTCAGCCTTTTTGTGTTTTATGTTCCTCATCCTCATTCCAAACTCACGGATCCATTACAATCTATTAATCTCTAACACTGCCATAGCCTATCAATTGTCAGTTTATCATTCGAAAACTTCAAAAGGTACACATCAGGATTATTAAGTCTTCTCCATTGCTCGAAGCACTTCCCTCAATTTTGAGAAAAAGTATATGCTTCACTCAGCCACCGGTATACATCATCATTTAAATCATCTTCCACTTGAATAATAACATGATGAATCCAGCGGCCAGGGTACGGCTCAACTGCTTCTACAATTTTTTCGTCTTCAATATATCGGTCAACCACAAAGGTCAGGGCAAGGCAATCCTCAGGACGTGTACTTGACCAGGGCTGTGGCATCCATACCCAGGCAAATTTTGTTTTTGTACCAATAGAGATAACGGATTTCTTCACTTCAATGGTTACTGGACCGATCGAATTTATCATCGCTTCCACAGCATGGAACAACGAAATATGTTTTTCTTGGCCGGTAAAGAAACGTTCTACATCTTCTCGATAAGACGGATTCACCATTTATCCCACCCCGTTTTATATTATAGGTTACAAAACACTCCTCACCACCATTGACAATGACAATGTCAATTAACTCTTCTCCCCTTAGTATAAAACCATAAATTGGATATATAAAGTTAAATCGTCGTCCTTTGATGATTACAACATCTGCACTGTGGACCCATACCAAACACTTTCCTTTTTCATACCTTAATAAATAAATGCACCTGAGATGTTTGAAAAATGGAGGTAAATAGAGCTATGTTGGAGGTAAGGCAATCTCAATACGGGAGAGGAATTTTTGCCACTCGGGATATTAAGAAAGATGAACTTCTGGAGGTTTCACCTGTCATCATCTTTCCAAAAGAAGAGTTTAAGTATTTGGAAAAAACAACTTTGATCGACTATGTATTCTGGTGGGGAAAAGATTTCGATGAATGCGCGTTAGCCTTAGGTATTGGGTCGCTATTCAATCATTCCCGCACACCAAATGCCATTTTCAAAAGGAAATTAAAAAAAGGAACAATCAATTTTTATGCATATGCCGATATTAAAGAAGGAGACGAAATACGGATTAATTATAATGGTGACCCTGATGACAAAACGCGATTATGGTTTGAGGAATAAGTAAACATATGTGAAAAAGAGCCCCTATCCCATTAGAAATCCGGATAAGGACTCTTTTGGATAATAATTTACACCAAAAGCTCTCCCTAATGATATTTAGGAAGAGCTTTGTTATATACATATAATACGTAGTATCAGGCACCTAAATATTTAATATTTCCCTAATCTCTTGTTCCGTTATTCTTGAAGTTGCTTGGTCTCCAGGTTGGACGACGGTTTCGATGAGTTCTTTTTTGTTTTGTTGGAGCTCATATATTTTTTCTTCGATCGTTCCCTGTGTGATTAATCTGATGACTTGAACAACCTTTTTTTGGCCAATTCGGTGGGCCCTTCCGGCTGCTTGCTCCTCAACAGCTGGATTCCACCAAAGATCATATAAGATCACCGTATCCGCTCCTGTTAAATTGAGTCCTGTATTTCCTGCTTTTAAAGAAATGAGGAAGATATCAGCCCCACCTTGATTGAACCGATCAACCATTTTGACCCGTTCTTTAGGTGCTGTTTGCCCATCCAAATAGAAGAAATTCAAACCAGAACTCGATAACTGTTCACGTATAATCGAAAGCATACTTGTAAATTGTGAAAAGATTAGCAGTCGCCTGCCGTTCTCTATGGCATTACTGACGATCTCCATTAGTTGTTGAAGCTTACCTGAATCGCCTTGATAATTTTCCAAAAACAAGGAAGGATGGCAGCATAATTGACGGAGTCTTGTCAAACCAGCTAAGATCTTCATACGGCTTTTTTGGAAGCCTTCTCCTTGAAGCGATTCTTTTGCTTCCTTCTGGATTCTTTCAAGATAAGCAAGGTATAGCTCTTTTTGTTGCTTTGTAAGCTCAGAATAGTTGACCGTTTCAATTTTGTCTGGTAATTCTTTTAATACATCCTTCTTCACTCTTCGCAATAAAAACGGGCGAATCATCTTTGCTACCTTAGCGGGTTCCATCTGACGAAACGCCTTCTGATTTGGAAAGAAGTCTGGCATAATCGTTTGAAAAATGGACCAAAGCTCATCAATTGAATTTTCTATTGGTGTCCCGCTAAGTGCAAAACATGTTTCTGCTTGAATATCCCTTACCGCCTTCGCTGTTTTAGTTGCATAATTTTTAATCGACTGTGCTTCATCTAATATTAGCGTACTAAATTCATGCTGTGCATAAGAATCAATATCCTGCCTTAAGGTTGGATAAGATGTAATCCAAACATCAGGTAACAAATCACTTTGCAGCCGTTCCAACCGCTCTTGCGGTGTTCCAATCAACACATCCGTTGCTAATGATGGAGCGAATTTTTGAAATTCATTTTTCCAGTTGTAGACAAGTGATGCCGGGGCTACAATCAACGCTGGTTTCGCGTTTTTGTTCCCATTTCTTTCTGATAAAATAAAGGCAATACTTTGCACGGTCTTCCCAAGCCCCATATCGTCTGCAAGAATGCCACCCAAACGGTAGTAGCTAAGCGTTTTAAACCATTGGAAGCCATAGTTCTGATAGTCTCTTAATTTAGCCTGCAGCAAATCAGGCAACTCAAATTCCAACTCTTCAGGGTTTTTCAAACGGTTTAATAACCGACGAAATGGCTTTCCGTATTTGGCTTTGCTGCCATTTTCCTTATCAACCAATTCATCCAGCTGCATTCCTCTGTATATTGGAAGCTGAATCGTGTCTTTTTCCCATTGTGATGGTTTAATCTTTAACTCTTGAAGCATGTTTTGAATCGTTCGAAATTCTTGTGATTCCAATGAGACGAACGCACCGCTTGGCAGTCGATAATATTTTTTCTTCTCCACAACAGATTGTAGAATATTCCTAATCTCCTTCTGCTCAATCCCTGCCATATCAAAGCTCACCTCCAGCCAATTACCTGAAGAATCGACGTCGATATTGGTAACGGGTGCATGTTTGTCCGGTAATACAAATGACCTGACGGCACTTGTTAAGAAAATTTCTGTTTTGTCTTCAAGCCGCGGTAAAACTTCATATAAAAATTCATATATCCCATCTTCGCCTTCAACATAAAGAAGTTTTCCTTCGAATCTTAGAGAAGTAGATTGAATCACTTCCATGATTGCTTGTTCCTTTTCTGCATCCCTCATTAAAATTGGACCGCTCTTTTCAGGAGTCGTTTGCTCAAACGGATGTATCTTATATTCACCGTAATGGAATTCAAGTGAAGCCTGGAGGAGATCGTCGATTCGGTCAACATAAATCCTTGCCTCTAGGGGGAATTTTGCAATATTGCTTGATACGTTTTCCGTAATCTCCAATTGTCCAATCTTATCAATACTAGGCACCACCTGAGAGATAAACGGTTCAATTTGATCATTAGCAATTGGTAGAACAGGATTGTTTGACTGTTCAATCAGTTTTTTCAATTCCTTGATGAGTAGCTGCTGTTCAACCGAAATCTTATAAAAGCGATGATCTACGATGATATATCCATATAGATCTAAGAAGGTAAAATTAGCTAGTGAAGTCAAGTCTAATTGAAACTCATCTGCTTTTCCTTTATCTAATTGTATCGTAAAAGGCAATTCCGATTGATCGATTACAATCTGATTAAAAGCTTCTCTACCATGTTCAAAGTGAACCTCTCTGTTTTCAAGCCTTTTAAGTAGCTCTGCCGCAATCATCGGGGGAATCGTAAGTGCCCGTTCATCTGATGAACCATAGCTTCTATTATAAGGAGATTGGAATTCCTGGTAGATCTCCTCGTACTTAATCGCATCCTGCAAAAGGTTAATAATCTCCAGATCATTCGGGGTAAACTCTTGTTCTATCGGGTCATAGGTAAAACTTTTTGTAAACGGGTACTGGACCTGTATATTTATAGTCTTAAGAAAATCCTTAATATTCTTTACAATATAGGCCCTCTTTTGGCCTACCTTCATTTCTAATGTTAGAAATTGTTTTGTTGCGTAGTACGGCTTATATACTTTCAGTATCCATTCTACTAGTAAGGGCTCCTTGATTCTCTCTATCTTCTGTTCCTTACTACCTTGTAATATACTAGAGAAGTTTTGAATAAATTGATTCGTCAGCTGCTTGACATAAGCTGCTTGTCTTTCTTCCCTTTGCCTTTCTAGTTCCAATTGTCGATTTTGTAATTCTTTCTCTTGTATTCGTTTCCTATCAAGAAAACTTTGGTTATCGCGATGAGGGTTACTAAAGATAATTTCCCCCTGGGTATTGTCGTGAATTTTCAGCATAACTGCAGCAATATGTTTACACGGCTCCCAGTATTTACCATAGGCAGGACAGTTGCAATCTGAGGAAATTCCTAACCTATCATCCTCAATTGTCACTTGATAGGTTTCTGACCCTCTTACTTTTGCACTCCAGATATTTTTAATGGGATCATGAGATAAATCTCTGACACGTCCTTCTTGAAAGTAACCAAGCCCACGACGATAAACTGCATTTGTAAACAGATCTTTTATATTATCTTTTGTTAATTGCTCAAACATAAATTTACCTCCACCTAAAGCATCAAAGGAAATAGACTATTACTTTCATATTTTCCTATTATCTAATATTCTAGACTGCAATAATACAATTTTACATATGTAAATTTTCTACAGTAATCATGGCATACTTAATTCAGTTTCAAGCTGCGGATTTTTCTTAAGGATTTCATTGAAAAACAAATACAAATAAAAAAACCGCAACATGTCCTTTGACAAGACAAGTGGTGCGGTTCGCGGTGAATGGCTGTTTTTTCATCAATTATTCTTACATTATTTTCATTAAGATTAGATTTATACCGTTTGTTTCTGCTGTTGGCGTAGGTTCCGAGCGGCCGCCACCATGTTTTTTAACGATGCAATGGTTTCTTCTTCCTGACGTGTTTTTAAACCGCAATCTGGATTGACCCAGAATTGATCTTTTGAAATCACTTCTAAACTATCGTTTAAAATCGCATCGATTTCTTCTTCACTTGGTACACGCGGGCTATGAATATCATATACTCCTAAACCTATCCCAAGTTCATATGGATTTTGTTTAAGCGATTGGATCAGTTCCCCATGGCTTCTAGACGTTTCAATCGAAATCACATCTGCGTCAAGGGCACGAATCGGTTCAATAAAATCATTAAACTCGCAATAGCACATATGTGTATGAATTTGTGTTTCATTCTTCACACTTGAAGTCGCTAACTTAAAGGCATTGACTCCCCATGCCAAGTAGTCGGCCCAGTTTTCTTTCCGTAACGGCAATCCTTCACGTAATGCCGGTTCATCCACTTGAATAATGGCAATGCCTGCATCTTCTAACGCTTGAATTTCTTCTCGTAGTGCTAAGGCTAGTTGGTTGGCGACTTGTTCACGTGAAAGATCATCACGGACAAACGACCAATTTAAGATTGTGACAGGACCTGTTAACATCCCTTTCACATACTTAGACGTTAATTGCTGTGCCTCATCTACTTCCCTCACTGTCATTGGGCCTATCCACTCGACGTCACCATAAATAATTGGTGGTTTGACGCAGCGTGACCCATAGGATACGACCCAGGCTTTTTCTGTAAAAGCAAAGCCTTCTAGCTTTTCTCCAAAGTACTCCACCATGTCTGTACGTTCAAATTCACCATGGACTAACACATCCAGTCCAATTTCTTCCTGAATTTGTATCCAACGGGCGGTTTCACTTTTTAGAAACGCTGTATATTCAGCTTCCGTCATTTCTTTTTTACGCCATGCTGTCCGTGTACGTTTTACTTGATTGGACTGAGGGAAGCTGCCAATGGTTGTCGTTGGATAGTCTGGTAACTTTAGTGCCTCTTTCTGCACAGGCTGACGTTCTTTAAATGTCATTGGACGGGCAAAATGTTCAGGTGTTACTTGTGATACAAGCTCCTTCACACGCGCATTCTTCCTCGCCTTATGTTGCGCTAAAGCTTGGGTCGCCATCATACTTTGTGATACGCTCTTATTTCCAGTCCATGCCTCGTCACGTATATAGGATGTGATATCTGTTAACTCAACGATTTTCTCATCAGCAAATGACAGGGCGTCTTTTAATGTGGCATCTAGACGCGTTTCCGACTTGGTCGTCACAGGGGCATGCTGAAAACTGCATGAAGACTGAATCCACGCTTCTTTTACACCGCTTAAGGATAAAACAGCTTTCGTCTGGGTCGCTCTTTCAGCCAAATTCGCCCGCCAAATATCACGTCCATTGACGACACCCATCCCTAATACTTTATCTTGCGGGAAGCCGTGTTTACGAAGGGAAGCCATATTCTCTTCGGCACCATGGATGAAATCGAGACCAATCCCGGCAACCGGTAATTGAGATAGTTCTTCATACGCTGATAATCCTTCAAAATAGGTTTGTACCATAATTTGTGCAGCTGGTACCTCTGCTGCTAATTGTTTGTAAATAACTTGGATTAATTTTACATCATCTGCTGTTAGCGATAGGACTAGGGCTGGTTCTTCCACTTGAATCCACTTTGCCCCTGCATCGACAAGCTGCTGGAATACTTGTGCATAGAGCGGGATGAGTTTTAAAATAAAAAATGCTTTGGTTTTGGCATCGTACCCTTTTGCTAGTTTCACAAACGTATACGGACCAATAATGGTCGGCTTTGTGTTCAGACCTAATTCTTCTTTCGCTTCTGTAAAATAATCTAGCAGGTAGTTCTTCGTTAATTGTAAGGACTGGCCTTCATATTCAGGGACGATGTAGTGATAGTTTGTGTTAAACCACTTCGTCATTTCACAAGCGACCACATCCTTTGCCCCACGCGCCATTGCGTAATAGGTTGTTATGTCGACTTCTTCACCTGTCCACTGATAACGATTGGGAACCAGTCCGAACATTGTTGCAAGATCAAGCATGCGGTCATAAAAGGTAAAATCCCCAACGGTTAGGTATTCTAAGCCTAGTGATTGCTGACGCTCCAAATTATTCAAGCGGTGCGTTTTCATCTCTGCAATAAATTGCTCCTCTGATTTCACACCCTTCCAAAACGATTCGACACAACGTTTCCACTCTCGATTCTCCCCAATGTACGGGTAACCAATGGCTGTACTGACTAAATTCATGCTTCATTCCTCCTACTTTTATAAACTACAAGTCCCAAATACAAAAAAGCCATCTCCGCAAAATGGAAATGGCTCTACATTCAAGTTATCGATATGCTAATAAAAACTTGCATAAACATCGCTGCTCATAACTCGTTTGTCGTACAAATGACTGTCACCACCTATTTCCACGTAGGTATCTGGTGTGTACTGGAATTTGGCAGGTCTCCTGGCTTATCATCATGGCTCCTCACACCTTCCCGTCCTAAGACAGTGGTATTTGTGATTCACTCCGATTTACAGTTGCGGGACAGCGACGGAATTACACCGTTCTTCCCTATTAAGCCAAGCCGTAGCTTGGCACCAATTCTTACACGATATGTAATTTTGAATAACTATAACATATTCATAATTTGCTGTATACAATTTTCTGAAAAATTGATCTCATATGATGATATACTGAATGTGAATTCCAAATTCCATTATCCACACTGCCACATTAATTTTACTTCTCGATAAAGATTTATTTCTGTACTTTCTCTTAGTTGATAGGTTGGATTTTTACTGGTGATTTTTGAAATGAGTAATATTTAAATCCTTGCAAAAACTAAAAAGCCCCAACCAGAAAGAGGGATTTGTGTGTACCATAGAATATGGACGTTTTCTAATTTTTTGCTTATTATAGGCTCCATCATTTATATTTGGTTTTTTCGTCCGCATGACTCCATTTTGATTGTAATTAGCCAATTTTCAGCTCAAATCGCCATGATCTTATTTATCTTTAATGTGAATATGTATTTTATTTTTCTACTCATTCGTAAAACCAAGCAAAGGAAAGTTAAGATTCGGCTTGCCACCTTCTCCAGATATTTCATGAAGTGGCATATTAAAATAGCTATTACAGCTACACTCCTTATTATCGGTCATTCTTGGATTAATCTTTTTAAAATAGGTCCTATCCTTGGTTACGGTCATATCAAGATGTTGATGGGTTATACTTCCTTTATCTTTCTACTTGTCACATTGTTTGCTGGATATTTACGTCACAAAAAAGCATCTGGATTTCGAAAAAAGTTCCACCGAATCATCGCAATGACCTTTACGGTTATATTTCTAATCCATATGCTTATTCCTATTTAACAATTAGCTATGTTAAATTTTAAGGTTTCCAATTAAAAATGCCCAGAATATTAATTCCAGGCATTTTTTTAGTTTAATGAAAACTATTTATTTAATTTCTTTGTACAGATTTATTTCTGTACTTTCTCTTAATTCCCTTAGTCCTGGCACAATTCTCCTAACATGTTCGCTGCTGTTGTGTTGTTCTATTGCCTCTTCATCCACCCATTTTTCAATCATAGTAACAATGGTTGGGTCATTAATATCTTCATGAAGAGCGTAAGAAATGCAACCTTCTTCTTTATTAGTTTCAGTAACGAGTTCTCTGGCAAGTGTTAAATATTCTTCTAACTTTACACCTTGTTTCAGTTTACCTTTCGCAACAACTCTAATCATTTTACTAGCTCCCCATTCTTATTTAGTTAGTTTTGACTATCCCCTTTATTATATAATAAAGCACGACGGCAAAAATCAACCTTGTCGATTTCGTCAAAACCTTAAAACATTAGCCAAAATACACTCCTACACTACCTTCTACTTTGGCAGTTGCTAAACAATTTTGTATAAACTCCGAGATTTGTTTTTGATCCAAAGTTAAGAAATGACTATTTTTATAAAATTGTTTGTAGCCATTCAAAGCCTTTTCAATCTGTTGTATCGAGAAGGTAGAACTGCCGCCTGATCCACTAACTCCTGCATAGTAATTATTTGCATCAAGTAAATTATACAGTATGGTAGCATTATGATTCCCCATGCTAAAACGAGCATAAGCAATTTCTTCTCCTGCTTTATTGTATCCTGATATATCGTGACCCATTATTATCCTCCTTCAGATATATAAAATTACTTACCATAACCTTTAGTCGGGAGCTTAACTTAGAATTTCATTTACTTTTTCCTTCATCTGTTTGAATCGTTCATTTAGAAGTTCTAGGGTCGTATTATCCGTGGTAAAATGCAGAACGATGGCCTTTATTTCACGTTTTAGCGGCAATATTCCCATTGATTTTAGTAATTAAGTGATTTTATTAGCTTCAGCATTTTAACAGGAAGTTATTAAAGAGGCGCAAGATAGTGGATTTAAAATGATGAGAATGAAAGGGGAAGATTGCAGGTTTAATAGAAAGGGATTAAATTCGATAATATTTATTGCTTTTATGGTTGTTTCGACATTATTCCACCTCCTTTTCGGTAGAATTATATCATACTGCATTTAATAATAATTTTGTCTTTTCTAAAAATTTAGTACAATTACGTGAACATCGTTTCAATTTAAGAAGGATTTTTCTGATTGGCATCAATCACATTTATGCGCGAACTTCATCAAAATCGGTCTTTCTCTAATCCTCACAAAAAGAAGCCCACTCCGAAGAAAGGGCTTAATTCTCTCACTTTTTATGCAACTCATTCCATTTCTTAACCAAACGCTTCGGTGCCGCACGTAAATAGGCTTCTTGAATGAGATCAGTCAATTCATCCCAGTCTTCCTCAGCCGGATTTTGAATAGATACCCACCCGTGATGCCCAATATGTGGGGTTTTGAAAAAATACTCTTTCTGTAACAATATAGCTTGAGTTTCTCGATCTGACTTGAACGACAAGCTAAATCCTTTCTCGCTTTCACCCGATATTACGAAAGATTTTCTATTTACTTTAAAAGTATTGTGACCAAATCCGTCGATATGTTCAAAAGCTTCGTCCAGTGCAAGACAGATCTTGCGCACATTTTCAAGCATGAGTGCCGTTTCTTGTATTTTCATTTATTTATTCACCTATAATCGAAACTATTTTGTATAGTTAGTTGCCTTCTACTAAAACTAGCTGCGAAACACATTCCACATGCGTTGTCATCGGAAACATATCGACTGGCTGCACTTCCACCGTCTTGTATCCCCCGTCCTCCAGGATTCGCAAATCTCTTGCAAGGGTAGCTGGATTACAGGAGACATAGACGACTTTTTTCGGCTTCATTTCAATAATCGTTTGCAGCAAAGCCTCATCACAGCCTTTGCGCGGCGGGTCAACGACTAAGACATCGGCTGAATTCCCTTCCTTATACCACTTCGGAATCACGACCTCTGCTTCCCCAGCCGCAAACTCTGTATTCGTCATACCATTTAATTCTGCATTCCGCTTCGCATCCTCTATTGCCTCTGGAACCACTTCTACGCCGAATACCTTTCTTGCTTTTTGTGCTAAAAATAAGGAAATCGTCCCAATCCCGCAATAAGCGTCAATGACGCTTTCTTCGCCGCTAAGGTCGGCATATTCAAGGGCTTTATCATATAAAACCTTGGTTTGAACGGGATTAACCTGATAAAAGGACAGCGCAGATATAGCAAATTTAACATCACCGATAAAGTCATAAATGACTTCATTCCCCCACAAAACATTCGTTTTCTCACCCATAATCACGTTGGTGCGCTTTGAATTGACATTATGGACAATCGACTTTACCTTCGGAAGTTGTGCTACAATTTGCTCCACAAGCTTGTCTTTATGAGGAAGGTCAGCCGTCCTTGTTATAACGACCACCATGAGTTCACCCGTTTGTTGACCATAACGGGCCATAATATGTCTTAGTACGCCTTTATGTGATTCCTCATGATAAGCCGGAATCCTTAGTTCACTGCAAATCTCCTTGACCACCTGTACCGCCTCATTGATTTCAGGCAACTGAATGATACTCTCATTCGTATCAACGATTTCATGGCTCCTCGGTTTAAAAAAGCCTGCAATCAGTTTGCCGTCCTTTTCCCCAACCGGCACCTGCGCCTTGTTGCGGTAATGCACAGGATTGTCCATTCCCAAAATTGGATGAACGACTACATCCTCCAGTTTTCCGATACGTGTGAGCACCTGACGGACCTGGTTTTCTTTATATTTCAACTGTCCTTCATAGCTAATATGCTCAAGTTGGCAGCCGCCATATTTATGGAACTCACTGCTCTCAATCTCCACTCGGTAAGGACTTTTTTCATAAATCTCAACCAGACGCCCAAAGCCATAGCCTTTGCCCGTCTTAATCACCTTAACTTTTGCTTTTTCACCAGGCAGTCCATTGGGAACAAATAACGGATAGCCATCAATCTTAGCCACACCCGCTCCGTCATGGGTTAAATCTTCAAAAACAACATCTATATAATCATTTTTATTTACCGGTACAATTCTGCTCATTCGTTTCTTCCTTTGCTTGTTTTGACTAGCTAAGATTGTATCACAAAGCCTGACAGTTTGCGAAACTTCAAAAGAGCAAAAGCCCTTTTTATAAAAAAAACCAAGAAAATTGTCAGAATATTTTTATTTTCAAATATAATAAAAGTGTATATGATTAAAACAATCTCATTATTGGAAGGAGTGAATGATGATCAAGTTGAAGAAGAACCTTGCCGTGCCTTTACTCCTTGCCTTTCTTGCTTTCACCTTCATCCACTTGGCTTATTCACTTCCGCACTCGCACGCTAATTTCAAAGCCGTCATCAATGTAGATGATGGTGCCTCGAAAGGGCAATGGGATGATCAAAAAAAGCTGCCCCTAGACATTCAAATTCATTTTGTGCTTACGTTCATCCTTTTAACAGCTGCAACACCGCTTATTTATTTGTCAATAATTTTGAAAAAAAGCCATATTTTCCTTATCCCTATTTTTCATCAATCAAACTATGTGATCCACTCTCCCGAATTCTAAGCTAACACCAAAATAAGGGAGGAAATATATATGTGGATCCGCTTTGTAATCATTGGCTTCTTTTCACTATCAGCTGCAAGCATGCTAACCTACCAGGGCGTCGAAATTTTCCATGCTTTTGTGGATTTTTTTAAGCAAAAATAAATGAAGGGCAGACTCGATGGGGGAGTAAATTCCCCCCCGCACTGAAGTCTGCCCTTTTTATTTGGTTCTGTTACTTGGATGTTGATTTCCGCTCCAGGCGCTTCAATCAACTTGTTATAGTGTCAAAAATTTCCTTTTATTAAAATACCCCGCATTGTTACTTTTTCATTGCTTCAACTTTTTCTTTAACCTCTTCGATATTTCTCATCTTATTATCCCAGCATTTTTGACTTAGATCGACTGGGTAATCCTCTGGATTCGTAATCCGTTTATACTCGTCCCAAAGTGCATCAAGGTTTTGCTTCAAATAATCACGAGATTCTTCCAAGCAAGGCATTTCATAAACAAGCTCGCCTTTAGAAAAGATTTCATCATGTAATTCTTTTGCCGTAAAGTTGGTAACCACCTTATTCATATACGTGTGGGTTGGATGGAACATCCGCACGCGCTTTTCCGGGAGCTTTTCATCCGCTAATGCAATATAATCCCCTTCTGCATGGTGGTTTGTATTATTGATAATACGATAAACCCGCTTCAATCCTGGGGTCGTCACCTTTTCCGGATTGGAAGAGATCTTAATCGTATCCTCCATTTTTCCGTTATCATTCTCTATCGACACAATTTTATAAACGGCACCAAGCGCTGCCTGATCGTAAGCGGTAATCAGCTTTGTGCCCACACCCCAACTGTCAATTTTTGCACCTTGTGATTTTAAACTCATAATTGTATATTCATCTAAATCACTTGAGGCCACAATCTTAGCATTAGTGAAACCTGCCTCATCCAGCATTTTTCTTGCTTCCTTCGATAGGTAAGCAAGATCTCCGCTATCCAGGCGGATACCGATAAAATTAATTTTATCGCCCAACTCTTTTGCGACTTTAATCGCATTTGGAACGCCGAGCCGAAGTGTATCATATGTATCAACCAAAAAAACACAATCCTTATGTGTTTGTGCATATTTAATGAAAGCCGTGTATTCGTCTTTATACGCTTGGACCAACGAATGGGCATGTGTTCCAGATACAGGAATACCAAACAGTTTCCCCGCTCTTACGTTGCTCGTTGAATCAAAACCGGCAAGGTATGCGGCTCTCGTTCCCCAAATCGCTGCATCCATTTCCTGTGCACGCCTTGTCCCAAATTCCATCGCTACTTCATCACCGACGATTTGCTTGATTCGCGATGCCTTCGTCGCAATTAATGTTTGGTAATTCACAATGTTAAGCAGCGCTGTTTCAATCAATTGTGCTTCCGCAAGTGGAGCCTCGACACGTAAGATCGGTTCATTGCCAAAAACAAGCTCGCCTTCTTTCATTGCACAGATGGTTCCGGTGAAACGGATCTCTTTAAGATATTGGATAAAATCTTCCTTATAACCTACTTCATTTTGCAAATACTCGAGGTCTTCCTCGCTAAAGCGGAAGCCGTGTATAAACTGAATGACTTTCTCCAATCCAGCGAATACTGCATAGCCGTTCCCGAACGGAAGCTTGCGGAAAAATAGTTCGAAGACCGCACGTTTATTATGTATCCCATCTCTCCAATACGTTTCCACCATATTGATCTGATATAGATCCGTATGCAGAGTTAAACTATCATCGTGATAAAAGTGTTTCATAATCAGACCTCCGAAGTACTATTTCAGCTTTTCCATTATTATAACCAATATTACCCTCGAAAGTCTATTTAACGTTTGCTCCTAGGGATTGTTCAAAATGTCCAAGTGCCCATTCATGACCTTCCTGATTAAAAGAAGCAACGGCATCCTTGTAAACGACAATCTTAAAGCCTTTATTGTAAGCATCAACAGCAGTATGTAAGACACAAATGTCCGTACAAACGCCGACCAAATGAACTTCGGTAATTCCACGCTCCCGTAATTTGATTTCAAGGTCTGTTCCCGCGAACGCAGAGTACCGCGTTTTATCCATAAACACGACATTTTCAAGCTGACGATTCCTTTCATATACCTCCTTCAAGGATCCAAACAAATCCCTGCCTGAGGTTCCACGCAGATTGTGTGGCGGGAACAGTTTGGTTTCCGGATGGAATTCATCTCCGTTGTCATGGACGTCTATGGCAAAGACGACATAATCCCCACTTGCCATAAACTCTTTTGTTAACGCAGCGATCTTCCCTTCAATCCTTTGTCCAGGCACCCCGCACGTCAGTGCCCCATCCACAGCTACAAAATCGTAAGTATAATCAATATTAATTAACGCCTTCAATTCCCATCGCCCCTTCATTGCTTTTCAACTATTTATCATCCATCCTACAAAATATTCGAGAACACTTACAAATTTCCCTTTTTCAATTGCAAAAAAGCCCGCTCCAATGGAACGGACATCTTAGCTATATCTTTTCCCCGATTCCCAATCAGTTGGACGGTCATTCGGACGAATATCTTCAAGTGGTACAAACACCTCTAAGTGACGATAGAGGTTTTCAAATTCAGCTGGCAGCAATCCGCCAAATTCGCCATCCAAGTTTAATTGAACCTTTTCCGTCGCATGAACTTTAATGCGGTTGGCTTGTGTGTAGATGACATTCGGATCATTGACATGCTCCCCGCGAAGAGCCAATGTGGCAATCCGGATAAACTCAGCAAGATTGGTCTTCTTCAAAATCAGCAGTGAAAATAAGCCATCATTTATAGAGGCATCAGGTGCTAGTTTCTCAAAGCCACCGATCGAATTGGTCAAACCGACAAGAAACAGCATCGCTTCCCCTTCAAACAATTTCCCATCATATTCAATAGAAACGTCAGAAGGTTTAATGGAAGGCAGCATTTCCATCCCTTTTAAATAGTAGGCCAGTTGGCCGAGCATCGTTTTCAATTTGCTTGGTACTTCATATGTAAGCTCGGTAATTCTACCGCCGCCAGCAATATTTATAAAATATCGATCATTGATGCGTCCAATATCGACCGGAATCATTTCCCCTTTTGTAATAATATCCACTGCAGTTCCGATATCTCGCGGAATCTGCAAGGCACGGGCAAAATCATTGGTTGTTCCGGCTGGAATAATTCCTAATTTTGGCCGATACTCCTGTTCTGCTAGACCATTGACTACTTCATGAATCGTTCCATCACCGCCGGCTGCGATGACAATATCATACTTGCGCTCAACAGCTAACCGTGCTGCTTCCGTCGCATCCCCTGCCCCAGTCGTCGCGTGACAAGAAGCCTCATACCCAGCTATTTCTAGCTTTTGGAGAATTTCCGGAAGATTCCGCTTTAGAATTTCACGTCCTGAGGTAGGATTGTAAATCAGTCTTGCTCTTTTCATCGTTTCATCATCCTATTTTTGAAATCAACATCGGTAATAACTATCCACTCACTTCAATATTCTACCAATTCTCATTCTCACTGACAAACATATTGCCAAGCGTATCTACTAATAACCCTCAAACATTCATTTCCTATCATACCGCTTTTTTATTTTTTTGCAAAAAAAAACAAAAAAGCGGAAGCGCCCGTTTAGCGCACGACAGGACTGGAGCGCTCCATATGTTTACTGATTTGTATTCAAGCTAATCTCATAGGCATTGGCAATAGTAATATTGTATTTTCCTTCACCCGATTGATACACCGCATTTTTCCTGCCATTATCCGTTCCATCGTCTGCCTTTTCTTTAGCCACGTTCCAGTCGCCCTCTTTCCCTCTTACCTCTTGGGCGCCAATTGCATCCACCTTCAAATTGCTTTTTTCCGCCACATCGACCACAATCGATGACACACTTTCAATATTCCAGTCATTCTCAAGTGCGCGCGGCTTCAAGGTGAGTGAATTATCACTGCCAATCACCTCAAGCTTTACATGCTTCGGAACCAAAAGCGTCGCAGCTGTCTCTCCATAACCATTAAATAGGCCAATATCGTTTGGCAGGGACTTCATATTTAAATAAAGCGTATCCCCCTTTTGGTTGGCCGAAACCATATCATCTGCACTTTCGAGTAACTTCGCCTTTTTAGCTGTTTGTACCCGGTAGGTACCGAACATAGAAACCTCTTTTTCCTCCGTCGACTCGACCGTCATCTGATGGCCGACCGTCCTGACCACCACCCGTTTGATGCTGTCATCGATTTGGTAGGAGAAAGCAGGCAGTTCAAACGAGCGTTCTTCCCTCGCCATCACTTCTTCCACCTTCCCCATAATTCCTGTTGTACTTAAAATCGCAAACACAATCCCCGCCGTTCCAATCACTCCGACAAAGAAAATACTAAGGAAATCATATTTTAACACCTGCTTTTCCCGTCGTGACAAAAATAAATAAACGAGAATTTCAATCCCAAGAACAACCAATAAAAGCGGCCACCAAGCCGTCATAACCTGTACAAGATCTAACCCCAAAAACTTTGAAAAAAACAGGAAGAGACCAAGGAAAACGAGCGAGGCCCCCATCGAAAACGTTCCAACACGCCAAGTTCTCATACTGCTTCCCCTCCCTTTCTTTTTCTAAAAAGGAACCCAATCCCGAATCCGATAATCGCTGCGCCTGCAATTGTTTTTCCCCACCTACTCATTCTTTTCAGCCCCCTGCTTTTGCTTGCTTCCAGATAAAAGTTTGATTCCTCCGCCTATCAACAGCAGACAAACAAGCCCCGTTTGAAAATAACTTTGAACCCAATACATCACATCGATATTAATGAGCCTGTTTATGAATGGCGAAAAAGCTGGAAGCAGGACGTTCATCACGAGATAGTAAAGTCCCAACAAGACTAGGCCAATGCCGACCCATTTCTGATGATTAAGGAAATAAGCAATAATCGGAACGTCCTCCATCTCGTCTTCGCCGTACTTTGAAACCTTTTGCATCGCATCAAAAAAGCTGTAAAACCAAATAATTGGGATCAAGAACAAGAAGATACCAAGTCGTAAGATATCTAAAATATAGATAGAAAAGAGAAACGCTGCCATTAACTGGATGCCCCGGCGCTGTAAGCCTAAATAGAGATGGCCTGCCCCTGGGAAGATTGAAAGAAAAGTCGCAATCGACTTACTCTTTTTTCCATCCTCACGGCGCATTTCAAAGTCTTCAAAAATCGTACGATCGACTAATTCCTCACCGCGCTGCTTTTTATTCACTTGTTGTACGGCATCAAAGAATCCGTAGACCCAGATAATCGGCAGGGCGGCCATGAAGACCATAAATTCACCACGATTGGAAAGAGCTGTTACAAAGGTAACCATTACCCCCAGCCCCAAAAACGTGGCCAAAAGTGTTAAGCCTCTGTTCATCAATCCAATTTGGAAGTGCCCTAAGCCTGGGATAAACGATAAAACAATCGTATAAAACCGTTCTGAATCTTGGGCAATCTGTAGCTGAGGCTCATCCGGGTTCGCTGTCTTCAGCGCTTTTTTATGTTTGGAGACCTGCACACCCATGTCGATAAAACTGATGAGGTAAATGAAAATTCCTAACATAAAGGTAACAATTGAAACTTCCTGATTATTCGTTGTCAACCCAATGACAGTAACGAATGCCAGCCCCATTACGGCCATTAAATAAAGTACTCCTCGAAACATGTTGCCGAAATAAATATGACCAAGACCTGGGAATAAGGATAAGGTCAATGCTTTTGTCGGATTTTTCATTTCTTATTTGCCTCCTTTTTTTCTAGTGAATCCATCCATGCAAAAGTTTTATTAATAACTCCTTCAGTCACCGAAGGCTTTTTTTCCTGAACTTGCTGTTGCGGGCTTTCTAACGAATTCGCATACGTAGCGAGCGATTGAAAAGCACCAGTGAAAGTCAACAAAATCGTCGCCGCCGCCGCTAATAAATAATGGAACACCGCCTGCTGATAAAAAGGTTTCTTCTTAATTTCAGTTTTGGTTTTGGTGTCAGGCACCACAATTTTTTGTTTTGAAATCTCTGCCATGACTGAATCGGTGAACTCGCTTATGTCTGATAGAATTGGAAGCGATGTTTCATTTGCTTCGATCGCCAGTAAGTAATGGGTTAGACATTGGTCACACGTATATAAATGATCTTCTAGTTCCTGTTTGTCTTTTTCACTAATTTCGTCCTTAACGTATTGCAGCCACTCATCATAAGTGTAATGCTTCATGAAAAATCGTCCTCCTTCCAATTCTTTTTCATCCAATGACGTGCCCGGTACAGCTTCGTTTCGATTGTTTTCACCTGGACATTTTGCTCCTCAGCCATTTGCTGATAGCTTTTTTCCGCAATGTAAAATCCGTAGATGACATCACGGTAGTTGTCCGGCAGTTCATCAAGCTTTTTCCTGACGAGCCTTCTTCGGTCCGTTTCAATGATCTCTTTTTCCACACTATCCTTCGCTGTCCAGGTTAACGGCAACTCGAGCTCTTCTGCCACTTCCTCTCTTCTTCTCACCTGTTTTCTTTTGATATCTATCGCATGATTAACGGCAATTCGTGTCATCCACGTTTTGAAACCTTGATTTTGGTATTGGGGGAGAGACAGATAGATTTTCATAAATACTTCTTGTGCTGCATCTTCTGCTTCCTTTTGGTCGCGAAGAACGGCAAATATGGTCCGGAACACATCATTGCGGTACTTCTCAACCAAAAGGCGGAAGGCATGATCATTGCCGTCCAACACCTTTTCTATTAAGACTGCTTCATTAATGGTTCTCTCCCCCTTTCCTTTTTTGTTACTCACCTTAATAGACGAAAGGCTATTGAAAAACCCCTACACTATTTTTTAAAAAATATTTTTTCCCATTCAATTAATCATACCATGGTGATATTTGTAATGGTTGAACATAAAAACCGCGCGGGTGGAAGCCGCACGGTTTTAGCAAATATATAAGTAAATTACTCTTTAATTTCCAATCCTAACAGCCTGGCAAAACCAATCGCCTGATCTGCAGAAACTATGCACCCGGCCACACTATCTAGTGAGAGGTTTAGGTGGTTAAATTTGCAGGTGCTAAGGTCCACTCCTTTAAGTGAGGTTCCTGTAAAATTCACATCCTCGAGATCACACTCTTTAAACCCTAATTTATTAAACTTTGTTTCATAAAAATCTGCACTGCGAAGGGAACAATTTTCAAACCTCATTTCCTTCAAATCGGCATATCCAAACGAGCCCATATTTAAATTACAATTCTCAAATAAGACATTTCTTAGCGCAGCATCAGCAAGATTTAATCCTAATAGTTTGCAATCCCGAAACTCGACACGATGGATGATTCCATCGGTAAAATCGACATTGGACAAGTCGCACCGTTCAAAAATAACATCGGTTAATTGAACAAAGCGAAATGATCCATCTAGAAAGGTAACATTTCTAAACACAACCTCTTCGAATCTTATCTTTTCAACTTCCTCTTGTGAAATTGAACAGTCACTAATAAGTGCCATGTTAATATATGAATCCTCTCTATCATTATAATCAAAGGGAGTTAACTGGGTTGGAATTTTTGGCTTTTGAATTTTAAGCTTCTGACTCAAATGGATCATCCTTTTCAAGAGGTAATGTCGTTCATCAAGTGCTGTGCGTATGTCTTTTAATAAGTATCTCGGGAGAATTCAACAAAATAATACCACTGAAATGTGATATTATCTATAAATAATACGAATTTACTAAAAGAATAGATAGGGGATGGTGCTTATGTTCTGGCTGTTGATTCTAGCTTCCTACATAATTGGAAGCGTTCCCACAGCACTAATTGTGGGCAAGTTGGTCTTTGGGGTGGATATCAGGGACCATGGCAGTAAAAATCCTGGTGCAACCAATACTTTGAGAGTTCTCGGTAAGAAGTCAGCTATTTTCGTATTGATCATAGACCTTGCCAAAGGCTCCTTGGCAGCCTACCTGCCTATTTACTTCAACCTTGATGCAGAACCCCTTTACTTTGGGTTAGCAGCTGTTGTTGGGCATTGCTTTCCGATTTTTGCAGGCTTCAAGGGTGGAAAAGCGATTGCCACCACTGCGGGGGCCTTATTAGTCGTCAATATTTATCTATTAGTTATTGCGTATGTTGCTTTCTTTTTAGTCATCTTTTTAACAAAGTACGTTTTTATCGGCTCCATCACGGTTGGTATTAGTATGCTCGTCTATTCTTTTGTGTCTTCCAAAGTTGAATTTGAACTTATTTTTACATTATTCTCGTTATTCCTCATTTATCTGCATCGCTCGAATATCCGTAATTTCATTCTCGGGATTGAACCAAAAATCAACGATAAAAAATTGATTAACGACCGAATCCCTCCAAAAAACAGCAGTTTTTAAAAGGATCCCTAGGCAGCAACCTGGGGATCCTCTTCTTTATTTTAAAAGTGTTGCCAAGATACTAGTGGCAACGGTTTGCCAAATGGAGGCATCTGTTTGATAGGTTGATCTTAGACTCTTAAACAATTCCGTTTGTTTCGCTTGGAAATCCTCGGCATCCTTATCAGGCAAGTCTGCGCGCTTTTCCATTACAAACGCCTGCATTTCTGGGGCTCTTGGTCCCCAAACACCGACTTCATTTCCTTCTTCATTGATAAAAATAAAAATCGGAATCGCTCTCGATGTGCCATTGGTTAAATATTGGTCCATTAACTCCAGATTTGAATCGCGGAGCACGAACCGGACTTCCATTCCGGCAGCTTCGGCTATTTTCAGCAAAATAGGATTATTGAGCATCGCATCCCCACACCAATCCTCTGATAGGACAATCGCTCGTAATTTTTGCGGCCGTAACGCCTCAAGTTTATTCTTGTCTTCATCTGTTAAGGTAAATTGCTTATAGATTGTAAGCATTTCCTCTTTATTAGTGGTCATTGCTTTTATGTACTCATCCACTGTCAAACCTTTTTGAAACCATTGGTTTAAATCCACTTTCACAGCACCCCTTCCATTTCCTTCAATAATAGTTGTTTTAAGAACCCGTTACAATAGAACTGCTTGTGGCGAATCACCATTGTTATTTCACAAGTATTTTTTCCTATTTTAATAAAGTAGATTTATCCACTAGAAATAGAGCTTTAAAGTTGATAGAATATTTTATATATAGGAAATATTATTGAAATTATTTTCTAGAATATCTTCAAGGGGAGGAAATATATGTCTAACGAATCACTTCAACTACTTTCGATTGGGATCTATATTGCCGCAATGCTTTTTATCGGTTGGTATTCCTATCGAAAGACTAGCAATCTTACGGATTACATGCTTGGGGGAAGGTCATTAGGACCTGCTGTAACTGCTTTAAGTGCTGGAGCTGCTGATATGAGCGGCTGGCTGTTAATGGGCTTACCTGGGGGGATTTATGTAACTGGTTTAGCCGATGCGTGGATCGCCGTCGGTTTAACGATTGGCGCTTATCTCAACTGGTTATTAGTGGCACCGCGCTTACGTTCTTACACGCAAGTTGCCAATGATTCCATCACGATTCCAAGCTATCTTGAGAACCGTTTTAAAGACAACACAAAACTACTCCGGATTGTTTCAGGTATTGTTATTCTTATCTTCTTTACTTTCTATGTTTCTTCAGGAATGGTTTCTGGCGCCGTCTTTTTTGAGAGCTCGTTTGGCACAAGCTACCATACGGGGCTGTTAATTGTTGGCGGTGTCGTCGTTGCCTACACATTATTTGGTGGATTCCTGGCGGTAAGTTATACAGACTTTATTCAAGGGTTAATGATGCTGATTGCCCTAGCACTTGTTCCCGCCATTGGAATCTTTCATACGGGTGGTCCCGCGGAAACGTTTGAAACGATTCGAGCAATTGATCCTACTAAAATGGACTTATTAAAAGGGACAACCTTTTTAGGAATCGTTTCGGCCATGGCATGGGGCTTAGGTTATTTCGGCCAGCCGCATATCATTGTAAGATTCATGGCAATCAAATCGATTAAAGAAACAAAAAGTGCCCGCCGAATTGGTATGAGCTGGATGATTATCACGCTTATTGGTACGATCTTTACCGGATTAATTGGTATTGCCTTTTTCCATAATAATCCTCAATATGTACTAGAAAATAAGGAAGCAGTATTTATTGAATTAAGCCAGATTTTATTCCATCCTCTCTTCGCTGGATTTGCTTTAGCTGCCATTCTTGCAGCGATTATGAGTACGATTTCTTCCCAATTAATCGTGACTTCCAGTGCACTAGTTGAGGATTTATACAAAATGGTGATGAACAAAAATGCTAAGGATAAACAATTGGTTTTCTTAGGAAGAATGGCCGTTCTTCTCGTTGCTGTTATTGCCGCCGCTCTAGCTTTCAAGCAAAATAGCACTATCTTAGACCTGGTTGCTTATGCATGGGCAGGTTTCGGGGCTTCTTTCGGACCAATTATCTTGCTCAGTTTATTCTGGAAAAAGATTACGAATTGGGGCGCCCTTTTTGGGATGATCGTTGGTGCTGTTACTGTTATCGTTTGGAAAAATGTTGGACTTGGCGACACGCTTTACGAAATTGTTCCAGGCTTTGTCTTCAATTTAATCGTAGCCGTCGTTGTCAGCATGCTCACTTATCAAAAAAATGATCAGATTGAAAAAGAATTTAATGAAAGTGTTCGCTTATTAAAAAACGAATAAACTGAAAAAATGCTCGGGTCCAAATGGATCCGAGCATTTTTTCAGTTTATCATCTCTTTTACCATGGTCGAAAGCTTAATGACCGTTTTCCAATTACGCACTGTCGCCTGAACACCTAGCTTTGGCAGCTGCGCAGCAAGTTTTGAATCGAGGATACTTTGCCGTAAAAAAAGATAAACTTCCTTCCCCTTAATAAAGCATTCGTCCGGGTCGCTTTCGTAGTTACGTAAAAGGTTCACATTCTCCTGGGAGGGTTCGTCAGCTAAAAAGGCTAATTGGATACTCTCGCCTTCCTTCAACGATTTCATAGAGTAAGGGCAATCACGGATCATCTGCTCATATTCCTCGGCTGTTCTTAAAATAACTGGGACCGGAAAACCAAAGGTCTTGCTTATTTCACCCTCCAATCGTTGACTGAGTTGTTTCGCCTCTTCTTTTGCTTCAAACAAAACATTGCCACTTTGAATATATGTTTTCACTTTAGTTAAACCTATTGTTTCAAATAGATCTTTTAAATCAGCCATTTTGATTCGGTTGTTCTTGCCAACGTTAATCCCTCTTAGCAGCGCAATGTAAATAGTCATATACGAACCTCGCTTTTATTAATATACATCTTTCTAAAATCTTACCATTTATTCGTTGGTTTAAACTATCTACTATCGCGGGTTTTGAAGGATACTATTAATCATTTGGAGAAAATTAGATATAGAATCATATTTATGGAGGGATTTACTTATGGTACCTCAAAGAGTTAGCTTGCTTACGATCGGTGCATACGATTTGCCTGTTCTTAGAAAGTTTTATCAAACATTGGGATGGGAGGAAACGGATATAAGCTCGGATCAATTTGCCGTCTTTAAAACAGTGGGCGTCCTGCTTTCGTTATACCCGATTGCCGAGTTAGCAAAGGATACCGGCATTGAATTTACACACTCTCCTGAGAGCTTTCATGGTGTGACCTATTCCATTAACGTTGAGCAGCAGGAACAAGTTGATACAACGATAGAAATGATTCGCAGCGCAGGGGCAAAAATACTGCGTGAGCCAAGTGATGTCTTCTGGGGCGGACGCATAGCCTATTTTGCTGACCCCGAAAATAACCTCTGGGAAGTTGCTTGGAACCCTACTGCCATTTTTGACGAGCGCGGTGCGATGATAGCTTTTTAGGACAAAGCCAAAGTCTTACACGACTCGACTATTTCCACTAAAAATAAAACTAACCAAACGTTTGATTAGTTCTAGTTTCAGCCCTTTTAAATAAAGGGTTTTTCTATGTTTCTAGGTAAAAAGTTTGTCTGTAAATGGGTTAACATAACTACCAAAACGCCTTTTTTCTTCCTACTTTTGCATTTTTCTACCAACTGCAAACTAATTAAACGTTTAATTAAAATGGCTAAATACCCTACTGTATCAAGCTTTTAATGCAAAAAGCACTAAAAATGTTGTTGAATTAACACTCTTTAATAAAACTAACCAAACGTTTGATTAGTTTGCCATGAAGCCATATAACTAAAGGGTTTCAGCCCTTTATTGTGAAAACTCTTTGTCGACCCAGTTATCATTTTTCACGTAATAAATAAAAAAACTGCCGATACTAGGATTTCCATAGGGAAATTCTCAAGCTTCGACACCATTCCCGATCATTCCTTACTAACCAAACGTTTGATTAGATATAGAAAAAAACCTTTTAACAAAAGGAATTTTTCCCGGGAAATCGAGAAAATATTGTCGAAATCCGCTCGACAAAAAATAAAGCCTCAGACTTCATTTAAAGGGATCCCTTGGATTTTTGAGATAAAACTCACTCCTTTTTAAATAAAATGTCTTATCCTTAATCGAGTAATCATAAAAAGTAAAATAAGCGGAGATTTTCCGGTTAAATTCAGAATGGAGCTCGTTTTGGGGTAAATAAGGGGAGTTTTTCCGCTTATGCAAAGAAAAATCTCCCATTTCCGAGTGTTTCGAGTCAATAGGCGGAATCTCTCCGTCTATTTAAGCCCTTTTTAATAATAATTACGAATTAAGCGGAATTCTTCCGTCTATTTATCAGCACGGGTACTTAACCTGATCCCCCACCGATAAGTGCGGATCCTCTGATACCCTAGATGCGGGTATCAGCGACCAGCTATAAAGATCAATAAAAATTGCACAGAAAAAGACGTATGCCAATTCATACGTCAATTCTTGTGTCTTTTTATAAGAAAGCACCGGAAAACGAAACCCTTTAGACTGCATCCTGCCAGCTTCCATTTAACGTTTTTGTAGTTCTTGCTGTAACAACTGATTAACCATTTGCGGATTGGCTTGACCCTTAGTTGCTTTCATTAACTGCCCCACTAAGAAACCAACTGCTTTATTTTTCCCATTCTTAAAATCATCAATCGACTGCGGATTCGCATCCAACACCTCTGAAATAATTTTAAGAAGTGTTCCTTCATCGGAAATCTGGACAAGCCCTTTGTCTTTGACAATTTGCTCAGCATCGCCGCCGTTTTCAATCAATTCTTTAAAAACAGTTTTAGCGATTTTTGAAGAAATTGTTCCATTTTCAATTAGCTTAATCATGCTTGCTAGACCTTCTGGTGTTAAGGCAACTTGATGAAGTTCCTTTTGCTCCGCATTCAAGTAGGCGGAAACATCCCCCATGATCCAGTTCGACGCAAGCTTTGCATCGGCTCCGCCATTAACTGTCGCTTCAAAGAAATCAGCCATTTCCTTCGTAACAGTCAATACTTTTGCATCGTAAACAGGTAGTCCAAGCTCTTCAATATAACGCTTTTGACGTTGATCAGGCAGCTCAGGAATTTCGGCACGAATACGGGCTTTCCAGTCCTCATCAATGTACAAATCCAGTAAATCCGGCTCTGGGAAGTAACGATAATCATCGGAACCTTCTTTAACCCGCATCAATAGTGTTGCCCCAGTCGCTTCATCAAAACGGCGTGTTTCTTGATCAATCGTTCCGCCTGCAGCCACTACCTCACGTTGACGCTTCTCTTCATATTCAAGACCTTTACGGACAAAATTGAAGGAATTGAGGTTTTTCAATTCCGTTTTCGTACCAAATTCTTCTTGCCCAACGGGACGAATTGAAATATTGGCGTCACAACGGAGTGAGCCCTCTTCCATTTTACAATCGGATACACCTGTGTATTGGATAATAGATTTTAATTTTTCAAGATAAGCATAGGCCTCATCAGGTGTGCGAATATCTGGTTCGGATACAATTTCAACAAGCGGAGTGCCCTGACGGTTGTAATCACATAGTGAATACCCCTTGCCATGGTTCAGCTTTCCGGCATCTTCTTCCAAATGAATTCTCGTAATCCCAATTCGCTTTGTATAGCCATTTACTTCAATATCAATATAGCCATGTTCCCCAATTGGTTTATCAAACTGAGAAATTTGATAGGCCTTGGGATTGTCTGGGTAAAAGTAGTTCTTCCGGTCAAACTTGGTATGGGTGGCAACCTCACAATTGATTGCCATGGCAGCCTTTATCCCGAATTCAACTGCTTTTTTATTTAGGACAGGTAAAACTCCTGGGTAGCCCAGGTCGATGACACTTGTATTCGTATTCGGTTCCGCACCAAAATGATTGGGGCTGGCCGAGAAAATTTTTGATTCTGTTTTTAACTCAACATGGACCTCAAGTCCAATCACTGTTTCAAATTCCACGGTCTTCACCCCCTATAATCCAGGTTTCTGTTTATGATAGTCTGTTGCTTGCTCAAACGCATGTGCAGTCCGATAAATGGTTGCCTCATCAAAATACTTGCCGATGATTTGTAAGCCCAGTGGCAACCCGCCATCAAAACCGCAAGGAACTGAAATTCCTGGTAAGCCGGCAAGATTAAGAGGAATCGTTAAAATATCATTGGCATACATCGTTAATGGATCCTCAATATTTTCACCAATTTTAAATGCAGGCGTTGGTGTAGTCGGCCCGACAATCACATCATATTTCGCAAAGATATTTTCAAAGTCTTGCTTGATTAATGTTCGAACCTGCTGTGCTTTTTTGTAATAGGCATCATAGTAACCTGAACTTAACGCAAAGGTCCCTAGCATAATTCGGCGCTTAACTTCATCCCCGAAGCCTTCTGATCGTGAATTCTTATATAAATCAATTAATGTTTCCGCATCCTTTGAACGATATCCATAACGGACTCCATCGAAACGAGCTAGGTTTGCTGAAGCTTCTGATGAAGAAAGCAAATAATATGCAGCGAGCGCATACTTCGAGTGCGGCAAGGAAACTTCTTCCCAAACGGCACCGAGACCTTCGAGTACCTTTAAGGCATCTAAAACAGACTGGCGGACGGATTCGCTGACACCTTCACCAAGATACTCTTTTGGAACAGCAATTTTGAGGCCCTTCACATCGCCTGTTAAGGCACTCGCAAAGTTTGGAACATCCACATTTGCTGAAGTTGAATCCATCGGGTCCAAGCCGGAAATGGCTTGAAGCAGATAGGCATTGTCCTCGACCGTTCTTGTAATAGGTCCAATTTGATCAAGTGATGACGCAAAGGCGACGAGACCAAAGCGAGAAACACGGCCATAGGTCGGCTTTAAGCCAACAACGCCACAGAAAGAAGCCGGCTGACGGATCGAACCGCCCGTATCAGAACCTAGCGAAAATAGGACTTCACCTGCGGCAACAGAGGCGGCTGACCCGCCCGAAGAACCACCTGGAACCGTCTCAAGATTCCATGGATTCCGCGTCGTTTGGAAATGGGAATTTTCATTTGATGACCCCATCGCAAATTCATCCATATTTAACTTGCCAATCGTTACGGTTTCGGCTTGCTGCAGCTTCTGAACGACGGTAGCATCATAAATGGGATCAAAGTTTTCGAGAATTTTACTTGCACATGTTGTCCGCAGCCCTTTTGTCACTAAATTATCTTTCAGTCCAATCGGCATCCCAAATAACAAACCTTTTGCCGCATCAGTATTGAGTTTCTCATCTAATGCTTTCGCTGATTGACGGGCGCGCTCTTCATCTAATGTTAAAAAAGCCTGAACTTTGTCCTCGACTTGTCCGATTCGCTTGTATGATTCTTCAACAAGGTCAGATACTTTTAGTTCCTTTTTATGTAGCAATTCATGTAGGTCTGAAACTTTATAATCAAATAAACTCACTGTTAATCCTCCTTTCCCATAATCGATGGTACTTTAATCTGGCCATCCTGATGCTCGGGCGCATTTTTTAGTACCTCTTCTAGCGATAATCCTTGTTTAGATTTATCTTCACGTAAAACATTTTTCATATCCAGCACATGGTATGTAGGCTCCACATTTTCCGTGTCCAATTCATTTAACTGTTCAGCAAAAGTAATAATCGCGTCCAGCTGCTTTGTAAACATTTCTGTTTCTTCTTCGGTTATTGCCAATCTTGCCAGGTTGGCTACATGCTTAACCTGCTGATTTGAAATTCGTGACATATCATAACCCCCAATCCCATTTGTCTTGTCATATCAATACTAATGATGATACCAAACTTTTCCGCTTTACCGCAATGATTCCCTCATCAGTATTGGCAAGTGGAACGATTTTTCTTCAAATTTTTGAAAATTAAATCTATATCTCTCTTAAAATTTTTCCATTTAGCTTATCGCAGACATTTTTTACAGCTTCCCTTATAATGGTCATGGAGGGAGGGATTCTATTTGAAAAAACGAAAAAGGAAGAAATTCAAACTTTTTTTCATGCTGTTTGTCCTTTTTTGCGCTTTAGCTATGTTCCAAAATTATTTCCAACACCAGCCTTCTCTTGATCTAGTGAAAACTGATCCCTTTGCTGATGTAAAAAAATATCGTCCCTTAATACATGATGAATTAGCAAAATATAATCTCGAAAGTCATACGACCGTACTAGTCGCTTTAATGCAGCAAGAAAGCCGCGGCCGGGGCGGGGATCCGATGCAGGCTTCGGAATCAGCGGGCTTGGCAAGAAATGCAATAACAGATCCAAAGAAAAGTATTCAAGTTGGAGTAAAGCATTTTCAGCGCGTTCTCACTTATGGGAATCAGAAAAAGGTAGATTTCCAGACGATCATCCAGTCCTACAACATGGGAATTGGGTACATTAACTACGTTGCACAGCATGGCGGTAAACACAGTGAGGCACTGGCGAAGGACTTTTCTCTCCAGCGGGTAAAAGAAAAGCCAGCCATTTATACTTGTGGCGGCAATAAAGATAATTTTCGCTATCCTTATTGCTATGGTGATTTTACTTATAGCACAAAAGTAACAAAAAATATTCAATTGTTAGCTGACACGGTTCCGGTAACTGGGACTGAAAAAACCACCAGTGGATCTTTTTAAAGATTCGACGGTGGTTTTTTGTTTGAAATCATCATGTTAATCGATTCGATTAACTCTTTTGTTAAACCAATGGATATACCCACAGCGGTGGCAGGTCAATGTGATAGCAGAGCGATTGGCAAAGTCTAATTTAAAAAAAGTGGCTAAGGCCGTATTTAACTGTGCGTGACCAGATTCAAACCGGTCGTGTTGGCAATGAACACAAGTAACTTGTATTCCATTAGCTTGATATTGCCCCGGTCCCATTGACTTCTTAATATTTTTCGCAAAGAGTGAAAAAAATCCTTTTGCCATCCAACTGCCCCCTAAAATTATGCTACGTTCATGTTTTTCGTTTTCATTTGGGTGAAGAGAAATACAAGTTTAATAGGCAGGTAACCTAAGATCCCACCAACCGTATTTAAAATTAAATCATCTACATCAAAGCTGCCGAATTCAAATATTAGCTGCAGCAGTTCAAAGGTCAGGCTTAAGCAAAAGGTGGAGATGATGACGGCACTAAGTTTTTGAAACTTTTTAGCCAGCAATGGTAAGATAAATCCGAACGGCATAAACCCGATGATATTCCCTGCTAAGTTCTCAATCCGTATATTTAAATTAATATCAGCTAAAAACAAATAAAAGTTAATCGTTTTAAAAGGGACGAAATTATTCGACCGCCAGTGGTATTCATCATATGTAAAATTAAAATGATTAATAATTTCAGATAACGGGATATATTTAAACAAAATTAATTTTGAAAGAATCGCTAAATATAAACAAAGTATTAAGATAAGGGTAATTTTAAAAATAAGTTTCATTCGTCACTGCTCCATTATTTACATATCAAATTAACCATATCATATTTTCCAAATCACGTGGGAGCAAAACTAAAATTGGAGGAAATTAGAATGGCTGAACATACTTTTCACTTAAAAGCGAGCTGGCCAGGATTACGGAATGATGTTGGCGAGATTGAAGCTGGGAATTTAATAACAAAGATCTCCATCCCATCAGAAATGGATGGGCCGGGTATCGGCACCAATCCAGATGAGATGCTGCTGGGGGCCGCTGCAACCTGCTATATTATCACGCTTGCAGCAATGATGGAGCGAAGTGGGTTTGTGAAGGAAAACTTAACGATGGAGTCTGAAGGAATTGTTGATGTCACCAATGGGGTGTTCACGTATAAAAAGATCATTCATCGACCTCATGTTGTCTTGAAACCGGATGCTGCTGACCGAGAAGTTAAAATGGCTATGAGACTGGCCAAAAAAGCGGAGGCATCCTGCATGATTAGCCGCGCGATTCAAGGGAATGTTGAAATCGAGCTTCAGGCTAAGGTAGAAGTGGCTGCAGGATGAGAAATAGAGGAGTTTAGCTTTTCATAAGGATAGTTGGCGGTCTCGCTTGGAGCTTTTTGTCCTTATGAACCTCTCATAAGGACAGAATAGACTCCCTCTTGATCAATTCCGATGTTAACGAGTAAGTTCTTTGATATTACATACTTTATTTTTTAAAGATTTTCGCAAAAAAACCTTTGCTTTTTTTGACTTCTTGCTGCAGTGGCGCAGGTTCCTTATTGGTAATATAGATATCTTCTTTATCAATCGCATGATCCATGGCTAACACCAAGCCGATATCCGAGTCGTGCTCTTTATTGGTTACAAGAGTATGTTCAATTTTATATTTTGTGGCCAGCTTTACATATTTTGAAAGGTTTTCATAACTCATGTTTCCATTTAAGAATAGGTGGGACTGTGGCCTTTCTTTCATCTGCTTCTCAACTTGGGGATATACGCTGGTTTCTGCCACTTGGCTTTTCGTAAGAGCCACCACAATTCGTTCTCTCAAAGTCCCTAAGAATTTCCGCCGCTCATCTGGTTTTGTTTCTAACGGTCCATAGATCCCTTGCTGTAAGACCTCGTCAACGGTTGTCTTCTTCAACTAAATCAACTCCATATAAAGGCTATTATTATCTATGATGATACCTTAAAAAACGTTCCTCACCAAAAAATCCCTCCCTCCACCCGGAGAGAAGGATCACCTTTTAGTTTTTCCTTGTAAATTGTTCTGTCTCCGTCGAACCTTTCAATGCGGTTGTTGATGAGGTTCCACCTGTGATGACCATAGATACTTGGTCAAAGTAACCTGTACCTACCTCACGTTGGTGACGTGTGGCCGTGTAGCCGTATTGCTCGCTGTCGAATTCAGCTTGCTGCAATTCGGAGTAAGCTGCCATTCCGCGCTCTTTATATCCGCGTGCAAGTTCGAACATGCCGTGGTTTAGAGCGTGGAAGCCTGCAAGAGTTACAAATTGGAACTTGTAGCCCATTTTGCCAAGCTCGACTTGGAATTTCGCAATTGTTTCTTGATCCAGTTTCTTCTTCCAGTTGAAAGATGGGGAACAGTTGTAAGCGAGCATCTTTCCTGGGAACTCCGCATGGATGGCTTCCGCAAATTGTCTGGCCTCCTCGATATTCGGCTCCGAAGTTTCGCACCATACAAGATCTGCATAAGGGGCATACGCTAAGCCGCGAGCAATCGCCTGGTCAATCCCTGCCTTTACTCGGTAGAACCCTTCTCCCGTGCGTTCGCCTGTAATAAACGGAGCATCATTCAAATCAATATCACTAGTAATTAAATCAGCCGCGTTAGCATCTGTCCGGGCAACTAAAATAGTTGGAACGCCCATAACGTCTGCAGCTAAACGAGCGGCAATTAAATTACGAACCGCCGTTTGCGTTGGCAGTAACACCTTCCCGCCTAAGTGACCACATTTTTTCTCAGAAGAAAGCTGATCTTCAAAGTGCACACCTGATGCACCGGCTTCAATCATCCCCTTCATTAATTCGAAACAATTCAATTGGCCGCCGAAGCCTGCTTCTGCATCGGCGATAATTGGAGCAAACCAATCAATCGAGTTGTCTCCCTCTGAATGCGTAATCTGGTCAGCACGCTGCAAGGCCTGATTAATTTTTTTAACAACATTTGGTACACTGTTCGCCGGGTATAAGCTTTGGTCCGGGTACATATGTCCGGATAGGTTCGCGTCGGCCGCTACCTGCCAGCCGCTTAGGTAAATCGCTTTTAACCCCGCTTTTACCTGCTGGACGGCTTGATTCCCCGTTAGGGCACCAAGGGCATTTACATAGTCTTCTTCATTTAATAGTTTCCATAGCTTTTCTGACCCTTTCCGAGCCAATGTATGCTCAATATCAATGGAACCGCGTAACTTAATAACATCCTCGGCAGTATATGGTCTCGTAATCCCATTCCAACGGCTATCCATTTCCCAGTTTTCTTGTAATTTTGCTACTCTTGAATTTGTCATCTTTATATTCCTCCTAGTAATCTATTAAGTTTTTTTTTATTAAAAAAACTAAATAAGTTCATACCCCGGTAAGGTTAAAAATTCAGCAAACTCATCATTTAAGATCAACCTGTCAAACAGTTCAACGGCTTCATCAAATCGGCCGCCTTCAAAAGCTTCAGCACCTATTTCCTGTTTAACTTTTTCTAATTCCTCCACTTTGTATTGCTGATACATTTCCACGCTTACTTTCCGTCCGTCGTTCAGAATCCCCTTTGGATGGCGAATCCATTGCCATAGCTGGGCCCGTGAGATTTCAGCGGTTGCCGCATCCTCCATCAAGTTATGAATCGGGGCTGCGCCATTGCCGCTTAGCCACGAAGCAATATATTGGATGCCGACATTTATATTCATACGAACGCCCTCTTCTGTAATCGCCCCACCTGGTGATTCGAGCAAATCTTGAGCCTTCACCGTGATTTTCTGTTGTTTACTCGTGTGGATTTGGTTTGCCATCGGCATTTCACGATTGAAAACCTCTAGAGCTACCGGGACAAGACCGGGGTGTGCTACCCATGTTCCATCATGTCCATCACGGGCTTCACGTTCCTTATCCGCACGAACCTTGGCAAAGGCTTCCTCATTTGCAGCAGGATTGTTACGGATTGGAATTTGGGCAGCCATTCCACCGATTGCCGGTGCCTTGCGGCGGTGACAGGTTTGAATCGTTAAGAGCGAATACGAACGCATAAACGGAACCGTCATCGTTACCTGCGAGCGATCGGGTAAAATGACATCCTTGTGCTTACGCAGCTTTTTCAAGTAACTGAAGATATAATCCCATCTTCCACAATTCAATCCTGCAGAGTGATCTTTTAGCTCAAATAAAATCTCGTTCATTTCAAATGCGCCCATGATGGTTTCTAGTAAGACAGTCGCTTTAATGGTTCCATTGGGAATCCCAAGCTTCTCTTGCGCAAATACAAATACATCATTCCACAACCGTGCTTCCAAATGACTTTCAAGCTTTGGCAGGTAAAAATATGGCCCGGAATCCCTCGCAAGTAACTGGTTCACATTATGGAAAAAATACATTCCAAAATCGAAAAAACTTCCGGAAATAGGTTTGCTATCTAATAAAGTATGCTTTTCTACCAGATGCAGTCCGCGTGGTCGTACAAACAGAACAGCTGTCTTTTTATTTAGCTCATATTTTTTCCCATTCGGATTTTCAAAGGATATTGTTCGATTTACCGCATCTCGTAAGTTGATTTGTCCTTCGACGATGTTTTCCCATGTCGGTGAAGTGGCGTCTTCACAGTCAGCCATAAACACCTTTGCACCTGAGTTCAAAGCGTTGATGACCATTTTCCTATCGGTTGGACCGGTAATTTCGACCCGACGATCTTGCAGGTCATCCGGCAGTGGAGCAATGGTCCAGTCACCATGCCGGATATGTTTCGTTTCTGGGAGGAAATCTGGCAATTTTCCATCGTTAATTTCCACTTGGCGTTTTTGCCTGTACTGTAACAGTTCAACTCTTCTTTCGCCAAACTTTCGCTCTAACTCTTCAATAAAGTTTAATGCCTCTGGTGTTAGTATCTCATCGTACCGGGCTTTCACTGGCCCAACCACTTCAATGCCTGTCGTTTGCGTCGACATGAACTACATCACCTCTTTGTTATAATACAGCAACTATCTACGCTTTGTATTATATAACACGATTTTTAAAAATGGAACCACCTTTCTGAAAATTTTATAAAAATAGGTAAATACTCCCTGTAGCTTGTTTTTTCGAGGAAAAATATCCATAAAATAAAGTTAAAAGATGTTTTCAAGGGATAAAATCATAAAGACAGGGTGAATTTTTATTAATATGCAAAAAGGATGTCCCAGCGGAATCGCTATGAACATCCTTTAAAGATTGCTTTTTAGAAATCATAATTTCCTGCATTTTCTTTCGTGAAGTCAGTTGGTGGTCCCATAATGACAGTTTTACCATCTTCCCACACTTCAATTTTTCCAACATTTTTTACTTCTTGTCCATCTTGTGGCATTTTACCTTCAGCTAAATCTTTTGCAAGAGCAACTGTTAAATAACCCAACTTATCAGGCTCCCAGAGAATCGCTAAATCTAAAGCACCGTCTTCAAGGAATGGGATTGAATCTTTTGGTAAATTAGCACCAATTATCGCAATTTTATCTTGAAGTCCCTTTTCTTGAATCGCTTGAGCAGCACCAAGTGGAGCAATAGTTGAAAATGCCATAATACCTTTTAAATCAGGGTATGATTTGATTAAATCAAGTGTTTTTTGATATGCCACTGGTTGTTTTTCATCTGTAGCAATTTTGTCAGATACTAATTTAAGACCAGGATAATTTTCTTCAAGCTCTTTCTTAGCCCCATCAATCCATGAATTTAAGTTAGCCGCTGAAAGACCACCTGTTAAAATAGCGATTTCGCCTTTTTCAGTACCCATTTGTTCAACTAAAGACTTTGTAATATGACGGCCGTAAGCCTCATCATCGATTTGGTGCACGGATAAATCAACTACTGATTGATCTGCTGGAGTATCCCAGTCCATTACTTTAATTCCAGCATCTTTAGCTTTCTTTAATACAGGAGTTAAAGCTGCTTGGTCATTCGGTGCAACTGCGATTACATCAACTTTTTGACTAATTAAATCCTCGATAACTTTAACCTGTTGAGCTGCGTCAGCTTCAGTTGGCCCAGTATAAATAACATCAACACCCAAATCTTTCCCAGCTTGAACAGCACCTTTTTCAGATGCATTGAAATAAGGAATTCCTATTAGTTTTGGTACTACTGCAATTTTGAGTTTCCCAGATTTATCAGCATTTTCACTTCCATTAGCTTTGCTTGTTGTTCCAGAGTTTGAAGAAACACAACCTGCAAGCAGGCCAACCATTAATACTACTGATAATATAGCTCCTAATAACTTCTTCATTATAATTCCCCCTCTTTACTAAGATAATTTATGGTTCATCTGAAATAATTTTCAGAATTCTCCCTTAAGCTACTAACGTTTCTTGTTGTGCTTTTTTCTGAGATTTCTCATCTACTTTTGCTTTAACAAAATTAAGAATTAATACTAGTATTAGGATGGCTCCCATAATGATCCCTACAATAGAACGAGGAACCTCTAATAAATTTAATCCACTTGAAAGTACTTGGAAAATTATAACAGCGTAAATAGTTCCCATTACCTTTCCATAGCCACCCTGAATGTCAGTCCCTCCTAAAACAGCTGCTGAAACACTTTGTAATAGGTAAGAAGATCCAAGGTCAACCTTTGCCATATTATATCTGGATGTCATGATAATGGATGCCACAGCTGCAAGTAGGGCAGAATATAAATAAACTCCCATTAGAACTTTGTTAGTATTTACACCTGAAAACAAAGTAGCAATTGGGTTACTTCCCAACATGTATACATTACGGCCCCATTTTGATTTATTCATTAGAATAGCGGTCAAGACAGCGAAAATCACGAAGATTAGTAGTGATAAAGGAACTAAGCCCATGTAATAACCATTCCCAATTAAGCTATAAGCTTCGCTAAAACCAGAAATAGAATTACCTTTTGTTATCGTTAGGATTACACCTTCAAATAAAGTCATTGTTCCTAATGTAACGAGAATGGCAGAAACACCAATCTTGGATACTATGAATCCATTAATAAATCCACACAATAAACCAACAACTAATCCAACAAGAATGGAAATTAAAATCGAGTATCCATGACTTTGCATAATTGCAATAGCTACACCTGATAGGGCTGCTGAATATGTTATCGAAAGATTGATCCCACCTGTTACGATAACCACCATCATCCCTAATGCGATCAAACCAAATTCAGGAATTTGAAACAGCATATTACTAATATTTTGTTGGCTTAAGAAACCTGGTGCAATAATGCACATTCCAATAGTCAACACCAAAGCAATTAAACCTAAAACACTTTCCTTTGATAACCCTTTCAAAATATTCACCCCTTCCTCATGCTTCTACTTCAATTTTTGCCAGCTTATCCTTTGACCGTTTATATTGAATCTGATCGAATGTAACAGCTAACAATATAATTGCCCCAACAACTACTTTTTGCCAGAAAACATCAATATGCGCTAAGATTAGGCCATTTTGCATGATTCCTAATAATAGAACACCTAAAAAAGTTCCAATAATTGTTCCACGGCCACCCATGATATTGGCACCACCTAGAACAACTGCAGCAATAACTTGCATTTCAAAGCCAAGAAGTCCATTAGGATCTACAGCTTTTGTATAGGACAACTGGGCAATAGCTGCTACGCCAGCCAAAAGTCCCATAAAACCGTATACAAAAATTTGAACTTTATCAAAGTTAATTCCCGCACGGATGGAAGACTCTTTATTACCACCTATAGCTAATACTTCACGTCCGATTACCGTATACTTCAATAAATACCATGCTCCGATTGAAATAAGAGCGAAAAGAATGATTAATATAGAGATACCAAAGATCTCGAAATTTGCAAATTTTACAAATATTTTTGGAAAACTAGTACTGTTTAGATATTGCCCATTTGTAATGTATAAAATAATCCCATTGATCATACTCATTGTACCTAGAGTCACCACAATAGCTGGAATTTGAATCTTAGAAACTAGCATTCCATTCAATGCTCCCAAAATAACCCCTATTAACGGTGCGATAATAAACATTAAAACGATTGATATAGGACTATCTGGTAAGAAAACCAGGATTTTACCAAGAATAACAATGACTGCCGTAGTGACAGCTGCAACTGATACGTCAATTCCACCTGTAATAATGACGAGCGTCATACCAATCGCTAATATACCAAGGACAGCGTTTCCTTTTAAGATGTCCGTAATATTCTCAAAGGTAAAGAATACAGGGCTTATAAAAGACAGTACGATCGAAAGCATGACTATAATCAAAGCAATACTCATTTCTTTTGATTTAAGGATTGATTTCACATCGACACCCCGCTTTCAACTATCACTTTTCCTTTGCCTTGGTTTTTGTTCTCTTTTGATACTTTGGATCCAAGCAAAGCGTAATTCATGATATTTTCTTGTGTTGCTTCTTCAATAGCTAGTTCACCAGCTATTCTTCCATGCCTCATTACTATAATACGATCACTAACTGCTAATACTTCAGGAAGTTCTGATGAAATTACAATTACTCCCATACCTTCTGAAGCAAGCTTCCTTAAAAGTTTATGGATTTCAGTTTTTGCACCGATATCAATACCATTGGTAGGCTCATCAATAATTAAAAGCTTTGGTTTTGTTGATAACCATTTTCCAATAACTACTTTTTGTTGGTTTCCGCCTGACATTTTACCAGTTTTCAAATTAGGCAATGCCGGCCGGACATCTAAAGTTTTAATATAGTGATTAGCCAAGTCAACCTCTTTTTTACGACTAATTAATCCGAATGCGTTTCGTAAAGTTTTTAAAACTGGAAGTGAGATGTTATTGATGATAGATTGTTCTAGAATTAACCCCTGAGTCTTCCTGCTTTCAGGAATATAGGCAATTCCCTTTTTTACAGCATCTTCAGAAGACTTGATTGTGACACTCTCACCATTAATTTTTATTTCACCTGTAACTGGAGTATTGATTCCAAATATAGCTTGAGCGAGTTCAGTACGTCCTGATCCCATGAGACCAGTAATACCTATAACCTCTCCCTGCTTTAATTCAAAAGAAATATCCTTAAAATTACCCTCCTTGGACAAACATTTAACCTCAAATACTGTTTGACCAATTTGGATTCCGCCTTTATTTTTTTCATATAATACTTGTCTGCCTACCATTAAATTAATTAATTTATCTTCATTGAGTTCTTTACTTTCATATGTTCCCACATACTTTCCATCACGTAGGACAGTAAACCGATCGGAAACGGTAAAGAGCTCTTTTAGCTTATGACTTACAAATATAATTGAGATACCCTTTTGTTTAAGATTATTTATTACTTTATATAGCTTTTCTACCTCTCCAGCAGAAAGTGATGATGTAGGTTCATCCATTACAATTAATTTCGCTTCAAACGCCAAGGCCCTAGCGATTTCGATTAATTGTTGTTGGGCAATGCTTAGCTTTTCGACTGGTAAATTCAAATCAATTTGAACGTCTAATTCTTTTAATGCGCTTTCAGCAATCTCTTCGATATGTTTCCAATTAACCTTTTTTAGGCTGTTACTATTACTATCTCTACCTATAAAAATATTTTCTGCTACAGAGAGGTTAGGGAATAAACTTAAATCTTGATAGATTATTGAAATACCTTTTAAAGTAGCATCAATTGGTTTTTTAATATCAGCTTCTCTGCCTTCAAAATAAAACTCTGCACCTGGGTCAGCATCATAGATTCCTGCTAGAATTTTGATAAGCGTTGATTTACCCGCTCCATTTTCACCTATTAAGGCATGAACTTCTCCTGGTTCTATCTCAAGCTTTACATTATCAAGGGCTTTTACACCTGGGAATGTTTTGCTAATATGGTTCATTTGCAGTATATACTTAGACATCAAACCCCTCCTCTAAATCCATTTTAATTTCTTTCTTCCATCACTTTACTTCAAACTAGTTCCTCCCTGGATAAGCCTTTTAATTTATGACTTAAGCATTTAATGCCTTATTTCCTACAGGATCACTGTTCTCTCTCTTAACTGCAGGTCCTTCTTGTTCTATTTTTAGGAAATTTGCAAGAACAAATCCTAATAAATAAAATCCTGCTAAGGACCAAACTAATCCTTCTGTTCCGAGCATTGTATATAGAATACCAGCTAAAGCTGGTGCAATAAATTGACTTAATCCGGCAGAAAGGTTATGAATCGACATTGCTGCCCCTCTGTTTTCTGGATCAATTGCTGCAAAGATCGCGGACATTTGAGCAAATGCACCAAGAACTGCTCCAAAGAAACCTGAGACACATACCATTAACCAAAAATTAGGACCAAAAGTGATTGGTACGTAATAGAATAGTAAACAAGAAATCGCTACTCCGATACAACCAAAATATTGAACAACTTTGTGCCATGCCATTTTGCTAGCAACAAAACCCCAGAATAAATTAAAGAAAATATTAACTAAGTACATAGCACCCCATATTTGTAGCCATTGAGATGTAGTAAAACCAACTTCCTCGCTTGTTAAAAACAATGGCATCGCCACAACAAAACCATAAACAGCCAATTGATTAATAATCCTTACTGCAGATGCAATCGCAATCTTTTTATTAGTAAATAGTATCGTAAAGCCATTCTTAATCGTTTCTGATGGATTCTCATCTTTTGGTTTTTCATAGTTTCCTTTTGTCATAAGAACTCCAACTAATCCACCAATTATGACAAAAATTAATCCTAACCAAAGTGATCCGTTATAGCCTATAGCAGGGATGGTGAAGCTCGGCATGTAAGAACCGAATACGCCAATACCTAATGAATGGGCAAACCAGAACCACCCCATTGCTGTAGGAAGTTTTTTATGTGGTGTAGCATAAGCTATCCAAACAACAAATGAATAAGCGAATAACGGGAAACCAAATCCACGTAATCCATACATAACCATCATCATATTTAGATTTTCTGGAACTGTGCCAAGTGTGATAAAACCAACGTGAAACAAGACCCATATAATTAGTCCAACTAACATGGTACGTCTTGGTCCCCAAATATCAGCAAATAAAGCTGCTAACCATGATCCAATCGCTACAGTGACACCGTATATAGTAAAGACCATAGCTGATTGTCCGGCAGTAAATCCCATTTCTACAATTTGTTTTGATAGAAATGCTTGCTCAATACCGTCTCCTGTCATAAAGATCATAATTGCAATAAATCCCCAAAAAAGTGCTACAGGCATTCCTAAAATCGTTTTTTGTTCTGGATTAGGTAGTGCGCTTACATTTTTCATAATGAATTCCTCCTCAGAAGCTAATTACTAAATTTTAAATCTATTTTTTATAATTGAAATTCTTCTCAAGTAAAAATAAATAATTTTAGTACATAATCATTCCACCTGTAATGAGCACTATTCTTTTTTCACTCATTTCCCCCCCCCTAAAAAGACCTTAATAAATATGAAAAATCATATCTTCAATAATAACGATGTAACCGATTACGTAAAGGGTCAAAAAAATATAAATATCCATAACCTCTTAATTTATACGGTTATTACAAGATAAATCTTAATCAATATACTAGCATATCCTATTTTCCAACGCAACCGGTTACGAATATTTTTTTCTAATTATAAAAAATGGTATTTATTCATATAAACAGGAGGTTTATTGGGTGCGAATTCAATTAAATTTCCTGTTTGACAAAACAAATTAAAGAATGATAACATTCATGTAATCGGTTACGTTCATGATTAATATGATTTTTAACCACTATCTCTGAAATAAATGTAACAAATGCAACAAAGGTGAAGGTTATCGTAGAACTCAAACTATTCAAAACCTATACTTAAAAATTTTCACCAATATAATCAGGAGGCTATAATATTATGACTTTAATTGGTCCGTCTTTAATGTGTGCAGATATGGGAGTTTTAAAAGAAACTGTAATAAGACTTGATCAGGCAGGAGTTGATTTTTTTCATCTAGATGTAATGGATGGAAGCTTTGTTCCAAATTTTACAATGGGGCCTGATTTGATTAAGAGTATAAAACCTTACACAAACAAACCATTTGATGTCCATTTAATGGTTAAAAACCCTGAAATCCACTTAGATACTTTTATCGACGTGGGTGCTGATATGATTTCTGTTCATGCCGAAGCAACAGAGCATTTACAAAGAACATTACAAACAATTCGTAATAACGGGTTAAAAGCAGGAGTTGCTTTAAATCCGTCTTCACCAATTGAAGAACTTAAATATGTTTTAGATGTAGTAGATTACGTTACTGTTATGACTGTTAACCCTGGATTTGCTGGTCAAAAATTCATTCCTTTAATGTATAAAAAGGTAAAAGATTTAAAACGTATGATTGATAGTGAAGGCTATAACATTGATATTCAAGTTGACGGAAATATTGGGTATGAAACGATTCCTGGAGTTTTAGAAAACGGAGCGAACATGCTCGTTTGTGGTACGTCATCTTTATTCAAACCAGAGATCACGTTTGAGGAAGCTGTTACAAAATTAAAGGAATTTATCACAAGTCAAAAAGAAAATCAATTCGAAGCAAATCTTAAGTGAATGTGGAGTGGTAGTAATGGAAGAGATAACCGTAGTTGGAAGTATAAATGTTGACATCGTTGCCTTTACGAACCATTATCCGAACCAAGGGGAAACTATTTTTGGAAAGAAGATGGTGACACTTCCAGGAGGAAAAGGGGCAAATCAGGCTGTTGCAAGTGCACGCTTAGGGAAAAAAGTGCATATGATCGGTTCGATCGGCACTGATTTATATGGTGATACTATGATTAAATCTATGAAAGATAACGGAATCAATACATCTTGTGTAAAGCGAGTACAAGAAAATTCTACTGGATGTGCGATTATTACAATTGATCATACAGCCGAGAATACAATGCTTGTCGTTAAAGGCGCAAATGATGAATTAACGGCAAAGGATATTCAAGATGCTTTCTCCAAAATCAATAATAGTAAAGTATTACTCGTACAGATGGAGATTCCTGAAGAAGCAGTAATTGAGTCAATGATTCAAGCAAGAAATAAAGGCATGTTTGTTGTTTTAGATCCAGCACCAGCAGATGGTATTACAAAACGGGCGTTGCAATATGCAGATTTAATCGTTCCGAATAAACAGGAAACAAAACAACTAACTGGCATTAATGTCATAGATTTAGATTCTGCTCATCAAGCAGCCGAATATTTTAATCGAATGGGTGTGAAAAACTCCATCATTAAAATGGGCGACAAAGGATCTTTAGTTTATGAAAGTGGAAAAACAGAATATATCCAAGCTATTCAAGTGACAGCAGTGGACACTGTTGGGGCAGGAGACTCATTTGCCGGAGCAATTGGTTCTGCAATTGCTGATGGAGCAGGCCTCGTTGCGGCAGTGAAATTTGCAACCATTGTAGCCGCTTTAAAAGTAACAAAGCAAGGTGCACAGGACGGAGTTCCAACTATAGAGAAGGTAAATGAATTTTGTGCAGAGAGAGGACTTTCACATTATTTATTAGAAGTAGTACAAGCATAAATTAGTCGATTATTACTAAACTAACAACAGCGCAGCTTTCACACAAACCGTTCAGAAAGAATGATCACTAAAAAGTTATTCAACTACTAAAAAGACTCCTATCTGTTAGGAGTCTTTTTTATTACCTACATTCGTTTTATCGCATAGAAGATTCACGTAGAATTAGTTCTACATCGAGTTCCATCTTACGGGAATCGGATTCTGGTTCTCGACTTAATCTAATTAGTTCTTCCATTGCCATTTTCCCCATTTCATAGATTGGTTGTTTAATGGTAGAGATAGGCGGGTTAGTATATTGCGTCATGTCAATTCCATCGAATCCTATAATTGCCAATTCATCTGGTACCTTACGCCCCCATTCATGAGCAGCTTTTAATAAGCCAATGGCCATCAAATCATTGGAAGCAAAGACTCCATCTATATCCGGATGACGCTGGAACAGTTCTTTCATACAAAGGTAACCACTTTTTACACTAAAATCTCCAAGAGCAATCCAACTTTGATCAAACCAATCAAATTCTTTTACATAATCCCTATATCCCCACATTCTCTGAACAGCTGTAAAATCATCTTCTGGTCCTCGAATCAATCCAATTCGTTTACATCCAATATCAATTAGATGCTTCGTAGCCACCTGGGCTCCTATTCGATGTTTAACTATTATAGAAGAAAATTCATGAGTTGAGAAGGTTCTGTCAAGTGTAACAACAGGAATCCCATTAGAATGAAGTTCCTTTAAATCTTCATTAGTCAAGTTAAGAGAATTTATAATAACTCCATCTACATATCTTTCTTGCAGAGAAACAAGATAATTGTTTACCTTCTCTCGTTCATCATCCGTATTACAAAGAAAGATATTTAAACCGTAAGAATTCGCTACATCTTCGGCCCCTCGTGCTAATTCAGGAAAAAAGGGGTTACTTATAGTAGGAACAAGTAAAGCAATCGTGTTAGATTTTCGACTTGTTAAACTACGTGCAACCACATTTGGTTTATAACCTAATTCCTTAATAATGGCATGTACTCTAGCAACCGTTTCAGGAGTTGCCTGACCTTTATTATTAATAATTCTTGACACAGTTGCTGTAGAAACTCCTGCTTTAGCAGCAACATCTCTAATTGTAGTCAATTGTACTACCTCCGCGAACGTTACATATGTTACGATAAAAATAATATGAACACATGTATATCTTTTACGTAACCGATTTCCAAAATCATATCATTCTTTAATTTAATCTGTCAATTCAAGTAGGAATTACTTAGTCTGTTTAAAACAATCTTCTATCCTTGGTTTACTCTAATTTAATATACTAATAATCCGATTGAATCCTTTGGTAAGGTCATGAACTTAGGATAACGGGATATATTGGCGGTACCACTGCACCTTGTTTTTTCGAGGAAAAATAGCATAAAAAAAGGACGTCAGTGACATCCTACATTGCGGTCATGATTGGCGCGTTTCTTTAAGCAGCGCTTCATATAACCTGATAAAATCATCTTCTCTATTTGCACTAGTTAAGAAATCCGAACTGACAATGGTTTTTAATAGTTTTCTTTTCAAGGAGGCATCTTCTACTTCCTTCAAGATCCATTTTCGTTTGGACGAAAGAAATTCAAGGTAGCTTTCATACGAATCATCAAACTGATCCTCGAGCTGCTCCCGAATTTTGCTGGCGAGAGTTGGGCTTGCTCCTCCTGTCGAGACAGCAATGCTCAATTGTCCACGTCTAAAATGGGCTGGGACATGAAATATGGAGCCACCTGGATCATCTGCTATCGTTACAAGCTGGTGGGCTCCAGCCATTTTCTTAATCGACTGATTGAGTTGTGGATTGTTTGTGGCAGCAAAAATCATGAATGCATCATCCATGTCACTTAAAGCAGCAGACTTTTGCTTCCAAACAATTACACCCTCCCGATGAAGTCCTTGAATTTCATCTGTTGCCTCCGGACTGATGACGACAACTTCTGCCCCGGTATCAAGCAGTCCCTTCACTTTCCGCTCGGCAACCTTACCGCCGCCAACAATGACAACCTTTTTACCTACTAACCTTAGTGTCACGGGATAGCCTGAATGCATCTTCTACACTTCCTCGACAGGACGACGAGCTGCTAAATATTCTACCAGCGCTTGTTTCGTTGCGTTTGCTGGCGTTCCAATTGACGGAAAGCCTGCCTTTACAACGGCAGCTTCTGTTTGTTTTCCCATGCTGACGATTTGCAGTCCTTTTAACAGTTCAGCTGCATTCATGTCACCTTCACTTAACGCTATCAAAAATGGCTCAACAGAGGAACTGCTTGGGAATACCATGGTGTTCACGTCCGCTTCATCTAACATTCTTTTAAAAAGAGGCAGGAATTGATAATCAAGCTCTTTCTTGCTGGTCACCAAAAGATCTGCAGAATCAAACTCTTTTTTCAAGATACTATCGTCTCCGACAATCAGCAAAGCACTCGGCTCGCTCAATTCATCCGCATGTGCAGCAATAAAGCCTCGATTATTTAATGCTTTTATAGATTTCACAGAAGCGCCAAAGAAATCAGCACAAATGGTTCGGATATCGATTCCGCTCTCCATTACCGCTGTGAAAAATTCATTTACACTTTCTGGTGAGGTAAAGAGAATTTTCTCAAAGGCTGTCACTTTTGCTAAATCAACTGGCAATGAAGTCCGTTTCCACTTCGGAAATTCAATTACATCGGCGCCTTGGTCAATTAATTCCTTTGCTAATTCACTTGGAGCATCACTCGTCCTGGCAAGCAGGATTTGCCGTCCATGCAACGGCATTTTCTCGAACCAGCTGATTTTTTCGCGAAGTGCAATGACTTCACCTACTAAGATAATTGACGGGTTGCTAAACTTTTCCTCGATAACCTTCTCGGAGATATCAGCAAGCGTTCCTTGTAATGTTTTTTGACGGCCAAATGTCCCCCATTGAATTAAAATAACAGGTGTTGACGCCTGTTTTCCATAGGTGATGAGATTTTCGCAAATAAACGGTAAATTGCCAACTCCCATGTAAAAAGCAATCGTATCGACACCACGGGCAAGTCCTTCCCAGTCTAGTACCGGTTTGCCCTCTTTTGATTTGTCATGAGCGGTCACGACTGCAAATGACTCGGCATACTCACGATGGGTAACAGGAATTCCTGCATATAGGGGGGCTGCAATCCCCGATGAAATGCCAGGAACAATTTCAAAAGGAATTTGGTACTCGGCCAGGGAGGCCGCTTCTTCGCCAACTCTGCCAAAAACGCCCGGATCGCCGCCTTTTAATCGAACAACCCGCTTTCCTTCAAGCGCCTTCTCAACCAAAAGCTCGTTGATATTCCCTTGGCGTAGAATATGGCGATTCGGTAACTTTCCGCAATAAATCAGTTCGCAATCCGCTGGGGCAAACTCCAATAGCTTGGGATTGGCAAGCCGGTCATATAATATGACTTCGGCTTGCTTAATGGCCTCCAGTCCCTTAACGGTGATTAAACGGATGTCCCCCGGCCCTGCTCCTACTAAAAATACTTTCCCCTTTTTCATCCTGCAGCCATCCTTCCCATTTCGCTCTTATCTGATTATAAAAACGATATCTTCCTCTAATTCAACCTTAAATGTCCGTACTTGACCTTCATCCGGTGCTTGTACTTTACCATCTTTTAAGGATATTTTCCAATCATAGAGGGGGCAATATACATATTCACCACTAACAAGTCCTTCTGAAAGGACGCCACCTTTTGGATGGGGGCTGCGGTTTTCAACGGCATAAACCTCTCCACTGGTTAATTTAAATAGAGCGATTTCTGTGTCATCAATTTTAAGTGAATAGCCTGACCGAACTCTTATATTTGAATAGTTTGCCACTGGAATCCGAGTTAATGTTTGTAGCATATTAATCACTCCCCAACCTTGATTGTATGTTTTGCATAATATTTATCTTGAATTTCTTCACTCTGAATCGCTTCATTCCAAGGCTCGATATACTTTTTCAATGTCTTATCCATGCGCTCGTTCAAGCCCTTTCGCGTATCCTCGTTTGCAAGAACCTCTCTCACATGATCCAGGCCGACACGTTCGACCCATTTAGAAGTACGCTCCAGGTAATTGGCTGTTTCACGATAATATTGCAGGTAGGCACCCGTCATTTCCATTACTTCTGCTTGCGTTTTCACCGTACATAGGAGGTCACCCGCGCGGAGGTCGACACCGCCGTTACCAGCGACATAAATTTCCCAGCCGCCATCAATGCCGACAAAACCAATGTCTTTGATACCTGCTTCAGAGCAATTTCGTGGGCAAGCAGACACACCCATTTTAACTTTGTGTGGTGTATCTAAGCGTTCAAATTTCTTTTCCAGTTCGATTCCAAGCGCCATCGAATCTTGTGTTCCGTAGCGGCAGAATTGTGCGCCGACACAAGTTTTGACTGTCCGAAGTGTCTTTCCATAAGCATAACCGGACGGCATATCTAACTCTTCCCACATCGCTGGCAGGTCTTCTTTTTTCACCCCGAACAAACCAATTCGTTGTCCACCTGTTAATTTTACAAGTGGAACTTCATACTTTTCAGCAATCTCGGCAATTTTTTTCAAATCAGCCGCGGTCGTTACCCCGCCGTACATTCTTGGGACAACTGAGTAAGTTCCGTCCTTCTGGATATTAGCATGCATTTTTTCATTAACAAGACGGGAGTCACGGTCATCTTTGTATTCATCCATATGAATCATGCCTAGGTAGTAGTTGATAGCCGGACGGCATTTGGTACAGCCTTCCTCATTGTTCCACTCCAGAACGTTCATGACTTCTTTTACACTAGTTAAGCCTTTTTGTTTAATTTCAGCTACAACTTCATCACGGCTTAGTGTGGTACACCCGCAAAGGCTTGTCTTTTGTGCTGCCGCTTCATCAAATTGATCCCCAAGTGTATGTGTGAGAATACTGCTTACCATCGGCTTACACCGTCCACATGAACGGCCGGCGTTCGTGCAATGGCTCACCTGGTCTAACGTTGTTAACCCTTGAGTTTTGATGGCTTCGACGATAGCCCCTTTTGTAACGCCATTACAGCCGCAGACTAATTCATCATTCGCCATTGAAGCGACATCGTCATTGCTGCCTTCTGCACTGCATTCGGATTGCAGCACTGAAATGCTGGTCATTCCGCTGATATCTTCTTTCTTCGTCAGCATCCGGAATAACTTGGTGCTATCCTTGGTGTCACCATATAGCACGACACCAACAATCATGTTATTTCTTGTTAAGATTTTTTTATAAACACCATCATACTCGTTATAGACCATGATCGATTTTGTTGTGCCATCTTCAAAAATTTCTCCAGCAGAAAACAGGTCAACACCTGCTACCTTTAATTGTGTTCCCGTAACTGAGCCTTGATATGGTTCGCCAAGATTCCCACAAATACGGTTGGCAAGCACCTTTCCTTGTTCATACAATGGGGCCACCAAGCCATAGACAATCTCGCGATGCTCGGCACATTCCCCAACAGCATAAATGTGAGGGACGCTTGTTTCCATGAAGTCATTGACCACGATCCCGCGATTTACATAGATTCCGTTGTTTCTTGCAACTTTTACATTAGATTTAATCCCTATTGCCATCACAACCAAGTCGGCTTCCACCTGGGAGCCATCTTTAAAACGAAGACCGGTAACACGTTCGTCGCCGAGAATTTCCACGGTTTCTTTTTCCATGAGGAAATTCATACCTTGCGCTTCTAGCTCTGCTTTAAGTAAAGAGGATGCAACCGGGTCCAGCTGACGCTCCATGAGATGTGGCATTAAATGAACCACGTCGACTTTCATCCCTAAGTTTAATAGTCCTCTTGCTGCTTCGAGTCCGAGGAGTCCGCCACCGATGACGACCGCCTTTTTATATTGCTGCGCTGACTTGATCATCATTTCACAATCATTTATATCACGAAACCCAGTCACACCGATTTTGTCTGCACCTGCAATGGGCAGGATGAAGGATTTCGAGCCTGTGGCAATAATCAATTCATCATACTCGACTTCTCTGCCTAGATTACTAACTACACGCTGTTCCTCAACATTGATGTTAACAATGGTTTCTCCAGTAAATAATTGAATATTATTTTCTTTATACCAATCTAATGGATTGATAATAATATCTTCGAAGTTTGTATCGCCCTGCAGGATATTTGATAGTTTTATCCGGTTATAGTTTGGATATGGTTCTTGGCCAAAAATAGTCATTTTAAATGGTTCAGTTGCTACTTTAAGAATTTCCTCCATCGTTCTTACGCCTGCCATACCGTTACCGATCATCACTAGTTTTTTCATTATCGGATCGCTCCTTATAGGTTACATCATGAATTTTGTACGTTAACAAGGTTCTCTTTATAGCTAAATTGTAAATGCTAGTGTTGATAAAAATTGTGAAGTTCATCACATTCTAAATAATATTTGTGAAACCTTTCACAAAATAGTCATAAACTAATTCTAAACACGTGTCTTATGGAAAACCACTATTAATATTATGCAAAAATAAAAAAGGGTGTCAGGCACCCTTTTTCTCATGCAGGTTGTTTATCTCTTTTACAGAAGATAAATGATTTTACATATGAATTTACCACTGGGACTAGAATCCCTATAATGGCAACCGGTCCGAGCTCCCATAATTTCAAAGGCGGTGTAACGAGCATATTTGTTTGATGGATTACAAACAAGGTAAGAAAATAGGCTATACTACCCGTTAAACCAGCAATCCAGTGGATTTTTTTAAATAATAAATATAGTAAGGGAATCAATATTAGCGTAATTGGTACATACGAGGTTGGATAACCCACTGCTGCAAACGTCGCTTTACCAACGAACCTTAACAGAATATATAGGGCTGTTGCCATCACAGGGATGGTATAATCCCGACAATATCGAATGATTAGAATCGTAAAAAGTGCAACCATTAAGATGGAATAAATGGGATATACCCATTCTGGAATCCCTCCAAAAATCTGCGAGGCAGGGTTTGAAATTAAATCTAGAATTTCCTGTGAGGCAATTGATTTTCCTTGAATGTACTGATGGTAAGAAATCGCTCCGTTTTCCTGCTGCATATTTGGAAACATCAAGCATTCGAGGAGAAACATCGCAAACCAGGTATGAAGTGACTTCCATGACGGTGGAATCTCTCTCGTATACAGAAAGTAACCGCGCCAAACCCCAAAAATCATCATAGCGGTTCCAATATAATAAATAAAATGAGTTGGACTCCAAGTGGTTAAATCAATTCCATAGGCAATATGGTAGGTAAAATCCAGGGGAATTCCAATTAGGAATATGACGTAGCCGATCGTTATCAAATTTCTAGAAAATCGCTCCATATGATGTGAGCGACGCCACTCTTGTATTAACAAAACCGCCCCTAAGGCAAAACCGAGCGTATTAACAATATGGGGAATTGAGTATTCTTCAAATAAATATTTAAAATGATAAGAAGCATCCCAGGCAGACCCAATAAATTTTAATAAAAAGGCAAGGACCCACAAACGGTAATATTTCAAACGATCTCATCTCCCCACTTTGGTTTATCCCAGTAAATCAAATATATCGCCAAAGATTGCGATAAGGATATAATTGACGGCTAAAGCAATCGCAAAGGTTATTCCCGCTAACCGAACGTTTTTCTGACGGAATAATTTATAGGTAAAAACAATACCGGCGCTGACAACAAAGACGTTACAGATCAAAAATGTCCAAAGTAAATTTTCACTATGTTCAACTGTTGTGACGTGCATTAAATAAAATGGAATCAACTTTACTCCTCCATACTTATACTTCCTCAATTCCCTTTTCTCTATATTATCATCATATTTAAGATAGTTACTATTTTATTAACATAAAATTCTTGCATTGGTTGATTTAGGTAATGTATTTTAAAGGATATAATCTTGTTTTTAAAAGGAGCGAATCCTCACTGAAGAAATTGATAATCACTATGTTTCTTATCAACACTTTGCTATTATCCGGATGTAATTCGCTAAAAGTCCCTAAGTCGAGCATGGACCATACTATGAGTGCTACTCCAACTGACGTGATACCAACAAAATCTGAATGGACGATCACAAATCATCCAAATGCAAATGAGGAAATTCCATTCTCCATTCTAATCAAGGATAAATCGGGTAAACCTATCCAAACCTTTGAAACAATCCATGAGAAAAAAATGCATTTATTTATTGTTAGTAAGGATTTATCTTATTTTTCACACATCCATCCAAAATATAAGGGAAATGGCGAATTTGATTTTACCACGAGTTTCCCTGCCGGCGGTGATTATAAGCTCATCTCTGAATTTACACCCAAGGGCGGTGGTGACCCTAGTGTAGAAAGTCAATGGGTGCATATTGATGGAGAAACCGCTGAAGGAATACCTCTCGTCCTCGACCAGAAACTAACCAAAGTAGTGAATGGAAAAAAAGTGACGCTCTCATTTGACCATATTATGGCCGGAATGACCGTTCATATGAATTTTACGATTCGTGATGCAGCAAGCAATCAACCGATAAAAAATCTGCAGCCATATTTAGGGGCCATGGGACACGCGGTCGCCATGAGCGGTGATGCGGAAAAGTATTTACACATCCATCCGATGGCAACAGAAGGAAATGGTCCAAAGGTAACCTTTATGACCGTGTTTCCTAAAAAAGGAATCTATAAGGTGTGGGGTCAGTTTCAACACGAGGGCCAAGTATTTACCGTTCCGTTTGTAATAAACGTAGAAAATTAAAAACAACCCCCTTCTCAGCTTGAGAAGGGGGTTTACTTTCATTATAAATTAATACATTTCAGACGTAGTTTTTGCCTGCATATGAAGCAGCAAGTAATCAGGACCGCCTGCTTTAGAGTCAGTTCCGGACATGTTGAAGCCGCCAAATGGTTGATAGCCAACGATCGCGCCAGTACATGAACGGTTAAAGTATAGGTTACCAACATGGAAGTCTTCACGGGCTTGTTCCATGTGAGCACGGTTATTAGTGATAACTGCACCGGTTAAGCCGTACTCTGTGTTGTTTGCAATTTCAATCGCCTCATCAAAGTTCTTTGCCTTTGTGAAACCAACCACAGGCCCGAAAATTTCTTCCTGCATAATCCGTGCTTTAGGAGCCAGATCTCCAATAACTGTTGGTTTAATGAAGTAACCTTTCGAGTTATCTCCTTCGCCGCCAGCCAATAACTTGCCTTCGTTCTTACCGATTTCAATATAATCCATAATTTTTTTGAAGGCATTATTGTCGTTAACTGGACCCATGAATGTTCCTTGCTCTGATGGATCACCCACGGTTAATTGGTTCGTTAATTCAACAACACGATTCAATACTTGATCGTATACGTCTTCGACGATGATTGCGCGTGAACAAGCAGAACATTTTTGACCTGAGAAGCCGAATGCACCTGCCACAATCGATTGAGCAGCAAGCTCAAGGTCTGCTTCACTATCAACGACAATGGTATCTTTACCGCCCATTTCTGCGATCAAACGTTTCATCCAAATTTGACCTTTGTTTACTTTAGAAGAACGATCAAAAATACGAAGTCCGACATCGCGTGAACCTGTGAAACTGATAAAGCGTGTATCTTTATGGTCAACTAAATAGTCGCCCACTTCCGAACCGCTACCTGGTACGAAATTTAGAACACCTTTAGGAAGACCCGCTTCTTCCATGACTTCAACAAACTTCGCTGCAACTACAGGTGTCGTTGATGCTGGCTTTAGAAGCACTGTATTCCCGGAGACAATCGCTGCAACTGTGGTTCCTGCCATGATCGCAAATGGGAAATTCCATGGAGAAATAATGATACCTACGCCAAGTGGTATATAGTCATAACGATTAAATTCATTCGGACGGCTTTGAACGGGTACCCCATTTTTAAGTGCGAGCATTTGACGTCCATAATATTCAAGGAAGTCAATTCCTTCAGCCGTATCTGCATCGGCTTCTCTCCATGGCTTCCCTGCTTCTTTTGTCATTAGTGCAGAAAACTCGTGTTTGCGGCGGCGAATAATGGCTGCTGCTTTAAATAAAACATCCGCGCGAACTTCTGGTTTTACTTTTTTCCAAGTTTTATAGGCTTCGACAGCCGCTTGCATTGCTTTTTCAGCAAGATCTTGGCTTGCTTTTGAAACTCGGCCAATGACCTCTTCCTTATTAGATGGATTATAGGAAACAATTTTATCTTCGGTTGCAATTCTTTCTCCGCCAATTACGAGGTCATAATCCTGACCTAAATATCCTTCTACTGTTTGTAACGCCTTTAGATAGGCCTGACGGTTTTCTTCAATCGTAAAATCTGTAAATGGTTCGTGTTTGTAAGGTTGTACCATTTGTTAAACCCTCCTATGTAATAAAAACGTTTTCACTCCACTGTTCATTCTAACACGATTCATTTCAGTGCCGCAATCATTGTCGATACCCACTAAAAAAGAGGGCTTCTACGCCATGAAAGGTAGTGTATACCTCTTTTTTAGTGATTCATACGTTAAATTTTGTTGTTTTTCATTGTATATATCCTTCTATATGCTCTTTAATCGGATAGGAAAACATTCTATCGGCGAATTATTAGGTTCTATCAGCGAATTCCTTTGTTCTATCAGCGAATTATGGGGTTCTATCAGCGAATTTCCATGTTCTATCAGCGAATCGTAATTAAGACCTAAATTCATACAAAAATCGGGCCTGAGCTGTTTGGAAATGAAAAAAAGACCCAGCATGATGCCGGATCTTATTGATATATATGAACAAATGGTTCGGTTTCATTCGCCTTGCGGACGATTAGTGCCTCAGGTCCGTCTACAGACGTAACACTGACCGAAACAGATAAATACTTCGGAAAATGTTCCATGACAAGTCCTGTTACATACTGTGTGAACCCAATTCCTTCTGTTTTTCCGTAGAATTGAATCGGAATGGTAATACTCAAATCCTGAAGCTGATCCCCCATATAAAAGGCTCTGCCAATTACACCATTATAATTAGGAAAATACTCTTCCACATCCTGCTTAAAATTTAAAAACGCAGTGACATCATCACGATGTTCATCCTGTGCGTCCTTGGAAGGGAAAAGATAATACTTTTCATTTACATTTTCCCAACTGTTTAGTGTAGCACTACCTTTATCGACAGTAGAATAGGTAATGAAATTTCCAGGAACAACAGAAGATTTACTTGCCTGTTCAAATAAGGCAATCGTAATGGGAATCTCCTTTAGGGCGTTCATGTTCCTCATCCGCTTGACGACTTCTGCAGCAATTTTCTTGCCTTCCCGTACCATTTCAGAATGAGGAATTTTTTGCTCAAAGGTATCACCGTCAGATGTCTTTTTATAATAATAGATAGAATTTAAGGCAAGGCCAATTGTAACGCCGCCGAGCGTTACCTTATCGTTCTCATTTTTTATTAAATAGTCATGTTCCAGAATATGCGCTAAATAGATTGGCGAACTCGGCTCACCCTTATTACCCGTATCAACAGGGTTTAGTCCGATATTCTCCGATTCTTTTAGTTCTTTATTAGCCTTTTGTAAAACGTTAAACTGCTCTTTTGTGTATTTACGGTTTAACCAAAGTCTGATTATATCTCCTTTGATTTCCTGTCCTTCACGGAACAAATATTTCTCCGTATCAAATGAATTTTGAGCAATTCGCATTAAACCCATTTCAAACTCGTTTAAGTCATACCGTGTATTAATATTATTTACCACCAACCCGCGTGCTTCCCCTGGTTCAAACGGCAAAATCGTCCGATAATAGCTGTCGGAAATATTATACTTTGGAATAATTGCCTTCCCTTTCACTTTCTCCTTCGTTTGTACCACTTCATTTTGCTTCTGAAAATTGGGTGCACAGGCACTTAGCAAAAAGACAAGGGAGAGAGCGAGCAATGAGAACTTTCTCACGTCATACACCTCTTATTTATTTAATTCAACTAGGAGTTTCTCCTCGTCCCATACTTCGATTCCCAGTTCTTGTGCTTTGGTTAATTTTGAACCTGCCTCTTCACCGGCAATGACAAGATGTGTTTTTTTGCTGACACTGCCAGCTACATTGCCGCCAAGCGCTTCGATTTTATCCTTTGCTTCATTTCTGGACAAACGTTCTAGCTTTCCAGTAAGAACAACGGTCTTTCCTGCAAAGATAGAATCTGATTCTTCTGGGCTAACGGGTCTGGCGCCCTTATATTCCATATTGACACCGGCCGCGACTAATTCGTTGATTAACTCGACTGCTTCTTCTTTTTCAAAATAGGCGACGATGGATTCTGCCATTTTATCACCAATTTCATTAATTGACAGTAAATCTTCCTTAGAAGCTTGTGCAAGTTTGTCCATTGAACCAAATGCCTGAGCCAATGTTTTTGCAGCTTTGGCACCTACATGACGAATCCCAAGTCCAAATAATAGCTTTTCTAAAGAATTATCTTTCGAAATCTCGATTGCTTTGATGAGATTGGTTGCGGATTTCTCTCCCATTCTTTCAAGGGCTAAAAGCTGTTCACGTGTCAGCTTATAAATATCGGCCACATCCGCAATTAATTTTTCAGCAAAGAGCTGACTGATGACTTTTTCCCCCAGACCCTCAATGTTCATCGCGACTCTTGATACAAAATGAATCAGACCTTCGCGGAGCTGTGCAGGACATTTTGGGTTAATGCAGCGTAAAGCGACTTCTCCTTCTAAACGGACAAGCTCACTTTCACACTCAGGACAATGAGTCGGCATGTGGAATTCCACTTCCTCCCCCGTCCGCTGGTCAGCGAGTACATTGACAACCTCAGGAATAATATCACCTGCTTTTTTAACAACGACTTTGTCGCCAAGCTTGATATCCTTTTCCCGGATTAAATCCTCATTATGTAACGATGCACGCTGTACAGTTGTACCTGCCACTTTGACCGGCTCAAGAATCGCTGTTGGGGTAATCACACCTGTTCTCCCGACACTTAACTCAATATCTAAAAGAGTGGTGACAACTTCTTCGGCAGGGAACTTGTAGGCAATCGCCCAGCGCGGACTTTTGGCCGTTGTTCCAAGTGCTGCCTGATAGGCGTAGGAATCTACTTTAATGACGATACCGTCAATCTCATAAGGAAGATGTGGACGCTTCTCGACCCAGCTATTTACATATTCGATTACTTCTTCAATCGTTGCACACTTGCTTCGCTCTTGATTCGTTTTAAAACCGAGACGATCTAAATAATCAAGGCCTTCGCTATGAGAGTCAATCCCGCTGTTTTCACTGATATTTCCAATGCCATATAAAAAGACATCCAGCCTTCTAGAGGCAGCAATTTTCGGATCAAGCTGCCTGAGCGACCCTGCCGCAGCATTTCTTGGGTTAGCAAATAGCTCTTCGCCTCGTTCTTTCCTCACTTGATTCAAGGATTCAAACGAACGTTTTGGCATGTACGCCTCGCCGCGGACCTCCAAAGAAACAGTTTCACGCAGACGGAGCGGAACAGATTTAATCGTTTTTACATTAGCGGTAATATCTTCCCCAATCGTTCCATCACCCCGGGTAGCCCCTTGCGCAAATAGCCCCTCTTCATATCGTAAAGAAACAGCCAGTCCGTCAATTTTCAACTCACAAACATAAGAAATATCCTCACCGACAGCCTGACGGATGCGACGGTCAAAATCTCTTAAATCTTGTTCGTTAAACGCATTGCCGAGACTCAGCATCGGGGTACGGTGTTCAACCTTTTCAAACAAATCGAGCACGGCACCGCCCACTCTTAGTGACGGGGTATCGGCTGTTTTTAATTGTGGGAATTTTTCTTCAAGCGCGAGCAATTCCTGCATTAACTTGTCATATTCGGCATCGGGTACCGTAGGTTTGTCCAAAACATAGTATTCATAGCCATAGTGATTTAATAGGCTGCTTATTTCAAGGATTCTTTTTTCTGCACTATGAAGGTCCATATAACCAGTCCTTTCATTAAAATTTTCACGAGTAGCCCCGAAGCCACTCATGAAAATTCCTCTCTATTTAGGCTTTAGTAATCGGAGCGAATTTGGCTAACAGGCGTTTGATTCCAACCGGACTAGGAAAAGCAATATCTAACTCTGTACCTTCCCCTTGACCTTTTACGCTAACAACGGTACCGATTCCCCATTTCCCATGCTGGGCTTTATCGCCAACCTTCCAACCGGACTCATCACCGGAAGGAGCGGAAACTGGTCGCATAACTGGTTTTCTAGCTGCAGCCGGTGTGCCAAATGACGTTTTCGGCGTTCCAAACGATGCGCTTCGTGCGGAACCAAACGATTTTCCAGAAGAACCAAACGGTGAATTCATCTTTTTCTCTGGAGGTTCTACCCCTTCGATCAGGTCCTCAGGGATTTCTTTTATAAAACGAGAAGGTGGATTCATACTGGTTCGACCATACAATGTTCTCATTTGGGCATTTGTAAGGAATAGCGTTTGCTCCGCTCTTGTAATTCCAACATAGGCGAGACGACGCTCTTCTTCCATTTCTACTTCTTCCATTAACGAACGACTGTGAGGGAAGACGCCTTCTTCCATACCAATTAAGAAGACAACTGGGAATTCCAGCCCTTTAGCTGAGTGCAAGGTCATGAGCGTAATGGCCTCAGCCTTCTTTTCATCATCATCCTCGAGAGCATCTATATCGGCCACAAGGGCTAAATCAGTTAAAAAGGCAACAAGGCTCTTATCTTCACTGGAATCCTCAAAACTTTTCGTAACAGATAATAATTCCTCAAGGTTTTCAAGACGGCTTTGGGCTTCGAGTGATTTTTCCGCCTTGAGCATTTCACGGTACCCGGATTTTTCTAACACTTCTTCCACTAGTTCAGTAACCGACAGAAACTCCTGCATATTAGTATAATTTCCGATTAAATCACGGAATTCTCGTGCAGCTTTGGTGATTTTCGGACTTAATCCTAATAGTTCCACGGACTCAAGTGCTTGGAAAAGGGATATATCATGCATATCAGCAAAATCAGCGATTTTATCGACGGAGCTTGCCCCGATCCCCCGCTTCGGCACATTTATGACACGGCGTAAGCTGATATCATCATCGGGATTGGAGATCAGCCGTAAATAAGCTAACATATCCTTAATTTCTTTCCTGTCATAGAACTTGGTTCCGCCGACGATGGAGTATTCGATATTCGATTTAAGGAGCACTTCCTCCATCACACGGGACTGAGCGTTCGTGCGATATAGGATGGCGATGTCGGTTAATTTTTGCTCACTATTCCGCGTTAATTCTTTAATTTTCCCGGCAACAAATTGCGCTTCACTCTGCTCGCTGTCAGCACGGTAATAAACAAGTTTGTTCCCTTCAGGATTTTCAGTCCAAAGATTCTTCGCTTTACGGTTAAGATTGTTCTGGATGACCTTATTCGCTGCTAGGAGAATCCTTTTGGTTGAACGGTAGTTTTGCTCTAATAATATAACCGTAGCGTTCGGGTAATCTTTTTCGAAAGAGAGGATATTCGCAATATCCGCTCCGCGCCAGCGATAAATCGATTGGTCCGAATCCCCTACCACGCACAGATTTCTAAACCGGCTTGCAAGCAGTTTGACTAACAGATACTGTGCTTTGTTTGTATCCTGATACTCATCGACATGAATATATTGAAACTTGCGTTGATAATATTCGAGCACATCAGGAACCCGATTAAATAATTGAATCGTCAACATAATGAGGTCATCAAAGTCGAGCGCCTGATTCTTTCGTAATCGTTTCTGGAATTCTTCGTATACATTCCCTACGACATCTTCGAAATAGCCACCGCCTGTTTTCTTGTACTCTTCCGGTTCAATCAACTCATTTTTGCATGAGCTAATCGCTCCTAAAATAGCACGCGGATCAAATTTCTTGGGATCAATATTTTTATCCTTAAGAATTCCTTTGACCACCGATAGCTGATCAGTCGAATCAAGAATTGTAAAATTACGATTAAAACCGATACGGTCGATATCTCTGCGTAAAATCCTTACACACATCGAGTGAAAGGTGGAAATCCAAATTTCTTCGGCCGCCCCACCCATCATTTTCCCGATCCGATCTCTCATTTCTCTTGCTGCTTTATTAGTAAACGTAATTGCTAAAATATTGTAAGGATTGACTCGTTTTTCTACAATTAAATAGCCAATTCGATGTGTCAGCACTCTTGTCTTACCACTTCCGGCACCAGCCATTAATAATAGCGGTCCATCGGTTGCTTTTACAGCACTTTGCTGCTCCGGATTCAGTCCGTTTAATAGCTTATCAGTTAAATATTGCATACCATCCACCACCATAACAAACGTATGTTCTTATTTTTATCATAACTCTATTTTTCTATTTTAGCAATTCTCGGGTCCATCTTTACTGTTTCCAAGGCAAGCTCAAAATTTTCATAAATAGCATTACCGACGACAATGACATCTGCATGCTTGGTCATTTCTTTGGCCTGCTCAATGGTTGATATTCCTCCGCCATAAAAAAGGACGGTCTTTTCAAGCGACTTTTTAACATTCGCAACCAGTTCCACATCACCATATTTACCGCTATATTCTAGATAAAATATCGGCAGCTGAAACATTTTTTCAGCCATTACCGCGTAGGCAATTACCTCGTCCTTCGTAAGGCTTGTATTTGCATTTGTCAGTTTTGCCGCTTTGCAGTCTTCGTTTAAAATGCAATAGCCCTCCATGACAATTTCTTCCCAATCCATGACATCACCAAATTCCTTTACAGCCTCGTGGTGAAGTCCCGTAATCCATTTAGTATCACTGCTATTTAAAATCGTTGGAATAAAATAAAGGTCAAATCCCGGGGTAACGGTGTCAATCGACGATACTTCAAGGACACATGGAACCGAAAAGCGGCGTATTCTTGCCATTAAATCGAGGACCTTTTCTAAGGTGATCCCGTCTGTACCGCCAACGATAATGGCATCGGTTCCTGATTCACAGATTGTTTCTAAACGTTCATCCGATAGTTCTTTATTAGGGTCGAGTTTGAACACATGCCGCCACTCGCGAAAATCATACATCAAAAGATCCTCCCATATCATTAATCCATTACACCATTATAGCATTAGCCGTTTCGATAAAAAAAGAAAACACTAAATCTAAATATAGAAATCATAACCAGTATTTAAATTCGTCATAGAAAAAACCGAAGAGCGTTGTCTCCGGTTTGTTTATTCTTGTTCAGCTGTAGTCGTTTCGCCCTTAAGTCGTTCAAGTACCATTTCATACGTATCGTTTCCATAGTTCAAGCAACGTTTTACCCGTGAAATTGTGGCAGTACTCGCTCCGGTTTCCGTTTCAATTTTATGATACGTATTGCCATCGCGAAGCATTCTTGCTACATCAAGACGCTGTGCTAATGATTGTATTTCATTTATTGTGCACAAATCGTCAAAAAAGCGATAGCATTCTTCAAGATCGTTTAATGAAAGAACCGCTTGAAATAATTGATCGAGTTCTTTACCACGTAATTTATTAATCTGCATATGCTTTACCCCTTTAATTTATCTATTTAGTTAACGTGACAATGTTCTCAAGACCAGGTTTTGTTGGAACCACATTGACCCATGTTTTTCCTTGAACAAGCGGAACTTCTTCGCCATCTTTGACTGGAACAATTTCACCGCTCTTATTCTTCCATTCCACTTGGTTAACCTTACCTTTTTGCAGCAGATACGCTTTGCCGCCAGACTCTAAATCGATATCCCTGCGCCCATAAGAATCGATAAACTGATGCTTAGCTTCGATAATAAAAATATTATCGAGTAGCACAGGATCTTTTGAATCTAAATCAACCGTTTGCGCATCGCCTGAGAACCGTTTATATTTGCCTGTGGCTGCATCGAATTTAAACATGGAATTAGAAATTCCACCCTTTGAGTAAGTAATCTTGACGGTTCTTGCATCGGCCCCCGTTATATTCTTACTTTTTTCTTCTGTGAAAAACTTAAATGGGGCCGGACCCTTTTCCATCGAATATTTCTTTTGCTTTGCACCTTTTAAAATATTTTGATACGTAATATAGGAGTTATGAGGTGCTCTTCGAGTCTTAGAACGTTTAAATAGCGTCCCGTCATAAACCATTCCATTTAAATTATCAATATAGTTACCATTAAGGATTTCCTTTGCTTCCGGACTATAACCATGCGCAATATATAGGGCATTAAGTCCTTTAGCCAAGTAAATATAGTAATCCCTTGCACTCCTAACAGGACCTATATTTGCTGGCTTTTCACTTTGAAATACGGCCAAGAAGCGTGTGATATCACCTTCTGCTAGAATCTCATAGACGATGTCCGCTTTAGTCAGACCCGATTGCGGTCTTGCTTTTGGGTGATTATTAATCATCACGGCTACTGCTCTTGTATCCGTGCTTACCTTAGAGCCCACCCCTGTTAATGGATAAAAATGCAGGTCGACTTGCTGCTCTTCCGGTTGTTTCGGTTCTGTTTGGGTTACCGGCTTTACCTTCTTAACCTGTTCCTTATCACTACAACCAGAAAGTAGTAACAGGAAAGCTATCACAAAAACAGCCCATTTTTTCATTTTCATGAACACACCCCTATTTACTTTCAAAAGTGAAAAACACTTTCACGCTTTAGCTCTTTACTCACTAACAGTTTAACGCATTATTGACGGAAAGAGTACTGTTTTATTCATCACATCGTACATTCCCCTTGGAGTAATCCGAATGTAAGGCAAATGTGTTGCAGAAAAGAAAGCCAGACTGTAAATAGGATCTGAGAATGTATAACCTCGATCTCTTAACTCGATAAGCAGTCTTTTTTCTTGGCTGATTAATTCCTCAATTGGGAGATTGGACATGATTCCATGTAAGGATAATGGCAGTTCGCAAACAACCTGGTTATCCTCAACCATTACAATCCCGCCGCCTAATTCTCGCATTCTATTAAAAGCATGAAGCATGTCTTGTTTGTTTTTACCTATTAAAATAATATCGCCTGTACTTGAATAAGAACTAGCCAATGCGGATAAGGTAGTGGCAAATCCCTTTAAGAGCGTATTTATCCTCCATTTCCCATTTCGGTCGATTAATGTGAAAAAGCACTCATCGTGATTCATTGGCAGGTCATCTGCTGATGCATCAATGGCAATGGAATATGGCTTTGTAATCACAGCGTTTTCCATCTTGATCCCAAATGGCATAGAAAATTGCATATCATCTAAAGTCAATTCCCACTCCAGCTCCATCGGCTTTAGACCATATTCTTCCCAACTAATCGGAGGATAAGCATCGGTCACTTGTTGTCCATCCCGTTTTACCCATTTCCCTTTTGCAAGGACAGACACAGGTGTTGGGTTTTCAATACTCGATAAGAAGTTAAGATTAGCTACCCGGCCAGTTGCTATATTACCATGAAGATGGTCAATATTGTAATAACGGGCAATATTGACGGTTGCCATATTATACGCATCAATTGCCGGTACTCCTTTTTCAATCGCAATGCGAATCATCGCATTGGTAACTCCTTGCTCGTAAAAGGTTGAAGATGCGCCGTCTGTATTAAACATTATTCGATCATAAGCATCTATACCTAATCGCATCATATCATCCAGTATATTTGGCAAATCCGGACGAATTGATGAATGCCTTAAGGATACCATATACCCCTGCATTAAGCGGTTATAAACCTCTTCACCGGTCATTGCTTCATGGTCACAATCGGCACCAAGCAGCATCATTTTTGCCAAGGTTTTTTCCGAAGCACCAGGGAAATGACCTTCAATTTGCTTGCGCATCCGCTTTGCCTCTTGAATCCAATGGAGCATCATATCATCGCCATCAAGCAGTTTTGGCCACCCTGTCAATTCTCCGCCCTGAAGAACCGCATCATGTTCAAGCCAGGATTTAACATTACTATGTGAAAAAATTTCTTCTTCATTCAAAATTTCTGTTTGTGAATCAAAACGGCTCCACCAATACATCGTTGTTGGAATCGATCGAAGATCCTTCAATAATGTAAACGCTTCCCTTTTTTCTAAATGTAAAATCAAGGCCATATTGTCATTAATTAAGGTTGTTGTCCCAAACTGAGATGCATACGCAGCCAGCGTTAGGGGATTATATAATTGAAACGGATGGGCATGTGGTTCAATGTATCCCGGAACAATTATTTCATTGGTACAATCAATGACTTCACAGTTTTCGAGCTGTGTTGGTAAGTTCTCACCCACATAAACAATCCGATCTTCATAAATCCAAATATTTGCTCTTAACCACTTTTTAAACGTCTGATTTAAATACAAGGCGTTTTTCAATAAAATGGTTGGAGACGTTTTTCCATCCAAAACGGATACATGCGTGCGTAAGTGTTTATTTTTCCAGCGGTAGCGTTGCTCTAGCATACGTCGTCCCTCCCCTTTTTCAAAAATACTATCTATATAATAATAAGTTGATTTAGCAATAAAGAAAGCCCTTACAAAAAATTCTTTAGATACAATATTATCATATTTTATTGTTTAACGCATTAAAGAATTGATAATTATTGTAAACAATTTGTGAAGGAGTGCACAAAATGAATGTTAAACCAAATATTAGTTTGATCAATGCATTAATTCGGATTACGATTGGATTAACGCTTCTCTCCTGGACAACTTCTAAGTTGGTCAAACACCCTTGGAGAGATTCCTATTTGTTTGTCGCCATGTGCGCAGCAATGAAGGTGGCTGAGGGTATTGTCCGCTACTGTCCGCTGACAGCTTTATTTGAAAAATGTCAGTGCATGATTGAGGATCACGACCGGGCGATGGATTCAATGGATGGAATGGAAGGACTTACGAACGGGGATGGTAATGAGCTGGTACCGTATAATCCAACTTAAGGTGGATTTGAAATCCGAATTTTTAAAAATTTGATCAAATTCCCTCTTTAACTAGCTAAAAAAAAGAGCTGACCCTTAGTGGTCAGCCCTTAATAAGAATTGATGGTTCATGTTCCGTTTAACGTGTAACGGGTAAGATGGCCTTTGCACCGATATCTTTTCGATAAAATACACCATCACATGTTAACTTTTCGAGTTCACGATACACTTTTTCCTGTGCTTCCACGATACTTCCGGCTTTAGCCCCTACTAGGAGCACCCTGCCGCCAGCCGTGATAAACTCGCCCTCTTCATTTTTCGCAGTTCCTGCATGAAAAGTGAAAACTTCATCACTAATATCGGTTAACCCAGTTAGCACTGCACCCTTTTCATATGCTTCAGGGTATCCTTTTGCAGCCACTACGGCACCAATCATAGCCTGTTCATCCCATTCAAGAGCGGGACACCCTCCATTTAAGAGCTCCATCACGACTTGAACGAAATCTGATTTTAACCTTGGCAAGACCACTTGTGTTTCAGGATCGCCAAAGCGGGCATTAAATTCAATTACCTTTGGACCCTCTGTTGTTTTGATCAAACCTGCATATAACACACCGCAGAAGCTTCTTCCTTCCTCGACCATTGCTTTTGCTGCCGGAATAAGGACAGTTTCTACAGCCGTTTGAACGGTATCGTCACCAATTTGTGGTACAGGTGAATAGGCACCCATTCCTCCTGTATTTGGACCAAGATCCCCATCAAAGGCACGTTTGTGATCCTGAGCGATTTCAAGCGGCACGACAACCTCACCGTTTACAAACGCCATCAACGAAAATTCCTCACCTGCTAAAAACTCTTCAATAACAACACGTGAAGACGCTGCCCCGAATTTCGCATCAATGAGCATTTCTTCTATGCTTGCGAGTGCCTCGTCTTTCGTAAGCGCAACGGTAACACCTTTTCCTGCTGCTAATCCGTCTGCTTTAATGACAATCGGCGCACCTTTTTCTTCTATATAGTTCCGGGCATCCTCGTAATTCGTGAACACAGCATAGTCAGCGGTAGGAATATTGTATTTTTTCATTAATTCCTTTGCGAATGACTTGCTTCCTTCAATCTTCGCTGCTGCTGCACGCGGACCGAATACAGCCAAACCAGCTGCTTCAAATTTATCCGCAAGACCTTCCAGCAGGGGAACCTCTGGACCAATAATGGTCAGGCCTACACCCTTTTCTTTAGCAAACTGAAGCAATTGTTCATGTTCCGATTCCGCGATCGACACAAGCTCTGCGAAATCAGCCATCCCGGGATTGCCCGGTGCAACAAATACTTTTTCTACATCCAAACTTTCACTTACTTTTCGGCAAATCGCATGTTCTCTACCGCCGCGGCCAATTATCAGTACGTTCATTCGAATGCCCTCCACCCGTATTAATGTTTGAAATGTCTTACTCCAGTAAATACCATTGCTATCCCATACTCATCTGCTTTTTTAATTGAATCTACATCACGGATTGAGCCGCCTGGTTGAATAATGGCGGTAATTCCTGCTTTCGCTGCTGCTTCTACGGTATCGTCCATTGGGAAAAAGGCGTCAGATGCAAGGGCTGCTCCCTCTGCTTTTGAACCTGCTTGCTTTAGGGCAATTTCAGCTGCACCTACTCGGTTCATCTGGCCGGCACCAATTCCGATCGTCATATCCTCTGCCGTAACAACAATGGCGTTGGATTTCACATGTTTAACAACCTTCCAGCCTAGCTTCAAGGCTTCCCATTCACCAGTTGTTGGTTGTCTTTTTGTTGCAATCGTGACAGTGGCATCTTCCAATGTGTACCGATCCTGATCCTGAACAAGCAATCCGCCTTCAATCGTTGTCATTTTCCGCTCAAGTTTTTTTGCCTCATTAAAAGGAATGGTTAACAGGCGCAGATTCTTTTTCCCTGTTAATATAGCTAACGCTTCCTCTGAATAGGACGGTGCAATAATAATTTCTAAGAAAATTTCATGAAGCTTGCCCGCTGTTTCGGCATCCACTTCGCGGTTAAATGCAATGATTCCCCCAAAAATCGAAACAGGATCCGCCGCAAATGCTTTTGTGAATGCCTCATAACCTGTTTTACCTGTACCGACACCACATGGATTCATATGTTTTACGGCTACAGCCGCAGGTTCGGAAAACTCTTTAACAATCTGAAGGGCTGCATCCGCATCATTGATATTGTTATAAGATAGTTCTTTGCCATGAAGCTGCACTGCATTAGCAATTGAGAACGTTGATCCAAGTGGCTTTTTATAAAAAGCTGCCTGTTGATGAGGATTCTCCCCGTAACGAAGGGTTTGCTTTAATTCGTAGGTAACCGTTAATTGCTCAGGGTTTTCTTCTTCGGCCAATTGGGTCATGTATTCCGCAATTAAGGCATCATAGGCCGCGGTGTGACGGAATACTTTCGCTGCAAGCTTTCTTCTTGTTTCAAACTTTGTTGCACCCTCAGCCTTTAACTCGTCGATAACCGTCTGATAATCTGCCGGATCAACAACCACGGTTACATATTGGTGGTTTTTGGCAGAGGCACGAAGCATGGTTGGACCGCCGATATCTATGTTTTCAATCGCATCGGCAACAGTAACATCTGGTTTGGCAATGGTTTGCTGGAAAGGATACAAGTTAACACAAACCAATTGAATAGCCTGAATTCCATGCTCATCTAACTGTTGTTGATGGGCAGCGTCATCCTGTTTCGCGAGCAAGCCACCATGGATCAATGGATTTAATGTTTTCACACGGCCTTCTAAAATTTCCGGAAACCCTGTGACATCATTCACGCCAAGAACAGGAATTCCCTGCTCTTGAAGAGCTTTTTTTGTTCCCCCTGTAGAAATCAGTTCATATCCGAGGCTGACTAATTCTTTGGCAAATTCAGTAATTCCATTTTTGTCAGAAACACTAATGAGTGCGCGCTTTTGTGTCATTTACTACATCTCCTTGTGTCAATAGCATTTGAAGTACAGACGGATAAAGCTTGTGTTCTCTTTGTTGGATTTTCTTCTGCAGGCTTTCTCTTGTTTCACTTTCGTCAAGTCGGACCCGCTCCTGAATAATAATCGGACCCGTATCCATACCCTCATCAACAAAATGGATGGTGACACCGCTCCATTTGACTTTAGCAGCCAACGCCTGCCCAACCGCATCTTTGCCGGGAAAGGCTGGAAGCAATGAGGGGTGGATATTGACGATTCTTCCTTTAAATTCAGCTAATAATTTCGAACCAATCAAACGCATGTAACCAGCAAGGACAATGAACTCAACCCCATACTTCTTTAATTGGGCTAAAATTTCTTCTTCGTAATGTTCCTTACCAGGATAGTCCTTTGCGGTAAAGACAAAACTTGGAATCTTCGCAGCTCTTGCTCTTTCAATCGCATAGGCCCCCGGTTGATCGCAAACTAGTAGAGAAATCTCCGCATCCAGTTGGCCCGATTGAATTACATCAATTAGGGCTTGGAAATTACTTCCGCTTCCTGATGCAAATACAGCAATCTTCCTCATAGGTGGCCACCTTGCGCCTTGATGTGAATTCCTTCATTCCCAGTTACTACACCAATTTCATACGCGGTTTCTCCAGATTGGTTAAAATGCTCCAACAGGTCTGCTGCATTTTCCGGATCGACAGCAATAACCATTCCAATCCCCATGTTAAAAATATTATACATCTCTGAGTAATTAATTTGTCCATGCGAAGATAGCAATTTAAAAATAGCTGGGATCTCCCAGTTCTTTTCATACAGCTCAGCACCAAGACCCTGTGGCAGCATGCGCGGAATATTTTCAATAAATCCACCGCCCGTTATATGAGCCATCCCTTTTAAAGGAAACTTTTTCAACGCAGACAAAATCGGTTTCACATAGATTTTTGTAGGTTTAAGCAATTCTTCTCCTAATGTACACCCGAGTTCATCGACAAAATCTAGTAACGGCCAGTCATTAAACACTTTTCTAACGAGTGAATAACCATTGCTGTGAATACCGCTCGACGCTAAACCAATCAGCACATCTCCCGCTTGAATCGTTTTGCCCGTGATAAGCTGTGACTTCTCACAAGCGCCTACTGTAAATCCGGCTAAATCATACTCATTTTCACTGTACAAGCCAGGCATTTCAGCCGTTTCTCCGCCAATGAGTGCACAGCCAGCCTGCTCACAACCATCGGCAATCCCTTTAACGATCGCCTCAATTTTTTCAGGCTGAGCTTTTCCGCAGGCAATATAATCTAGAAAGAACAAAGGCTCTGCCCCTTGAACGACAATATCATTAACACACATAGCGACCGCATCAATACCAATCGTATCATGCTGATCCATCCAAAAAGCAATCATCAGCTTTGTGCCCACCCCATCGGTGCCTGACACCAAAACAGGTTCTTTTAACTGGAGTGCCGATAGGTCGAACATGCCGCCAAATCCACCCAAGCTGCCAAGGACGCCAGCCCGGGCTGTTTTTTGAACATGCTTTTTCATTCTTTCTACTGCTTCATATCCTGCTTCGATATTAACGCCTGCTTGCTTATACGCATTTGCCACTCTGCTCGCTCCTTTCTACTTTTGGTAATAATATTGGAGTGTATCCGGGTATATTTCGGTTGGATAATTTCCTGTGAAACAGCCAAGGCAATAGCCGCTTGTGCCGTCCCCATCTTTTCTGCCAATCGCTTCGATCATCCCCTCAACGCTTATAAACGTGAGTGTATCCGCACCAATTAGCACTCTCATTTCCTCAATTGATTTATCATAGGCAATTAATTCTTCTTTCGTCGATGTATCTATCCCATAGAAGCAAGGATTTTTAATTGGAGGAGAGGTAATAACCACATGAACCTCTGTTGCGCCAGCCTCTTTTAGCATCTTCACAATCCGTCTGCTTGTTGTTCCACGCACAATTGAATCGTCTACCATTACGACCCGCTTGCCTTCAACGACACCTCGTACAGGAGAGAGCTTCATTTTTACCCCTTGCTCACGTAACGATTGGGATGGCTGGATGAACGTTCTTCCGACATAGCGGTTTTTAATGAGCCCCATTTCATAGGGAATCCCCGTTGCTTCCGCATAACCAATCGCAGCAGAAATGCTGGAATCCGGTACTCCTGTGACAACATCCGCTTCAAATGGCGCTTCGACCGCCATTCTTTTCCCAAGGTTCTTACGGGCTGTATGGACGTTGATTCCTTGAATATTACTATCCGGTCTTGAAAAATAAATATATTCCATCGTACAAATCGCTTTGGTTGAACTAACAGCGAATTGTTCAGATACTATTCCCTGATCGTTGATAATCAATAGTTCTCCCGGCCGAATATCACGAATATATTCCGCACCCACCACATCAAAGGCACAGGTTTCCGATGCGACAACATAGGCATCCCCAAGACAACCAAGTGATAAAGGTCGTAAGCCGTGCGGATCTAGTGCCACCATTAATTCGGTTTCTGTCATGATTAGGTAAGCATATGCCCCTTTTAACATCGAAAGTGCATTTTTGGCACGATCCTTTGAATCAGAGTAACCGCTTCTTTTCATTAAGTGAGCAAGCACCTCAGTATCAGAGCTTGTTTGAAAGATACTGCCTTGTGCCTCCAGCTGATGTTTTAATGATTTCACATTCACTAAGTTGCCATTATGGGCAAGTGCAAGACTGCTGGTTTGAGAATGAAACAAGAGCGGCTGAACGTTTTCGTAACCGCCGCCTCCTGCCGTTGCATAACGAACGTGACCAATCGCAGATGTACCTGTCAATTCCTTCATCACTTCAGTGGTAAAAATCTCAGCAACTAGTCCTTCGCCCTTTACCCCTTTCAGCTGTTTGCCATCAGAGACCACGATACCGGTTCCTTCCTGGCCGCGATGCTGCAGGCTGTGAAGTCCGTAATAAGTCAGTTGCGCTGCATCAACATGTCCCCAAACCCCAAAAATTCCGCACTCTTCGTTTAATCCCTTGATTTCAGGTAACATGGGATCGCCCCTTTCCAGGCATCTTTTAATTCTTCCACTGTCGCTTCAAGTACAGGTGACTCACCAATTGTGATGTTTAGTTTTGCAGAATCATTTACAGTTCCAATTTGGACTGCGTCTACTAAACTTTCAAACTCCTGTTGATGCTCTTTTTGGATAGATAAAAGGAAGCGGGATTGTGTTTCACTAAATAAAGCTGAAACGGGATTTCCAACGATGTTTACTTCAGCTCCAAGCTTTTCATTTGTGAAAAGACATTCTGCTAACGCTACGGATAACCCGCCTTCTGATAAATCATGAGCTGACTCTACCAATCCTGCACGAATCGCTGCAAGAACCTGATTTTGTCTTTCCTTTTCAATCGTTACATTTAATTCAGGGGCTTTTCCGAATACTCGCCCGTTCAGAAGCTTTTGGAGCTCACTGCCGCCAAATTCATCCTTTGTTTCTCCGACTAAATAAATGAGATCCCCGATATTTTTAAAGTTTTGCGTAGTAATATGATCAATATCTGTTACTAAACCAACCATCCCAACGACTGGGGTTGGATAGATTGCTGTTCCGCTTGTTTCGTTATATAAAGAGACGTTGCCGCCGATAACCGGTGTTTCTAGAACGCAGCAGGCTTCACTCATGCCGTCAGCAGCTTTTTCAATCTGCCAGAACACTTCTGGTTTTTCTGGGTTTCCAAAGTTTAGATTGTCAGTGATGGCTAGTGGTTCCGCACCAGAGCAAACGATGTTGCGGGCAGCTTCAGCTACAGCAATTTTTCCGCCTGTTTCTGGATCTAAGTAGACATAGCGGGAATTACAATCAGTTGTCATCGCTAATGCTTTACGCGTACCACGAATCCTTACAACTGCAGCGTCCGAACCTGGTGATACGACAGTATTGGTTCGAACCATGTAATCGTACTGCTCATAGACCCATTCCTTACTTGCTACAGTCGGCTGACTTAAAATATTGATTAACGTTTCTTTCAGATCATCCACCTGTGGAATTTCATTATCCATCGCTTGGAATTCTGCAAAATAACCTGGTTCTTTTGATGGCTTGTGGTAAACCGGTGCTTCTTCCGCAAGTGCATCAGCTGGAACATCCGCCACGATTTCGCCTTTATGGAAAAGTCGCATCTGTTTATCGCTAGTCACCGTTCCAATTGCTACTGCTTCTAAACCGTATTTTTCAAAAAGCTCAACGATTTCTTGTTCTCTTCCCTTTTTAACAACAATCAACATACGCTCTTGAGATTCTGACAACATCATTTCGTAAGCAGTCATCCCTGTTTCACGTTGTGGCACCATGTCTAAATTCATTTCAATGCCCATTCCAGCCTTACTGGCCATCTCCGCAGATGAACTAATAAGTCCCGCTGCACCCATATCTTGAATGCCAACAAGCGCATCACAATGGATCAGCTCTAAGCAAGCCTCTAACAACAGCTTCTCCATGAATGGATCACCGACTTGAACCGCTGGACGGTCCTCACTCGATTGTTCCGTTAATTCTTCAGAGGCGAAGGTCGCACCATGGATTCCATCTCGGCCTGTTTTTGCTCCAACATACATGACGGTATTGCCTTCACCATGGGCCTGCCCTTTTTTGATGTCCTTATGATCAATTAAGCCAACACACATGGCATTAACAAGCGGATTCCCCTCATAACATGGATCGAACCCAATTTCGCCGCCTACCGTCGGAATTCCGATACAGTTTCCATAACCAGCAATCCCAGCAACGACCTCTTTAAATAAGTAGCGAACTCTTGCTGAATCCAGTTCACCAAAACGAAGTGAATTCAACATTGCAATCGGTCTTGCTCCCATTGAGAATACATCGCGGATAATCCCGCCGACACCAGTTGCTGCTCCTTGATAAGGCTCAATCGCTGATGGATGGTTATGACTTTCAATTTTAAAAACAACCGCCTGTTCATCGCCGATGTCGACGATCCCCGCACCTTCACCGGGCCCTTGCAGGACTCGTTCGCCTGTAATCGGGAATTTCTTTAGAATCGGCTTCGAATTTTTGTAGCTGCAGTGCTCTGACCACATAACTGAGAAAAGGCCTGTTTCGGTATAATTCGGTGTGCGTCCAAGAATGTTTTCAATCATTGCAAATTCTTCGTCGGATAAACCCATTTGCTGATAAATTTTTTCTGCTTTAATCTGATTCGGATTTGGTTCAAGCGTTGACAACATGTGCTTCCCTCCAAGCTTTTACAATCGATTGGAACATTTTTAAACCATCGGCGCCGCCTAAAAGTTCATCTACTGCTCTTTCCGGGTGAGGCATCATACCAAGAACGTTTCCTTTTTCATTGGTAATTCCAGCGATATCGGCAAGGCTTCCGTTCGGATTCTGGTTATAGGTAAAGACAATTTGATTATTTTCTTTCAGTCTCGCGAGTGTTTCCTCGTCACAATAGTAGTTTCCTTCACCGTGTGCGACAGGGATGATGATCGTTTCCCCATTGCTGTATTCATTCGTAAACATCGTCTGATTGTTTTCTACCTTTAACTCGACAGGCTTACAAATAAACGAGAGGCTCTCATTTCGTCTCATAGCGCCCGGCAGTAACCCTGCTTCGAGGAGAATTTGGAATCCGTTACATACTCCAAGAATTGGCTTTCCTGCTTCTGCCGCTTTTATAACTTCCTTCATAACATTACTAAATCTAGCGATGGCGCCAGTCCGTAAATAGTCTCCATATGAGAAGCCGCCCGGCAGTAGAATTCCATCAAATTCTTCTAAGCTTTCAGAATCATGCCAGACATATTCAACTTGCTCTCCGAGTTCGTCTTGAATGGCATGGAACATATCAACGTCACAATTTGATCCAGGGAAGACGATCACTGCAAATTTCACAGAGTAACACACTCCTCTACTTCGTAACGGTAATCTTCAATGACCGGATTGGCTAACAGGTTTGAACAGATTTCATTAACGACTTCATTTATATCCCGCTCTGACTTTTCAATTGTTAATTCCATATATTTACCGATTCGGACATCGGCTACTTGTTGGTAATTTAATGAATGTAAGGAATGGGTAACTGCTTTCCCCTGTGGGTCTAATACACTTTCTCTTAATGTGACAAATACCTTTACTTTATACATGCTGATGTCCTCCCAATCTGGTTAAAATATTTTCATAGGCATCTGTTAAGCTTCCTAAATCACGTCGAAATACATCCTTATCGAGCTTTTCATTGGTTTCTTTATCCCAAAGCCTGCAAGTGTCGGGGGAAATTTCATCAGCAAGTAAAATATTTCCGTCTGCGTCAGTGCCAAACTCTAGTTTGAAGTCGATGAGACGTATACCAAGGTCATTGAAAAAGCTTGATAAAACGGTATTAATTTGGAGTGCCTTTTCTCGTAAAATTGCTGCCTCCTGAGCTGTTGCCACTTGAAGTTCAAGAATGTGATCGATGGTGACAAGCGGGTCTCCGAGCTCATCGTTTTTGAGGTAATATTCTACAATCGGCCCCGATAGGTCGCGTCCTTCTTCGACTCCCAATCTTTTTGAAAAACTGCCAGCGGCCACATTTCTTACAACTACCTCAAGCGGGATAATCGATACTTTCTTCACCAGTTGTTCCGTTTCGGATATACGCTTGATAAAATGGGACTCAATTCCCTGTTCTTTAAGTTTTAAAAATAACAAACTAGTAATCTCGTTATTTAAACGACCTTTTCCTGTAATGTCAGCCTTCTTTTGTCCGTTATAAGCAGTTGCTGAATCCTTATATTCAACCAAAACAATCTGTTCATCGTCTGTGGCGTAAATTCGTTTTGCTTTTCCTTCGTATAAAGGGTTTTTCATTTGGGAAACGCCTCCTAATTTGCAATATTGAGAATTTTTAAGCTAAGAGAGGGGCACGAATGACCCCTTCTACGCCCTCCTTTTACTCATTCAATCCTAAGCGATCAAAGATAGTATCTACATGTTGCAGATGATAGCTATAATCAAAACAATTAGCGATTTCAGCAGCCGATAACAACGATGTAATTTTTTCCTCTGCCTCAATTAAACCGCGGAAAGGAACTTGTTTCTCCCATGCCTCCATCGCTTTTGGCTGCACGGTATCATACGATTCTTCACGAGATAAGCCTTTATCAATTAAAGCAAGCAGCACGCGTTGGGAATAAATTAAGCCAAGCGTCCTATCCATGTTACGCTTCATATTCTCCGGATAAACCGTCAAGTTTTTCACAATGTTACCGAAACGATTCAGCATATAATTCAAACCAATCGTTGCATCTGGTAAAATGATTCGTTCTGCAGATGAATGAGAAATATCACGTTCATGCCAAAGCGGTACATTTTCATAGGCAGTCAGCATATATCCACGAATCACACGTGCAATTCCCGTCATATTTTCGGAACCAATCGGATTTCGTTTATGCGGCATTGCCGACGATCCCTTCTGACCTTTTGCAAAAAACTCTTCGACTTCACGTGTTTCACTCTTTTGTAATCCTCGAACCTCCACAGCAAACTTCTCAATCGAAGTGGCAATCAACGCAATCGTTGACATATAATGGGCATGACGGTCACGCTGCAAAGTCTGGGTAGAAATTGGCGCTCGACCGAGTCCTAATTTTTCGCACACATACTGTTCTACAAATGGATTAATATTTGCATAGGTCCCAACCGCACCGGATATCTTTCCGAACTCAATACCCTCGGACGCTTGCTTAAAGCGCTCCAGGTTCCGTTTCATTTCTTCATACCAAAGTGCAAGCTTTAAGCCAAATGTAGTTGGCTCCGCATGAACACCGTGCGTCCGTCCCATCATAACGGTAAACTTATGTTCTATGGCTTTATTTTTTAAGATCTCAATAAAGTTTTCTAAGTCCTTTTGTAAAATCGCATTGGCCTGCTTTAAGATATAAGAAAGGGCCGTATCGACGACATCCGTTGACGTTAACCCGTAATGAACCCATTTCTTCTCTTCCCCAAGTGTTTCTGATACTGCGCGGGTAAATGCAACCACATCGTGCCTAGTTTCTTCTTCAATCTCTTTAATACGGTCAATATTAAAAGAGGCATTTTCACGAAGCTTCTTGACATCTTCCTTTGGTATATCACCTAGTTCCGCCCATGCCTCACATGCAAGTATTTCCACCTCAAGCCAGGCGTTAAAGCGGTTTTCCTCTGTCCAAATTGCTCCCATTTCCGGTCGTGTATAACGATCAATCATGTTTTATCCCCCGATCTTTTCTTTAGCTCTTTTCCAGATACTGCTTTCTTTCATTTCTGCAAGCGCGACTTCGACACTATCTCGCAAAATCGTCACATGGCCCATTTTCCGTTTTGTTTTCGCCTCTTTCTTTCCATATAAATGAATCTTCCAGTCGTTCATCGTCGGAATTTCCTCATATAGATTTTCAAGATGCTCTCCTAATAGGTTGACCATAACAGCCGGTTTTAATAGCCCCGTATTCCCTAGCGGCCAATTACAAATCGCTCGGATATGCTGTTCGAACTGTGACGTCTCGCAAGCTTCGATTGAGAAATGGCCGGAATTATGCGGCCGTGGTGCCAATTCATTTATATAAATCGTTCCATCGCTCGTCAAAAACATTTCGACAGCCAGCGTCCCGACTAATTGTAACGAATCGGCCAGCTTCTTTGCTAGTAGTACAGCTTCACTCTGTAAAACTTCTGAAATTCGTGCAGGAACAATCGTCGTATCTAAAATATTCTCTACATGTATGTTTTCAGCCACTGGGAGAAAAGAAGTTTCCCCATCAAGCTTTCTTGTCACAATTACCGATAGTTCTTTTTCAAAAGGAATCCATTTCTCTAATACACAGGCACCATGTTTTAGAAGGGGCTCACCCTTTGATAAATCCTGCGGTTCCCTAATCACCAGTTGACCCTTTCCGTCATAACCGCCTCTTGCCGTTTTTAAGACGGCCGGGTAACTGATTGTATTTATTTTTAAAAATAAATCCTCTAAGCTGTAAATTACTTCATAGGGTGCTACTTCTACACCTGATTGTTGGATCGCCGCTTTCTCCTTAATCCTGTCCTGCGTGATGGTTAGCAACCTCGGGCCTTGCGGGACATAGGCTTGATTACATAACCACATTAATGTATCGGCATCAATGTTTTCAAATTCATAGGTTATTACATCACTAACTTCCGCTAATTTACCAATGGCTTCGCGGTCATCATAAGCCCCAATCACTTCAATATCAGCAACTTGTCCGCACGGTGAATCCGCCGTCGGTTCTAAAACTGCAATTCGAAAGCCTTGAGCCTTTGCCGCTAGCGCCATCATTCTGCCAAGCTGGCCGCCGCCAATTATTCCAATTGTCGCACCTGGTAAAATGGTTCTATTAGACAAGTTGATCACTACTTTCTAGTACCGCTTGTTTGGTAGCTTCTCTTTTAGCCTCTAATTTGTCAGCGAGTTCAGCATCAACAGTTGCTAAAATTTGTGCGGCCAGTAAGCCGGCATTCACCGCACCAGCTTTTCCTATTGCAACGGTTGCTACGGGTACACCACCAGGCATTTGGACGATTGACAGCAATGAATCTAACCCCTTTAATGCCTGTGTTTGTACGGGCACTCCGATTACTGGCAGGGTGGTCTTGGCCGCTACCATCCCAGGAAGATGGGCCGCACCTCCAGCTCCGGCAATAATCACCTTCAAGCCTCTTTCTCTGGCTTCCTTCGCATATGTAAACATCAAATCAGGTGTCCGATGAGCCGATACGACCTTTTTTTCATAAGTAATTTCGAATTGGTCAAGTACTTCACAGGCATGTTTCATTGTTTCCCAGTCTGATTTACTTCCCATGATAACTCCAACAAGAACCGTCATCCAAAAATCCCCCTTTTATTACCAAAATAAAATGCCCGAAACAAATAGCATCTCTAGAAAGAGAAAGCCATTTGTCCGGGCATCATGATGATAGACAACATAAAGTAAGGGGCTGCCCCTTATTTGCCAGACTTATTGACTTTCCCTCATAGTCCAATAATTTACGGTTATTGGGTAGAAACTTATGGGCCATATCCCCATGGATATACGAGGGTAAAGATTAATTGTTTAATTCACTCCTATATCTTACAATCAACTCATGAAGGTGTCAACAGATAAATCGAACGTTATTTTCAAATAACACTATAATGTTCGTGTTTTACTCGATTAATGTGCCTTCAAAGATAATTTGTCGCGCTACAGGTTCATAAATAGTTTCACTGCCTTTTTTGATTTCTTGAAAAATGGGCTTTTCCGTTCGGCGTACAGGAGTATATCCCAACTTTTTCATTCTATTCAAGCAGTCCTCAATACTTTCATTTTCCTGAACCTCAAATTGCATTTTCTTTTTACCCATTGACAATACTTACCTCCGATTCCACTATTATTTTTCCTCTCTTACTAAGGCATTTTCGAATTGTCTTACTAACATGGTATCTTCCGCCAGTTTTATTTGATAATTGAAAAGGGTTTGAGCGATAATTCTTCTTGCACCCTTGGCTGCATCCCAGTAATAGGCATCATCAACCAGACCAGTCACTGTGTATTCTATCCCTCGATAGCCCGAATTTATGGTGGTTATTCCATATACTTTAAACGGCTCTATTGGACAATTGGAGTGGTCTAATTTTAGACACGGTTTGTGTACTTCATTTATATTTTCACAAGCAATCTCAAGAATTTCAAACACTCGTTCAGGATTCTCACGATAGCTTACCACTACCCTTTCAATCACCCGCATTTTATCGATATTAAAGTTATGAATCTGCTTTACTTCTCCATTGCTAATCGTTAAAACCTTTCCACTCCATTCTCGAATTTTTACGAACCTTAATCCAATATCCACAACCGTTCCATTAAATGTATTATTAATTGTTATAAAATCGCCCTTATGCAGCTGCTTTTCATAAATTAAAAAAATACCCGAAAGAATATCTTTGATTAAGCTTTGAGCTCCAAACCCAAGGATTACCCCGAGAATTCCTGCCCCGGCAAGAATTCTTCCAAAATTACTTACATATTCGGATATGGCAAAAAAGATGAAACTAATGGTAACTGTGTATTTTGTTAACGAGCGCAGCATGCTTTCGATCGTTTGCTCTTTACGTTCCTCAATGAAATGGGTTTTTAGAAAAAAGTTATGAACCGTTTTATTTATGATAAAAACAATGACTCTTGCAATAATAGCTGCTAATAGGATGCTTATCAGTTTATAGTGATGCAGAAATTCCATCCAATCCATCATATCACCTACTTGTTTTCCAATCATACTTAGTGTTTGCAATATTTGATGTTAAAAACAATCGATGGGAAAGTAATTTTATTGGTATCAGTTTATGTTGCGATAACCTTGGAGCACTCTTTAGTTACCGTTGAAGGACTTTTTAGTCCTCTCAGGTAACATAAGACCCTTCTTTGTTACCGTCGATGGCTTTTTTAGTCCTCTCGGGTAACATAAGACCCTTCTTTGTTACCGTCCATGGCCTTTTTAGTCCTCTACGGTAACTTAAGACCCTTCTTTGTTACCGTCCATGGCTTTTTTCCTCCCCCACGGGCACAAACGCAAAAAAACAACCATTTCTGGTTGTTTTTTAAATGTGCCTGGCAA